>NZ_JBAJNR010000020.1:1792-4292 GCF_036881695.1 Corynebacterium sp. Marseille-Q4381 | reverse complement strand
CGTACTGCAATTTCACCGGGTCTGTGGTTGAGACAGCAGGGGAGTCGTTACGCCATTCGTGCAGGTCGGAACTTACCCGACAAGGAATTTCGCTACCTTAGGATGGTTATAGTTACCACCGCCGTTTACTGGGGCTTAAATTCTCCGCTTCGGTATTGCTACCTAACAGGTCCTCTTAACCTTCCAGCACCGGGCAGGCGTCAGTCCGTATACATCAACTTAACCGTCTTCGCACGGACCTGTGTTTTTGATAAACAGTCGCTCCCCTCTCTTCTCTGCGACCCCACCTAGCTCTGAACCTAGTGAGGTCCCCCTTCTCCCGAAGTTACGGGGGCAATTTGCCGAGTTCCTTAACCACAGTTCACCCGACCGCCTTAGTATGCTCTACCTGATCACCTGTGTCGGTTTCGGGTACGGGCCGTGACACCACATCGCTAGAGGCTTTTCTCGGCAGCACAGGATCACCACCATCACCCACATAAGGGCTACGCATCACGCCTCACACTGTATTGGCATCCGCATTTGACAAGATGCCGTGCTACACGCTTGCACCAGAATCCAATAACTGGCGTGGCTACCACTCTGCGTCACCCCATCACTTACCTACCACAAATCAGGCCCCACGCATCACCACACCCACCCGCATCAAAGATGCAGGCAGGCACAGTTCCGGGTGGTTAGTATCATTGCTTCAGCATTGGTCGCGATACCACGGGTACGGGAATATCAACCCGTTCACCATCGACTACGCCTGTCGGCCTCGCCTTAGGACCCGACTCACCCTGAGAAGACGAACTTGACCCAGGAACCCTTGATCATTCGGCGGATACGATTCTCACGTATCTCTCGTTACTCATGCCTGCATTCTCACTCGCATACAGTCCACACGCCCTTACGATCGTGCTTCACCCCATATACGACGCTCCCCTACCCAAAACATAATGTTTTGCCGCGGCTTCGGCGGTGTACTTGAGCCCCACTACATTGTCGGCGCGGAACCACTCGACCAGTGAGCTATTACGCACTCTTTCAAGGGTGGCTGCTTCTAAGCCAACCTCCTGGCTGTCTTCGCGATCCCACATCCTTTTCCACTTAGTACACCCTTAGGGGCCTTAACCGGCGATCTGGGCTGTTTCCCTCTCGACTATGAAGCTTATCCCCCACAGTCTCACTGCCATGCAACACTTTAACCGGCATTCGGAGTTTGGCTGACATTGCTAAGATGATAGTCCCGCTCAACCAACCAGTAGCTCTACCTCCGGCAAGCTCACATGACGCTGCACCTAAATGCATTTCGGGGAGAACCAGCTATCACGGAGTTTGATTGGCCTTTCACCCCTACCCACAACTCATCCCCTCAGTTTTCAACCTAAGTGGGTTCGCGCCTCCACAACCTCTTACAGCTGCTTCACACTGGCCATGGGTAGATCACCCCGCTTCGGGTCCAGGACATGCCACTTACCACCCATTTCGGATTCGCTTTCGCTACGGCTACCCAACACACTTGGTTAACCTCGCGACATGCCGCTGACTCGCAGGCTCATTCTTCAAAAGGCACGCCATCACACACACGTTGAGGTGCTCTGACGGATTGTAAGCGCACGGTTTCAGGAACTCTTTCACTCCCCTCCCGGGGTACTTTTCACCATTCCCTCACGGTACTTAATTCACTATCGGTCACACTGAGTATTTAGGCTTACCGGGTGGTCCCGGCAGATTCACAGCAGATTCCACGAGCCCGCTGCTACTCGGGAACAACAACACAACACCAGCATGCGCATTCACGTACAGGACTCATCACCTACTCCGGTGCACCATCCCAGGCGCTTCCGCTTACACACACCAACCTGCTGCGGCGGTCAGGTAGCCCACCGAGCTGTTGCCCCACAACCCCACATGCGCAACCCCTACCCAGGTATCACACACACATGGTTTAGCCTCATCCGCTATCGCTCGCCACTACACACGGAATCACACTTGTTTTCTTCTCCTGCGGGTACTGAGATGTTTCACTTCCCCGCGTTAACCCCCATACAGGCTATGCATTCACCTGCAGGTCGCACCACACAACTGGTACGGGGTTTCCCCATTCGGACATCCTCGGATCAACGCTTTGTTGGCAACTCCCCGAGGCATAACGCAGCCTCACACGTCCTTCATCGGCCCAGCATGCCAAGGCATCCACCGTACGCCCTTGATCAACAAACACACACAATCACAACGCACCACACACACCACACGGCATGCACAATGCGCACACTAAGACACAAAGAAAAAAGCAAAAAATAATGCTCGCGTCCACTCTCCAGTTCTCACACACCACACCCACACACCCACACACACAAACGCGCATGCAAGCAATGCAAGTCAAGGACACACAACCACTGTGCTGCCCCAGACACCCAACAGCATGCCAACACCAAAAAACTTTTGTTTGATACACGTGATTACTGCAAACCGTGATCAACCGCGCACACCACAACCACAACCCATACAAGGC
>NZ_JBAJNR010000020.1:0-1693 GCF_036881695.1 Corynebacterium sp. Marseille-Q4381 | reverse complement strand
TATGCACGTGCAGCATGTGTCCACCCGGAAACAATCAACATGGCAGGTACACACTCGGCACCTCAACCACACTCGCCCCACAACCGTGAGGACTTTTTTGAAAAAAAGCTCCTTAGAAAGGAGGTGATCCAGCCGCACCTTCCGGTACGGCTACCTTGTTACGACTTCGTCCCAATCGCCGATCCCACCTTCGACAGCTCCCCAAACAGGCCACTGGCTTCGGGTGTTACCAACTTTCATGACGTGACGGGCGGTGTGTACAAGGCCCGGGAACGTATTCACCGCAGCGTTGCTGATCTGCGATTACTAGCGACTCCGACTTCATGGGGTCGAGTTGCAGACCCCAATCCGAACTACGACCGGCTTTCAGCGATTCGCTCACCCTCACAGGCTCGCTGCGCGTTGTACCGACCATTGTAGCATGTGTGAAGCCCTGGACATAAGGGGCATGATGATTTGACGTCATCCCCACCTTCCTCCGAGTTAACCCCGGCAGTCTCTCATGAGTCCCCAACCAAATGCTGGCAACATAAGACAAGGGTTGCGCTCGTTGCGGGACTTAACCCAACATCTCACGACACGAGCTGACGACAACCATGCACCACCTGTACACCAGCCACAAGGGAAACTACATCTCTGCAGCGATCCGGTGTATGTCAAGCCCAGGTAAGGTTCTTCGCGTTGCATCGAATTAATCCACATGCTCCGCCGCTTGTGCGGGCCCCCGTCAATTCCTTTGAGTTTTAGCCTTGCGGCCGTACTCCCCAGGCGGGGCGCTTAATGCGTTAGCTACGGCACGAACCCCGTGGAAGGGACTCACACCTAGCGCCCACCGTTTACGGCATGGACTACCAGGGTATCTAATCCTGTTCGCTCCCCATGCTTTCGCTCCTCAGCGTCAGTAACTGCCCAGAGACCTGCCTTCGCCATCGGTGTTCCTCCTGATATCTGCGCATTTCACCGCTACACCAGGAATTCCAGTCTCCCCTACAGCACTCAAGTTATGCCCGTATCGCCTGCAGTCCCACAGTTAAGCCATGGGCTTACACAAACGACGCGACAAACCACCTACGAGCTCTTTACGCCCAGTAATTCCGGACAACGCTCGCACCCTACGTATTACCGCGGCTGCTGGCACGTAGTTAGCCGGTGCTTCTTCTCCAAATACCGTCAAAATTCGTCTTTGGCGAAAGGAGTTTACAACCCGAAGGCCGTCATCCCCCACGCGGCGTCGCTGCATCAGGCTTCCGCCCATTGTGCAATATTCCCCACTGCTGCCTCCCGTAGGAGTCTGGGCCGTATCTCAGTCCCAATGTGGCCGTACACCCTCTCAGGCCGGCTACCCGTCGACGCCTTGGTAGGCCATTACCCCACCAACAAGCTGATAGGCCGCGAGCTCATCCCACACCGAAAAAACTTTCCACCACAACAACAACGAAGTGGTCCTATCCGGTATTAGACCCAGTTTCCCAAGCTTATCCCGAAGTGCAGGGCAGATCACCCACGTGTTACTCACCCGTTCGCCACTCGAGTACCAGTGCAAGCACTGGCCTTTCCGTTCGACTTGCATGTGTTAAGCACGCCGCCAGCGTTCATCCTGAGCCAGGATCAAACTCTCCACAAAAACATTTCAGTAAAAGAAACCGAGCCGTGAAAAGCCCAAACCCAACCAAAACAAAACCACCCAACAAAA
>NZ_JBAJNR010000019.1:0-10358 GCF_036881695.1 Corynebacterium sp. Marseille-Q4381 | reverse complement strand
TATCGGGGCGCTCCCGGCACATAGGCGGCAGTGACACGGGCGACGCACGCGCCGCGCCCTGTAGCTCCCGACGACAAACAGCCTCATCGGTAGGTGCAAAACCCCCTGTCGTTGACACACTGAAACCCTGGGAGCTACAGGCCACAACCACTGATAGCGGGTAACTCCCACGACCGCGCAACGCGACCTGCGGAAACACACAACTGTCGCCGAGATACCCGCTATTAGCGAGTCGCACGGACGGCGGCGGCGGAGGGGCGGAGGAGCGGGCCAGCGGGCTGGGGAACGAGAGGGGCTAGAGGAGCTGGAGGGTCTTCTTTGAGGCCTCGACAAGCTCACTATCCTTCGCGGCGTGCTCAAGGGTTTGCCACTGACGGTGAGGGATGGAGGTCCGGGCTTGGGTAACAACGTCGGGGTCCGGGGTGGCCCAAGCGATCGGCATGGGTGTGATGACCTGCCAGTGGGCCTTGTCATGAACGGACTGCTGGGCGCCGACGGCGGTGACGGGAATTTTTGTGCCGGTGGTGTCGTGGGCGCCGGGGATCGGCTTGGTCACGAGGGAGGTGAGGGCCCAGCGCGGCGGCAAGTCGGGGTCGACGTTGGCGTTGACGAGGGCGGTAAGGGTCACCGCCGTGCCGTGGTTTTCGGTGATGATGGCGGGGGAGAGGGGGTGGGCGTCGTAAAGCTGCTGCACCTTGCCCACGCTGCGGGGAATCGCGAGCGCGACAATGAGCATCATGACGCCGAAAAGTGCGAGGCCGATGGAGCCGAGGATGTGCCAAGGGGAGGATGGGTCGACGAGGAACCAAACTGCGGCGGCTGCGGCCAGGGAGATGATGAAGAGTGCGACGCCGGAGATGACAAGGTACTTCGTGTTGCGCAGCATTTCGTTGTGCTGCTTGGCGTAGGCCTCGTCGACGTCGAACTTGAACACCTTCATCTCGCTCATGGGAGCCAGTCTAAAGGTCGTCGGCACTCACCAGACGGTAGGCGTAGCCTTGCTCGGCGAGGAAGCGCTGGCGGCGGGCGGCGTACTCGGCGTCGAGGGTGTCGCGGGCGACGATGGTGTAGAAGGTAGCTTCCGCTCCGTCCGCCTTGGGTCGCAGGAGGCGCCCGAGGCGCTGTGCCTCCTCTTGACGGGAGCCGAAGGTGCCGGAGACCTGGATGCCGAGGGCGGCCCCCGGCAGGTCGATCGAGAAGTTGGCAACTTTGGAGACGACGAGGGTGGAGATGTCGCCTCGTCGGAAAGCAGCGAATGCCTCCTCACGCTGCTTCGTGGTAGTGGAGCCTGTGACGAGCGGCGCGGATAACGCCTCGGCGATTTCCTCCAGCTGGTCAACGAAGGCGCCGATGATGAGCGTGGGTTCGCCCTCGTGGGTGTCGAGGATGCGGCGGAGGGCGTCCATCTTGCGCGAGCTGCACGCGGCGAGGCGGTATCGTTCCCGAGTTTCGGCGGTGGCGTAGAGCAGGCGTTCTTCCTCGGTCAGCGATGTGCGCACCTCGACGCACTCGGCGGT
Source organism: Corynebacterium sp. Marseille-Q4381 (assembly GCF_036881695.1). Classification (NCBI taxonomy): domain Bacteria; kingdom Bacillati; phylum Actinomycetota; class Actinomycetes; order Mycobacteriales; family Corynebacteriaceae; genus Corynebacterium; species Corynebacterium sp. Marseille-Q4381. The sequence continues at coordinate 8,841 of NZ_JBAJNR010000019.1, read as the reverse complement.
GGCGATGTAGCCGGCCATCTCGAGTTCTTTCCACGGGGCGTCGTAGCGCTTCGGCCCGATAAGCGAGAAGACGTCGTCCTCGCGGCCGTCCTCGCGAACCAGGGTGGCCGTGAGCCCCAAGCGGCGGCGCGACTGCAGGTCGGCGGCCATGCGGAAGACTGGCGCGGGCAGGAGGTGGACTTCGTCATAAATAATGAGGCCCCAGTCGCGGGAGTCAAACAGCTCGAGCGCCTTGTACTCGCCCTTCGTCTTGCGGGTGACCACCTGGTAGGTGGCGATGGTGACCGGGCGGATCTCTTTGCGCTCGCCTGAGTACTCGCCGATCTCCTGCGGCGTCAGCGTGGTGCGGCGCAGAAGCTCGTCGCGCCACTGCCTGCCGGCAACGGTGTTGGTGACCAGGATTAACGTGGTGGTCTGCGCCTGCGCCATGGAGGCCGCGCCAACGATGGTTTTGCCCGCGCCGCAAGGCAACACGACCACGCCGGAGCCGCCCTCCCAGAAGGACTCGGCGGCGTACTGCTGGTAGTCGCGCAGCTGCCAGCCGTCGTGGTTCAACTCGATGGGGTGGTGCTCACCGTCGACGTAGCCCGCGAGGTCCTCCACCGGCCACCCCAGCTTGATCAGCTCCTGCTTGATCTGGCCGCGGGCGGACGGGTGCACGGGTGCGGTGAGTTCGTCGATTGGTGCGCCAGTGAGCGGGACGATCTTCTTGCTGCGCAAGACCTCGGTGAGGATGGCGGGGTCGTCGGCCTCCAGGATGAGACCGTGGGCGGGATGCTTCACCAGCTTTAATCGGCCGTAGCGGGCCATGGTTTCGGCGACGTCGATAAGCAATGCCTGCGGAACGGGGAACCGCGAGTAGCGCTCGAGCGTGTCCACTGCCTGTTCTGCGTCGAAGCCGGCGGCGCGGGCGTTCCACAAAGCGAGCGGGGTGATGCGGTAGGTGTGGATGTGCTCTGGGGCGCGCTCGAGCTCGGCGAAGGGGGCAAGCGCTGCGCGGGCCTTGGCGGCGTCGAGGTGCGCGACCTCGAGCAGGACGGTTTTGTCGGACTGGACAATAAGAGGGCCGTCGCCGTAAGCCATGCCAGTATCTCCTTGCATGTTGGTAGCGTGCCGGTTATGGCTAAGAACACTTCAGTTGTACTCGGCGACCGCTACGACAAGCTCATCGCCCAGCTCATCCAGGACGGGCGTTACGCCTCCGCGAGTGAAGTTCTGCGCGAGGGGCTGCGGCTGGTGGAGGAGCGGGAGCGCAAGTTCGACGCGCTCGGCGTTGCGGTGCAGCAAGGCGAACTCGACGCCGAGTTCGACGTCGAGCGGTTTATTGCTGAGGCGCGTGCGCGCTAGCTTGGTTGACCTAGCCCCTGCGCAGCACCTCGGACCACTTGCTCACGCGTCCGTTGTTCAAAATCGTGCGCTTGTAAATCCGTGCGGCGGCCCACATCACCAGCGCTGTTGCGAGCGCGGCCAAGGCAAGCGAGCCGGCAAGCTGCGCGGCGGAAAAGTCACCGGCGGCGTATGACAGGGGCGCGGCGAAGATGGAAAACGGCGGGATCCAGCTCATCACCTGCATCCAGGTGGTGTCCGTGCTCATCCAGCCGAAGCCCGGGATATAGGCGGCGGCCATGAGGAGCAGCAGAATCGGCATCTGGGTGGATTGCAAGTCCTCGGTGCGCTGCACCATCGCGCCGGCGGCGGCGTAGAGGCCGCCGAAGAAGAGCATGGCCAACAGCCACGCGACGAGGAGGACTGGGAAAATCGACCAGTCGAATTCGATGCCGTCCACAAGCCCGGACCAGCGAAGTCCCAGTGCGGCAACGATGAAGAGCAGGGCGGTGGCGACGAACCCGTAGAGCACCGTGCCCAAGAGTTTCCCGGCGAGGAAGTCGATGGGGCGCACGGTGGCCAAGATGAGCTCAACCACTCGGGAGGACTTCTCCTCGGTCACGCGGCTGCCCACCTGCGCCGCGAACGTGATCACGGTGAAAATGACCATCATGAGTGCCGCAAACGCGGTGATGAGGCGGACGAAATTCTTCTCGGTCTGCTCGCCGTCCGTGTCGTTGATGTCGACTGGGACGACATCAACAGACGGCTTCGCCGCCTCGTACTGCTCGGCGGTGAGTCCGAGCGCGGAGAGCGCCTCTGCGCGCGCGTAGTTTTCCGCCATGGTCTCGACGCCGCTCAGGATGCTGCTCTTCGGCATCCCGTCCGAGATCACCTGCCAAGTCCCGCCGTCGACCACGACGGCGGCTTCCACGTCGCCGTCACGCACCAACTGAGCCGCCTCGTCCCTATTTGTGGCGGCTCGGCCGTCGTAACCGGCGTCGTCGAGAAGCGATTCCTCGAGCCCGACCGCGGCGACCGAGGTGGCGTCGGCGGTGTCGTCCTTCTCCTTCTGCCACGTGCCGAAGCCGATCAGGGCAACGATCGCGAGCAGCATGATCGAAAGCGTGATGATCACGCTCTTTTTGCGGAACAGGATCTGGATCTCGCGCGCGGCCGTCGTCGTGATCGTGTGCATGGGGGAGTACGCGTTCTGCGTAGCCATCTACTTCACTACCTCCTTGAACAGGTCGGCCAGGTCAGGCACGACGCGGGTGAACTCGTGCACCGGGCCGGCGGACAGCGCGGCGCGGAGGATTTTCTGGTCCTCGTCGGTGCTTTGGGTTTCGACGGTGGTGTGGGTGGGGGTGGCGTCGATAAGCGTGGTGCCCTCCGGCAACCAACCTGCGGTTTGCGTGCCCACCCTGTAGCGCACCGGGCCCTGGCTGCGAAGCTCGTCCACGGTGCCTTCGGCGACCATGCGGCCGCGGGTGACAATGCCGACGCGGTCGCACAGGCGCTGCACCAAGTCGAGCTGGTGGGACGAGAAGATCACCGGCACACCGGCTCGGGCGCGGTCCGTGAGCATTGTGCTCATCACGTCGACGGCAACGGGGTCGAGGCCGGAAAACGGCTCGTCGAGGATCAAAATCTCCGGGTCGTGGATCAGGCTCGCGGCGAGTTGGACGCGCTGCTGGTTGCCCAGCGACAAGTCGTCCAATTTGTCGTTCAGGCGCTCGCCGAGGCCGAGTTCCTCCAGCAGCGCTGTGCCGCGTTTAACGGCGGCCGCGCCGTCAACGCCGTGCAGCTTGGCCAAGAAAACGAGCTGGTCGAGGATCTTTTCCTTGCCGTAGAGGCCGCGCTCCTCGGGCATGTAGCCGATGCGGCGCCGCAGGTCGTCGTCAAGCAGCTGCCCGTCCAGCAGCACCTCGCCCGAATCCGCCTCCAGCACACCGAGTGCGATGCGCATGGTGGTTGATTTGCCCGCGCCGTTAGAGCCGACGAAGCCGTAGATTTCGCCGTCGCGCACGCTAAAGCTCATGCCGTCGAGGGCTTGGACACTGCCGAAGCGCTTGCGAAGGTCCCGAATTTCGATTGTGGTCACTTTTCATCCTCCTTGCGATCGAAGGTAGCAGCGGGGCCGGGGGCTAGCATGGGTCTATGACAGCCACAATTTCTTCCCCGGTGGAGCACCTCACCCGCGAACTCGGATCGAGCGAGGCGATTACCACCCGCCCGATCGACCGCATCAAGTACGCCCACGACGCGTCGCACTTCCTGTACACCCCGGATGCGGTGGTCGAGGCGCGCAGTGCGAACGACGTGGCAGCAGCGTTTCGCGCTGCAGCGGCTTCGGGCCGCACGGTAGTGCTTCGCTCCGGAGGCACGTCGCTGTCGGGTCAGGCAGGCGGGAGCGGGTTGCTTGTCGACGTTCGCAAGCACTTCCGCGGCGTCACCGTTCTCGACGGCGGCAACCGGGTGCGCGTCCAGCCGGGATCGACGGTGCGCCAGGTCAACGCGTACCTTGCCCCCTACGGGCGCAAGATCGGCCCCGACCCGGCCTCAGAGGGCGCGGCGACGATGGGCGGCGTGATTGCCAACAACTCCTCCGGTATGGCGTGCGGCACGAAGTTCAACACGTACAACACGATCGAATCGCTCACCTTTGTCTTGCCGTCGGGCACGGTGATCAACACCGCCGACGCCGACGCGGAGGTGCAGTTCGCGCAGGCGGAGCCGGAACTTACGGCAACGATCGAGCGCCTGAAGCGCCGCGTGCGCGGCAACGCCGAGTCCGTCGCCACCATCGAGCGTCACTTCGCGCTGAAAAACACGATGGGCTACAGCCTCAACGCGTTCTTGGACTACGACCCGCCCCTGGAAATCTTCATGCACTTGCTGGTCGCGTCTGAGGGCACGCTGGCGTTTATCGCGGAGGCGACGCTTCGCACCATCGAGGTGCCGAAGCTTAAGACGACGACCATCGCGGTCTACCCAACTATCGACGCGGCGACGCGCTCCCTGCCCGCGCTTTTCGACTCGCACGCGGCGACGCTGGAGCTGATGGACTCGCGCTCCATCAAGGTAGGCCGCTCGTTCGACACCGTGCCCGAGCAGATCACCGGCTTCGAGCTCGACGGGCAGGCCGCGCTTTTGATCGAATACCACGCGAACGACGCCGAGCAGCTGCGCGAGTACGAGCAGGTGGGCGCGAAGCTGCTTACCGAGTTTGACCTGCAGACCCCCGCGGCGTTCTCCACCGACGCCCGCGAAGCCGCCAAGGCGTGGGCCTTCCGCAAAGGCCTCTACGCCCAGGTGGCCGAGGCCCGCCCGTCCGGAACCACCGCGCTGCTGGAAGACATCGCCGTGCCGGTCGCGGACTTGGCCGACACCTGCGGCGGGCTGCAGACCCTGTTCACCGAGTACGCCTACGACGACGCCGTCATTTTCGGCCACGCCAAGGACGGCAACATCCACTTCCTCATCACCGACCGCTTCGAGGGCGACGAAAACTTGAAGCGCTACGACGGGTTCAACGAGGCGATGGTCGACCTTGTCCTCAGCGCCGGCGGCAACCTGAAGGCGGAGCACGGCACGGGCCGCGTCATGGCGCCGTACGTCCGCCGCCAGTACGGCGACGAGCTTTACCAGGTCATGGTCGAGCTCAAGCGTGCTGCCGACCCGCGCGGCGTGATGAACCCTGGCGTGATCATCACCGACGACGACCGCGAGCACATGAAGAACTTCAAGCTCAACCCCCAGGTTGAAGACGAGATCGACCCGTGCGTCGAGTGCGGCTACTGCGAACCCGTGTGCCCGTCCCGCGATCTCACCATGACGCCGCGCCAGCGCATCGTGGTGCGTCGCGCCAGGGCTCAGGCGCTTGCCGACGGCGACCTGGGCACCGTCAGCGCCATCGACCAGGATTACCAATACGAGGGGATCGACACGTGCGCCGTCGACTCTTTGTGCGTCACCGCATGCCCGGTTGGCATTGACACCGGCAAATTCATCAAACACCTGCGCGCCGAAGAAGCCGGCGCTGTGGAAACCGCCGGTTGGACCACCGCGGCGAAGGTGTGGGGTCCGGCCAACACCGCCGCGTCAGCAGCCCTCACCGGCGCGTACTACCTTCCCACCAAGCTGGTGCAGAAGGTGACCGACGTCGCCCGCGCGCTCGCCGGTGCCGACACCGTGCCGCAGTACCAGCCGGAGTTGGGCAAGGGTGGACGCACCCGATCGAAGCTGGGCCCGGTGGTGGGGGACCGGTTCGCCAAACCCAGCGCCGTTTTCGTTCCGGCGTGCGTGAACTCGATGTTCGGCCCGCAAGGCGAAGGCGTCGGCGCGACCGAGGCGTTCGTGCGACTCGCGGAACGCGCCGGGGTTGCGCTCATCGTTCCCGACGATATTGACTCGCTGTGCTGCGGCACTCCGTGGACGTCCAAGGGCATGCGCTCTGGCCATGCTGCGCTTGAGGCGCGTGTACAGACCTCGCTCCTTCGCGCCACGGGCGGGGGACGGTTGCCGGTGGTGATGGATGCCGCCAGCTGCACCCACGGGATGATGGACATCGCGGCCGAGATCGGCATCGACGTCATCGACGCCGTAACCTTCGTTGCCGAGCACATGTTGGACGCGCTGCCGGCCGGTGACAAGGTCGAATCCATCACGCTGCACCCGACCTGCTCCACGACGCATCTGGGAATCCAAGCTGATTTGGAGAAGGTGGCCGCGGCGGCTGCAACCGAGGTGCGCGTGCCGACGAGCTGGGGTTGCTGCGGCTACGCCGGTGACCGAGGCATGCTCCACCCGGAACTGACGGATGCGGCGACCACGATGGAGGCTCGCGATGTTGAGCGCTTGGACAGCGATGTGCACGCGTCCTGTAACCGCACCTGCGAGCTGGGCATGACGCGAGCCACCGGCGAGGAGTACCACCACGTGCTTGAGGTGCTGGAGCAGGTGACCCGCTAGCCGGGTGCTACTTGGAGACCTTCTTCAGGACGACGTCTTCTTCGTCCTCGAGGGTCTCCATGACGATGGAATCGCCGTCGACCGTGTAGTTGATCTCCTCGCCATCGAGGATGATGACGTTGTTGCTCTTGTCGATCTCGCAGGAGTACGGCATCTCGCCAACGATTGGCGCGGTCATGGAGAACTGGCAAACATCATCTGCGACAGTGAGATCCATCTGCGCGGTGATGCCGTCTTCGGTAACGGTGCCGGTGTAGTCGCCGTCGATGTCGGCGCCAGCGCAAGCCGCAAGGGAGACGGCGGCGAGGGACGTTGCGAACACACTTGCTGTCTTTTTCACGGGAACTTCCTTAGGGATAGATAGGTGACTTACTAAACCACTGAGTATATGTGTGTGATTATGATCGTGCGCCAGCGGTTGCCGGGTTGCGTAGACCACCTTAACCTCCCTACTGAGCCGACCATTTGAGTTGGCTGTACGCCCCTTGTCACTTTGCTCCCGCTCCTAGCGACCTGCTTGGGGCGGGTCTTCCTATGCCAGCACCGCCCGGGTGATGCGGGGCAGGGCGATGCGCACGACGCGGTCGGTTGCCTCGTCGAGCACGTCCACCTGGCCCCCGCCGACGGAAAGCGGCAGCACCGTCATAACCTGGCCGCGGCCGTTCTTGTCCACGTAGCCGAGGGAGACGTGGCGCCGTGCGCGGGCAGCCGCGCGCAGCACTTCGATGGTGTCAGCGCCGGCGTCGGTGGTCTGGGTGCCGGTTGCCTCGTCGTTTCGTGCGGCGTCGGTAAGCAGTACGCTCACGATCCGTTCCACCTGGGCGGGCTCGACCTGGCGCTCTCGCGGCAATGTCGACGGCGTCGCGGGTACCAAGGAGGGCTCCGGCACCATGTTCAGCTCGGCGCCGCGAGCGTCCTCGGCGGTGGGCTGCAGCCCCGCGCTCCGCAGCTGCGCCATCAGCTGAGGCAGCGGGAGGTCGGACACCGCGACGGTGGGCGCAAGCACCCGCAGGTCGACGCGGTCGGCGGCGGTGGCAATGAGCGTGGGGTCGCTGCTGCGCACGTAACTCATGGCGGCGCCTGCGCGGATGGAGCCGTGCGTGCGGGCGACGTCATCAACCAGGAAGCGCAGGTTTTGCGGCACCTCACCGATCACGTGGGTTTCTAGCCACCGCTGGAGCTCATCGCTGGTCGCGCCGCTGTCGAGGGCTTTGCGTATTGACGCCTCCGTCACCCGCCACACGCTGGCCAAACCGGGGGACTCCAGCGTGGCGAAGCGCTCCATCATCCGGGCGGCGTCGGCAGTGAGTGGGCCGGGGGCGAGGATGGTCATATCGGCCTGTGCGATCACCGCGTCCACCTCGGCGGGAACGAGCGCCTTGGCGGCGGCGGCGACGTCCGAGCCATTGAGAAGTGCCTGCGCGGGGGTGGATAACCCACCCAGTGCCAGGGCTCCCACCGTTTCCGCCTCGGCAGCGACGGCGGCGATCAGGCTGTCGCGCATGCCTGACGAGGCGATCGGCGCTTGAAACAGCAACCGCTCGCGGTCGCCGGCTGCGCGAAGGATGGTCATCCGCGCGTGGCGCAGGTCCGGCGCGTGCATCTCGCTCGAGAGCAGCTTGTGCCCGGTGTCCACGCGCCACGGCGACGCGACCCAACCAACCATGAGGATGGCCCACTGGTCGCCGAGCGTTGCGTCAAGCCACGTCAGCGCGTCCTTCGTGGCGGCAAGCGCGTCGGCGTCGGACGCCGGGTCAACGTTGCCGCGGCCGATCAGCCCCGCGGCCTCGCCGACTGTGATGAGGAACGCCGGGTCGAAGCCGAGATCCTTGGTCATGGCGCCAAGCGCGCGCACGCCGACCGTGGCGTCTTTGTTCAATGCGACCGGTTGGGCGAGCAGGTAGGTCAGCAGCTGGCGCAGTTGGCGCACCGCATCCAGGCCCTGACCAGCTGCGGCTTCGTCCACCGCGCGCTGCTCCACCGCCGGCAGTGCCGGCTCGGTAGCGGGGTAGACGCGCGGTGCGTTACCGGTCAACACGTCGCGAACCGGTCGAGGCAGCCGCACAGTCGACGCGTTCTCGCGCACGAGTAGTCCCTGGCCTATGAGGCGCGCAACGGGGGTGTTCGGGTCCGCGTCGACAGCGGCTGCCCTGGTTGTGCCCACTCCACCGGCCGCAGCAAGCGTCTCGAGCACCTTGCGCTCTTGGGCAGGTAGCTTATCGACGACCCCTCGCACCCCCTCTGGCGCCACATCGCTCATCCGCCAGCCAGAGGGAAGCGCGGAAAGCGTACCGGGGGCGATCCGCACCGCACTATCGGGCCCGTAGACCAGCGCGCGCTCGCGCAGCCGGTCAACTCCGGGTAGCAAGGCTTTGTCGAGGCTGGCCGCGTCGACGGGGTCGAGTTCCGCGCCGAGGTCACTCAGGCGTTCCAGCGCGCGCAGGTCGGTGGCGTTCAGGGTTCGTAGTGCCCGGGTGACGGAGGCTGGAAGCGCAAGTCTGGTTGCCAGGGACGCGGTGGATGCGGGGGTGGGGTAGAAGG
>NZ_JBAJNR010000018.1:0-13278 GCF_036881695.1 Corynebacterium sp. Marseille-Q4381 | reverse complement strand
GCCCAAAACCCGCCCGCTGTCGGCGACGTTCCCGTGGCCCCGCCGCCCGGTTGCGCGCTGGCGGCGTCAAGCGACGAGTGAATCCCCGTGCCGCCTCCGCCTGCGGGATTCGGCTGGGCGGCATAGGACTCGGACGTACCTGTGCTACCGGCCGTCGCCGAAGATGCTTCGGACGGCGCTTTTACCTCGGTCGTCACCGCGGGTTTTGTGGCCTTGGTGTCCTCGCGGGTCGCTGACCTACTGGCGCGGTTGTTGCTCGGTGCGCGCTGCGGCTGCGCCGCGGGTTGCGCGGCGGGGGCCGATTGGGGTTGTTTCGGCGTTGCTGCCGGCGTTGCTGCCGGCGTTGCCGCCGAGCCCGACACCGGCCCCGACTTCGCGTCGCTGCCGCCACTGCCGCCGTCGCCCTCGTGGTCCTTCTTGCGCGCAAGCGACGCGAGCGTGTCGCCGGCTTTCTTTATCTCTCTTTCAAGCGAGCGGATGCCGTTCGCCAACACGCCCGGCAGCGTGAGCTTGCCGCTGCCCTTGTAGGCACCGGCCGCAGCGCCGGCGCCGCCCAGGCGGCCCTCGCTCGCGGCGGTGACGGCCTCGTCGCCCACCGCGAAGGTGGCCACCAGTTCCTCTGAGAAGTCCTCGCCATCGGCAGACGTGCCGGAGAAGGTAAACGTGGCGGTGTATACACCCGGTTCGGTGAACCCAAAGCCTTGGTGATCGTGGGCGTTGACCGGGTATCCCAGCGTTTTGTCCGGGTCGCCGGAATCGAGCTCCACGCGCAGCCCGCGCAGGTCCTCGTGCCAGGTGTAGATGCGCCCGGGACCGTCTACGGCACGCATGGCCACGGTCACCTTCGAGCCTTGCGCCAGCGCGTCGGCGGCCACCCGAGTGGTGGAAAATCCCAGCCAGGGAAGGTTTTTCTGCTGCGCCTGCGGCAGAATCCACATCTCTTCGGGCGCGTCCGGAAAGCTCTCTCTCACGCCGACCGGCAGCGTTTTTCGCGCCGCGTCCGGCACGGCGAAGATGAAGCTGCCGGATTCACGTTGGGCCTGGTTGTGGGGGTCGGAGTCGTCAATAAGCTTCGCGCTTATCGACGGCCCTTCGGCCACCAACGCCATATCCATATGCCCCGACCTGATGAGCTTGCGCCGGTCCGCGGGTGCGGTGCTCGTCGGCGCCGCTTCAGCCGGTGTCGTGGGCCGCGGCGCGGGCGTGGCGCGCGTGCTAGTCGAGAGTTTCGGGCGCAACGACGCCGTCGCGCTCGGGGAAGGGCTAGCGGTGTCCTGCGCGGTGTTGGGGGTGCGCAGATCGGTGGTGGTGCCCTCGGGCAAGCCGACGGTGGGGTCGTCGCCGACGAGCCAGTACTGGGTAACCGGCTCGGAGCGCTCCGTGCCGCCGCCTTTGAGCTCGGCGCGGCCCTGCCAGGTCATTTTGTAGATGCCCGGTTCGGAAAACGTCCAGGTGAAATGGCCGTGGCCGCCGACGTCGTAGGTGATGGTGCGCATGTCCTCGTCGGCGGAGCTAAACAGCCGCTCCGGATCGCCCACGCGTGAGGAGAAAAACACGTTGACATCGCCGGGGCCGTCCATCTCCACCAGGTCGAAGTGCATGACGTCGTCGACGAAGTTATCCGGGATCTCACCCGCCTCGTGCGCGGGGTCGAAAGCCCCCAGGCCAGACCAGATGGGCCGCCAGCTGTCGGTCCAGTCCACGGATTGCGGCGCGGCCCACACCTTGCTGGCGGGCTCGCCGAGGAATTTCAGGGAGCCGTCCTCCGGCACGGTCAAGGTGGACACGTCGTTGCCGTCGGCGTCGGCGTCCGGAGCGAGGCGGAAGCAGACCTTTTCCTGGTCGGTGACTTGCTGGCCGTCCACCGCCATCACGGTGAGCTTGCCGTTTTTGTAGGTGCCGTAGAGCGCGTCGTTGTGAGAGTGGTAGAGCAGTTTGCGCCCGGCGCACGGGTGGTCAATCTTTCCCAGTTCCACGCCGTGGCCCGGGTCGCCGGGGTTATGCTCCGCGGCCTGCGCATGCGGCGCGGCCAAGAGCGCGAGCACCGCTACGGCCGCCGCTGCAACGAATCGCTTCATCGCCTCACCCCCTGAAGCCAGCCAGCAAGCGCGCCGCGACGCGGAGCGAACAGCCAGCTCAGCGCGAAGATGGCGGTAACGGCCAGGACGATGGTCGCGCCCGTGGGCGAGTCGTAGGACCACGCCAGCCACACACCCGCCACGCTGCCGGCCACCCCGAACGCGGCAGCGATGCACATCATCGCGCCCAGCTTGTTCGTGAACAGGCGCGCCGCGGCGGCCGGGGTGATCAGCAGCGCCACCACCAGGATGTTGCCCACCGTCTGCACTGCCAACACCACCGCGAAGGTCACGCACAGGTACAGCGCCAGATCCAGCGCGGCGACCGGCAGGTTCATCGCACGGGCGGTCTCCCGGTCGAGTGCCACCGCCGTCAGCCACGGGCGAAGCGCCACCACTACGGCCACGATTAGCGCGCCGGCGACAGCGTGGACGGCCAGAGTGGTGGAGCTGACGCCCGTGAGCGAGCCGAACAGAAACGAACTGACGGATGCGGTGTAGCCCTCCGCACGGGAGATCACCACCAGGCCGAAGGCGAACGCGGCGGTGAACACGATGCCGATCACAGAGTCCTCTTTGATCGTGCGCCGCTGCGACATCACCGCGATCAACACCGCGACGATCGCGCCGGCCACCGCCCCACCCAGCAACACGGAGACCTGCCACGCAAACGCCACCGCGATGCCCGGAAAGACGGCGTGCGCCACCGCGTCGCCGATAAAGGCCATGCCCCGCAGCACCACGAAACAGCCCACCACCGCGCACAGCACCGCCGCGTTCACCGCGGCCGCCAGCGCGCGCGGCAGAAACGCTAGCTGGGGGTTGGCCATGTCGGCCAGGAATTGCACAAACGAAATCTCAGGCACGGGCAGCCTCCAAATGAGCTCGCACGCCGCGCAGCCACGGCGAATCCTCGTCGACGGAGAAGGTGCTAGTCCACGGGGCGTCATCGTTGAGCTCATGCGTCGCGGCATCGGCGACGACCCCACGGTTGAACAGCACCAACCTGTCGCAGGAATCAATGGCCTCGGCGATGTTGTGGGTGGACATGACCACGCCGAGACCCCGGTCCACCAAGCGGCGGAACAGCCGCAGCAGGTGCTCGGTGGTGGGGATGTCCAGGCCGGTAAACGGTTCGTCGAGAAGCAGCATGCCCGGGCGGCGCACCAGGGCGCGCGCGATGAGCACACGCTGGCGCTGGCCGCCGGACAGGTCGTGGATGGGGCGATCGGACAGGTCGGTCAGGTTGACCATCTCCAAGGCTTGCTGGGCGGCGCGGTGCTCGCGCTCGCCGGCGCGGCGCCACCACGGGCGCTGTCCGAGCGTGGCGTTCAGCGTGGCGGCATAGACGTCGATGGGAAAATCCCAGGCCACGTTGTGCGCCTGCGGCACGTACCCCACCACCTTGCGCACCGGGCCCCTGCCAGCGGAGACCGTCCCGGCGTCAGCGGGGATAAGGCCTAGCACCGCGCGCATGAGCGTGGTCTTGCCCGCGCCGTTGGGTCCGAGCAGGCCGACGAACTCGCCACCGCGCAGCGTGAGATCCACCCCGCGGAACACGTCGTGGCCCGGATACGACACCGCCAGTTCGCGCACCTCAATCCTTCTCATCGACGGCCCCTCATAAACACCACAGCAAGCAGCGCGACCAGGGCAAGCACGCCGAGGCCGATCAGCCACACAAGGTTGAAGCCACCGCTTTGCGACGCCGCTTCACCCCCATCGCCCTCAGCCCGAAACTCACCGAACTGGGCATCCGCCGCCTCCGCTGGGTCCACGCCCACGGCGATGCGCACCACCTGCTCGTCGGTGTGCACGGTGCCGTCTTGGTCCTCCACCTTCGCGCGCACACCCACCAGGTGGGCGCCCGGCTCGGTGAACACCCAGTTGGCGTGGGTGTGCGTGTTCGGCTCCACCCACATCGACTGCGTGCCGGGCTCCTGCCCGTTCCACAGCTGCTGAGGCTCGTGGAACCCGCCGGGCTGAACAAACAGGGAGAACTGGCCCGGGCCCTCATGTCCACCGAACTCCAGGCTCATCCCGTTTGCGGAGCGTTCCACAAGCGACGGCGCCTGCGAGTTCCACCCCAGCCACGGCACGCCGACGACCTCGGTCTGCGGGATCACCCACACCTCGGCCCCCGGCTTCGCGCCGGTGAACGCGAACTGGTCGGTCTCCGGCAGGGTCTGCTTCGCGCCGTCACCCACGGCGAATACCACGTCCTCGAGGTGGCGCCACACGGGCGTGTCCTGCGTGTCGTCGCGCACCAGGAACTGCAGCTTGCCGTCGACGAAGACGGGGCCCAGGTCCGCGTGGCCGGCGTCGATGACGGCGCGCTCTCCCTGCGGGGCAACCTGCTCGTCGGCTCTTACGACCTGCTGCAACGCCGGGTCGTTGTCCGGCACCTGGGCGGCAGCGACGGGTGCGGCCGCGATCATTGCGGCGGTGATAATAGCGGGAATTCTCATGGTTGTCCTTTCAAGCATTTACTTATCGACGTTCCATTGGCCCTCATCAGATCCACATACGTCTGCGCAGGCCCCTCCCCCGGCGGGTCTAAGGTGTCGCCCCAGATCGGGCACACCTCAACCCCGTGCAAGGCAGCGGTTTCGTTCAAAACGGGCGTTTCGTCTTCCTTGCCGTGCCCGACGAACACCGCCGGCACGGCCAAGTTGTCCAGCGTGCGCGACAGCGCCATCAGATCGCGCGGGCTCGGCTCCACGATCGGATTCGGGGTGACAAACCCGGCCACGCGCAGCCCGTACGCGCGCTCCAGAAAGGCGTAGCCGTGGTGGGTGGTGACCAGGTTGCGGTTGGTCTCCGGGACCTGGTCGAACTCCGCGCGCACCTCCTGCGCCACCTGCTTGAGCTGGGCGCGGTAGCGCTCGGCGTTGTCGGCGTACGCGCTGGCGTGGCGCGGGTCGGCCGCGGACAGCTCGTCCCGCACCACCTGCACCACCGCGTCCATCGCGGCTGGGTCGTGCCAGATGTGCGGATCCAGCTCGCCGTGGACGTGGCGGCCCAGCACCGCCTGCGGCAGCAGGTACGTCTCCTCACCCGGGTCGCCCAAGAAGCGGAACTCGCGCTGCGGCGGTATCGGCTGCAGCGTCTTCGGCGGTACCACGACCACCGTGCCCGTTGGGTCCAGATCGCCCTCGTCGTCCGTGCGCCCCCCGCAAACGGGGGTCGTACGACAAGACAACACTTGAAAGTTCTGCCAGACGAACTTTATTATTCGCCGGTATGGGACATGATGCGGCTGCTCGCCGTCTACCTGCGCGACGAATCCCGGCAAAAGCTCGACCGATTCATTGCCGCGTCCCACCGCGTCGGCCCGCCGCCGCTTCTCTAACCGCACGGAAAGTGCCCAGAAAGAACACAGAAAGAAAAAAGGACCAACATGTTGAAATCCAAGGTGCTCGCGCTCGCCGCCACGGCTGCGCTTGCTGCCGGCCTGGCAGGCTGTTCGCAGGACAGCGCCGACGCCGCAGGCGGCAAAGACACCCCCGTGGTACTCACCACGTTCACGGTGATCCAGGACATCGCTTCGAACGTCGCCGGCGACCACCTGCGGGTGGAGTCCATCACCAAACCCGGCGCGGAAATCCACGGCTACGAGCCCACCCCGGGCGACATCTCGCGCGCCTCCGACGCCGACCTGATCCTGGACAACGGCATGAACCTGGAAAACTGGTTCTCCCAGTTCGTCGCCGACCTGGACGTGCCCCACGCCGTGGTCAGCGAAGGTGTCGACCCGATCGACATCGCGGAGGACGCCTACGCCGGCAAGCCCAACCCGCACGCCTGGATGAGTCCGGTGAACGTGCAGAAGTACGTGGACAACATCGTCGACGCGTTCAGCGAACTCGACCCGGAGCACGCCGATGATTTCAAGGCCAACGGCGAAACATACAAGCAGGAACTGCAGGCTGTGCAAGACGAGCTGGAGACCAAGCTCGCCGCTGTCCCCGACAAGCAGCGCGCCTTGGTCACCTGCGAAGGTGCGTTCTCCTATCTGGCTCGCGACGCGAAGTTGACCGAGCGCTACATCTGGCCGGTCAACGCTGAGCAGGAAGCCACCCCGCAGCAGATCGCCGGCGCGATCGAGTTTGTGAAGGAAAACAACGTCCCGTCTGTGTTCTGTGAATCCACGGTCTCTAACGCGCCGATGATGCAGGTCGTGAAGGCCACCGGCGCGGAGTACGGCGGCACCCTCTACGTCGATTCGCTTTCTGAGGAAAACGGTCCGGTGCCGACCTACCTGGATCTGATTCGCCACGACACGAAGGTGATCATCGACGGTTTGAACGGGGGCAAGCAGTGATCCCCGCAATCGCGGTTGACGATGTTGCGGTGCGCTACGGCGACGTCGTCGCGCTCGACGGCGCAACTTTGAGCGTCCAACCAGGCCGTATCTGTGGGCTGATCGGGATGAACGGCGCGGGCAAATCCACGCTACTCAAGGCGATCATGGGGTTGGTCAAGCCGGATCGCGGCACGGTTCGTATCAACGGCATCGACCCCATGCGCGCCCGCAAGACGCAGGTGCTGGGCTACGTCCCGCAGAGCGAGGACGTGGACTGGCAGTTCCCGGTCACAGTGCGTGATGTGGTCATGATGGGCCGCTACGGCCACATGGGCTTTACCCGCCACGCGCGTGCGGAGGACATTGCGGCTGTGGATCGCGCGCTTGAGCGCACCCACCTTGAGTCGTTCGCAGACCGCCAGATCGGTCAGCTTTCGGGTGGCCAGAAGAAGCGTGCCTTCATCGCCCGCGGTATCGCTCAGGGTGCGAGCATCATGCTTCTCGACGAACCCTTCGCCGGCGTGGACAAACATTCCGAGGCCACCATCACTGAGCTGCTGCGTGACCTCGCGGCAGAAGGCACCACTATTTTTGTGGTGACGCACGACCTGGTTGCCTTGCCCCAGCTCGCGCCGGAGACAGTGCTGTTGAACCGCCGGGTGTTGATGCACGCCCCGACTGAAGTGGTGTTAGAGCCGGACAATTTGGTACAGGGCTTCGGTATGGGGGTGTCAGCATGATTGCGCTGCTTACGGAGCCGTTTGGGTACGAGTTCATGATGCGTGCGCTTGCGACCTCGCTGGTGGCGTCGATTGTCTGCGCGCTGTTGTCGTGCTGGCTGGTGTTGGTTGGCTGGTCGCTGATGGGCGATGCGGTAAGCCACGCTGTCCTGCCCGGCGTGGTGCTGGCCTACATTCTGGGCGTGCCGTTTGCCGTCGGCGCGGTGGTGTTCGGGTTCCTTGCGGTGGCACTGATCGGGCTGGTGCGCGATACGTCCCGGGTGAAGGAGGATGCGGCCATTGGCATTGTGTTCACCACCATGTTCGCGCTGGGGCTCGTGCTCATTTCGGTAACCCCTTCGCACACGGATCTGAACCACATCATCTTCGGCAATCTGCTTGGTGTGTCCCGTGGGGACCTGCTGCAGGTGGCCATCCTGGGAGCGATCGTGTTGAGCGTGCTGGTGCTCAAGCGGCGCGACTTCACCCTCTACGCGTTCGATCCCACCCATGCACACGCGATTGGGTTGAATCCGCGCCTGCTCGGTGCGGCCCTGCTGGCACTGCTGGCGCTGACGTCAGTGGTGGCACTCCAGGCCGTTGGCGTGATCCTGGTGGTGGCGATGCTGATCATCCCGGGTGCGACCGCCTACCTGCTCACCAACAAATTCGGCACGATGCTGATCATCGCCCCGACCATGTCGGCGGCGTGTGCGATTGTGGGCCTGTACTGCTCCTACTACCTGGACACGGCCTCTGGCGGCATGATCGTGCTCGCCCAGGGCGCGGTGTTCACCGCGGTGTGGCTTCTCAGCCCGCACGGCGTTCGAGGCGGGCGCGGCTACTCGTCGACGCGCACGAAGACGGAGTCGGTCGCGGCCTCGCCGAGCTGAACCGCCGCAGTCGCGCCAGCCAGCCGGACTTCCACCGCGCCGGAATAAGGCGCGCCCACCGCCACCTCGAGCTGCGCGCCGACGATGAGCCCATGGCTGTCAAGGAACTTCAGCAGCTTCGGGTCGTCGTCCGCGATGCGCTCGATCGTCGCAGTGTGCCCGGGTTGCACAGCGGTCAGCGGCACCGCCGCCGGGGTGTCGACGCGGCCGCTGGCTGAGGGGATGGGGTCGCCGTGGGGGTCGCGGCTGGGGTAGTCCAAAAACGCGTCGATGCGATCGACCATGAAGTCACTCACCGAGTGTTCGAGGTTTTCAGCCTCGTCGTGCACCTGGTCCCAGGTGTAACCCAACGCCTCCACCAAAAACGTTTCAATCAAGCGATGGCGGCGGATCATCGCCACCGCGTACGTGCGGCCAGTGTCAGTCAGCTCGACGGCGCCGTAAGGCTTGTGCTCCACTAGGCCCTGCTCGCCAAGTTTGCGCACCCCGTCGGAGACGGTGGATTTCCGCAGTCCGAGGTGCTTGGCCACAGACGACGTTGTCACCGGCGTATCTGACCATTCCGAAAGCGCCCAGATGCCTTTGAGGTAGTTCTGGGTGCTGGTGGACAGGTCGCCGACAGACATGCTCGCCACTCTACTTGGCGGCGCGCATGCGCCTACGCGGTGCGAGACCGCAGTACCGAGCGCGGCTGCGAAATGCGCGCCGGCACCCAGTGCGGCACCGCCACTTCCCGGCCCATGAGCTGGATGACGTTGCGCTGGTAGCTGCGCAGCGCCTCTTCGTAGTAGCCCAACAGCTGGCCCCCCAGTGCTGCCCAGGTTTTATCGACTACGGACTCGCGTGCGGTGAGTTGGAGTTGGGGGTGGCGGGCGGCGTCGAGAAGCCAGGCGGCCGCATCGGGTAGCTCGTCTTCGAAGGTGTCCACCTCGAGCAGTAGGCCATTTTCGCCGTGTTCGATGAGGTCGATGGGGCCGCCGGCCTTCGGGCCGATGGTGGGCACGCCGGAGGCCTGCGCTTCTTGGATGGCCTGGCAGAATGTTTCGAACTCGCCGGTGTGCACGAACAGGTCCAGCGAGGCGTAGGCGCGGGCGAGTTCCTCGCCGGACAGGGCGCCGGTAAACACGGCGTCCGGCATGAGCGACTCAAGCGCATCGCGCTCCGGACCACCGCCAACAATCACGAGCTGGATCGACAGGTCCCCGTGCAGCGCGGCGAGTCGGTGCACTGACTTTTTCCGCGGCGAGGCGGCCGACGAATCCGACGACCTTCTTCTCCCCCGTCGGATCCCAGGCGCGCCGCAGCACGTCGGAGCGCTTCGTGGGATTGAACAGCTGCGTGTCCACGCCGCGGCCCCAGTGCCGGACGTTTTTGATGCCGTGGGATTCCAGCTCGCGGATGTACACCGAGGAGGGTGCGAGCGTCATCTCGCACATGTTGTGCACCGTGCGCGTCCAGTCCCAGGCGATGTTGGCAATCATGGCGGCGTGGTACTTCGTGGCAAACCCAGCCACATCGGTCTGGTACAGCCCCACCGCCGGCACGCCCAGTTGGCGCGCCGCGAAGGCACCGGCGCCGCCGAGGACGAACGGGCTGGCCAAGTGGATGATGTCCGGGTTGAATTCCGCAAGCGCCGCCGCGACGGTGGTGGTGGGCACGCCGATCGGCAGCGAATCAATCAGCGGCACCATCACCGTTGGCACGCGCACGATGGGAAAACCGAGGTAGTCCGGAATTTCGTCCTGGAAGTCGCGGGCGCCGGGCGCGACGACCATGGCTTCGTGCCCCTCCCGCTTCAAATGCTCCAGCACGCGGAGCACCGAGTTTGTGACCCCGTTGACGTTTGGCAAAAACGACTCAGCAACGATTCCCACACGCATAATGGCCCTCATTGGCACCCCAATGCGAACTGCATGTCAACCCAAGTTAAACGTCGCGTGAATTTTTATGGCACCCATCGATTCACCGCGAACCATCCAGCCATCGCGATGGCGCTTGCAACCGCGAGCACCGAAAGCGCCGGGATGAGGGAGAGCGTCCAGGCACGGCCCTCCACTTTGACCAGGTCAGGATTGTAGTTGGCGTAGGTCACCCACACATGCTGCTCCGCCCCGAGACCAGAAGGATAGAGCAACCCGCCGCGCGGGGTGATCAGCTGGCCGTCTTCGTCAACGTATTTGACGGAGGTTTGCAGCCGTCCCGCTTCCGTCACGGTGCCCATGCCACGGCCGGTGTTGTTGGCAATCTGGACGTCGTTGAGCCAGGGGCCCACGACCATTGCCACGCAGCCCAGCACCGCGCACGCGTAGAGCGCGAGCACGAACTGGTGCGCGCGGCGGCGCCACCTCACCGGTTGAGCCTTTGCGTAAGCTCCCGGCGCGTCGCGCGGGTGGTCACCGCCTCCACCACGGTGATGCCGTCCGGTTCCGCCTCGCACGCCAACAGCGCTTCGTGCAGCTCTGCAAGTGTTTCCGCCCGGCGGTAGCGGGCGCCGTAGCCTACGACGATGTCCTCCAACTGCGCGCCGTGGGGAGTGCCGAAGGCGCGCTCGAATGCGCCGCGCACGGTCTCGGCGCCGGGCTCGAGGGATTCGAAGATGCCGCCACCGTCATCGTTGGCCACCACGATGGTGAGGTTGCCGGGGCGCGGCTCGTCGGGGCCGATGAGCAGGCCGTTGACATCGTGCAGGAACGTCAGATCACCCATGAGCGCGACGGTGCGCGGGGCGCGGATCTCGTCCGGGCGCAACGCTTGGACCGCCAAGGCGATGCCGACGGCTTGGGACACCGTCCCATCGATGCCAGCAGCGCCGCGGGCGAAATAGGTGTCAACCCCATCAAACGGCATGCCCGCAAAGCTGACGTCGAGCACAGGGTTGGAGCTGCCCACCACAAAGGTGTCGCCGACGGCCAAGGTGTCGCACACCGCGGCGGCGACGTGCAGGCCGGTGAACCCGAACTCGACGTCCGCGAGCGCTTGGCGCACAGTGTCCGCGCCGACCTCGCCTGCGGCCTCGCAGATCTTCAGCCACGTATCCGTGGGCTGGCCGGTGACATTCACGCGTGTTGCGCGCTCGTCCGGTTGGCCCGTGAAGGTGTCGGTGCGGCTTAGCCCAATCACATGGATGTCCGGGTCCGCCAGCAACGCCATCACGTCGCGGTGCAGCGTGGGGTGTCCCACCACCACAACCTGCGCAGGCTTTGTGGTGGCAGCGAAGTCGCCCCCGTCGTGGGAAATGGCCACCTCGCGCTGGGCGAAAAACCGGGCCGCCAACGGGTGCACCTGATGGAACGGCGTCGGCGCGGTCGGTTCCGCAATGGTGGGCACGTGCTCCAGCCCGGGCACCTCCCACGCCTCATCGCCCGCAATCACCAAGGTGTCGCGGGTGAGGTCGATGTCCACCACCCCGTGGTCCACAAACGCAGCCGAACCCGACAACACCCCAGGGCCCACTCGGCGTGGCGCGCCTGTGCGTCCCGGCAATGCCTGCGGCACGAGCGGGGTATCCAGGGCCACGTTGATGTGTATTTGGGGGGAGGTGAAGTGCAGCGACGTGGCGTCGATAAGCGAATGCACTTGCTGCGTGGTTGCGTAGCGCGCGAAGATGCCCTCTTGCCAGATGGTTTGGCTCGCGCCGGTGCCGATGAGGCGCGCGGGGCGGTCCGCGCTGATGGCGGCGAGGGGGGTGTGCGACATGTGCGCCTCGATGAGCGCCGGGTAGGCGTTGGCCACGGCGGTGCCAGACGTCATCACCACCGCCACATGGCGCCGTTGAACGCGGGCGATGCCGAGGGCGGTGAAGGCGGCGGAGCGTTCATCAACACGCATGTGCACTGTGATGCCGTCCCGGGCGATAAGCGCGTAGGCCAGCGGTGAGTTGCGGCTGCCCGGGCTCATCACCACATCGGTGCAATGCCTGGCCGTGGCTTCGGCGACAGCCTGGGCGATCTCAAGCGACTCGATCACTGCTGCTCCTGGAAGAACTGGTCCGCGCCGTCGCGGAGCTGGTCCAAAATGTCGCGGGCGTCCTCGCGGAACTCGCGCGGCACCTCCGGTACCGGCATCGGCTCCTCCGGCGGGAGCGTCGCCGTCGGGTTATCGCGCTCACCGAAGATGGAGGGGAACTTCGTGGTGGTCTGAAAAGTGGTCTGCGTCTCCGTGGTGGTGACGGTCTGGGTCTCCGTCACCGGTGGCTTATCTGCCTCCGCGGCCGCGCCACGCCACAGAAAGAACAGGGACACCGCCGCGACAAAGCTGACGGCGGCGAGAATGCCCAACAGAATCGTGCCGATGTTGCTGCGTTGCTCTGGCTCTTGGTAGCTCGGCTCGTAATACGGCTGCTCGGAGTGCGGCTGCTGGTACTGCGGCTGCTCGTACTGCGGCTGCTGATACTGAGCTTGCTTGTACTGGGCTTGCTGGTATTGGGGTTGGGACTGTTCCGGGAAGTACTGCTTGGGGCGCTGGCGCCCCTCATCGCGGGGCTCGCGCCGCGTACCGCTGCGCCACGTTCGTCGGCGGGATTTCCTGCCGGAAGCGGTACAGCTCGCGCCCATTGAGCTCTTTCTTATCGACGAAGTGTGCCGGCGCCGACGCCCTGAGCACCGGGTCGAAGACTTCGTGCGCCTGCTCCGCCACCACCCCCGCCGGAAACTTGAGCCAGAACCCCTCCACCGGCACCTGCACTGCCGGCATCCCCATCACCAGCTGCACGTCCGCCGGCTCCTCCACGCGGCCGGTCTTCCGGTTCATCTCGAACGACCACGTCGACGCCGTAACCAAGTTGTCGAAGTCGGTCGCCGCTTCCCCCGCGCGCAAGGTGTGGCCCACCCGCACCGCCGCCA
Organism: Corynebacterium sp. Marseille-Q4381; assembly: GCF_036881695.1. Classification (NCBI taxonomy): domain Bacteria; kingdom Bacillati; phylum Actinomycetota; class Actinomycetes; order Mycobacteriales; family Corynebacteriaceae; genus Corynebacterium; species Corynebacterium sp. Marseille-Q4381. The sequence continues at coordinate 441 of NZ_JBAJNR010000018.1, read as the reverse complement.
CCCCAGCGTTCGACGGCTCGCGGATCTCCATGTGCAACTGCCTTGTCACCGGCGCCGGCTGGCCGTCGCGCACCCCGTCCGGGTCGTGCATTGTCCACGTGGTCTGCTTCAGGGACAGGGGCAGCCGCCCGTCATCAAGAATGAAGCTCGGAGCAACCCAACCCCCCACCAACAAGGCAACGCCGAGGCCGACGAGCAGCACAGACAAAACGCGGGACTTCGGCATGGTTGGCACAATACCCCACCCAAAGCGAAACCCCCGCCGCCCGGGTGTGTGGACCGGGTGACGGGGGCGTCGTTAAGCAGAGAGCTCTTACTTGAGGGTGACGGTAGCGCCAGCCTCTTCCAGCTTGGTCTTGGCAGCCTCTGCGTCGTCCTTGTTTGCGCCCTCGAGGATGGCCTTCGGAGCACCCTCGACCATTTCCTTGGCGTCCTTCAGGC
>NZ_JBAJNR010000017.1:0-14944 GCF_036881695.1 Corynebacterium sp. Marseille-Q4381 | reverse complement strand
CCCACACCCCGCCCCACCCGAGGCCGCGCCACCGGGATGGACGGCCGCGCTCTTCCGAAAGCCATGCGGGTGAAGTCCTTCAGCTCGCTTGTGGGCACCGAAATCAAAAAACGCGACTGGTCGGAGAACATGGCCTACGGCTGGGTGATGGGCAACTGGGAAACCCTGGTCGGGGAGAAGATCGCGCAGCACACCACCGTGCGCATGATTAAGGACAGCGAAGTGCATATCGAGTGCGACACCACCGCGTGGGCCACGCAGATGAAGTACATGCAGGCCACAGTTTTGCGCGCTATCAGCGAAAAAGTCGGCCCCGACGTGGTGACCAGGCTGCACATCTACGGCCCGAAGGCGCCGTCGTGGCGCAAAGGTCCCCTGCACGTCAAGGGCCGTGGCCCGCGCGACACCTACGGATAGCGCGACCGCGAAATCGGCGCGAGAAACGCCGTCTCGCCGGTTTAGCTGCTACCGGGCATGACCCCCTAAGGGTGTAAGATGAGACAGGTTAAAACGCTGTATAGGCGCTTTGTAGAGAAAGAGGAGTGTCCGTTTCCGTGGCTGATAAAGAACCGCACTATGACGCCTCATCCATCACCATCCTGGAAGGCCTCGAGGCCGTCCGCAAACGCCCAGGCATGTACATCGGCTCCACCGGTGTCCGCGGTTTGCACCACTTGGTGTGGGAGGTCGTGGACAACTCTGTGGACGAGGCCATGGCAGGCCACGCAGACCGCGTTGACGTGACGCTGCTCGCGGACGGCGGAGTGGAAGTCGTGGACAACGGCCGCGGCATCCCGGTGGAAATGCACCCCTCGGGCGCGCCGACCGTCCAAGTCGTCATGACCCAGCTGCACGCCGGCGGCAAGTTCGACTCGGAGTCTTACGCGGTCTCCGGCGGCCTGCACGGTGTGGGTATCTCCGTAGTGAACGCCCTGTCTACCCGCGTCGAGGCGGATATTAAGCGCGACGGCAAGCACTGGCTGCAGAACTTCGACAACGCTGTGCCAGACCCGCTGGTGGAGGGCGGCAACGCCCGCGGCACCGGCACCACCATCCGGTTCTGGCCGGACCCGGAGATTTTTGAAACCGTCGAGTTCAACTACGACACCATTGCCCGCCGCCTTCAAGAGATGGCGTTTTTGAACAAGGGCTTGACAATCACGCTGAAAGACGAGCGCGTGACCGACGAAGAGCTCGAGCTCGAAGCCATCGCGGAGGAGGGCGACACCGCCGCGCTGATCGAGGGCGATTCCTTCGACGACGACGCTGAGGCGGTTGTCGAGGAGACTGGTGACGCTGCGTCCGACGTCAAGCGCAAGCGCGAGAAGAAGGTGGAGTACCACTACCCGAACGGCCTGATCGACTACGTCGAGTACCTGAACAAGTCGAAGACGGAGATCCACCCGACCGTCATCGGTTTCGAGCAGAAGGGCACCGAGCACGAGGCGGAGATCGCCATGCAGTGGAACTCCTCCTACGCGGAGTCGGTCCACACCTTCGCCAACACCATCAACACGCACGAGGGCGGCACCCACGAGGAGGGCTTCCGTGCGGCGCTGACCACGTTGATGAACCGCTACGCGCGCGAGCACAAGCTGATCAAGGACAAGGATCCCAACCTCACCGGCGACGACTGCCGGGAGGGCCTCGCCGCGGTCATCTCTGTGCGTGTCGCTGACCCGCAGTTCGAGGGCCAGACCAAGACCAAGCTTGGCAACACCGAGATCAAGGGCTTTGTCCAGCGCGCGGTGAACGAGAACCTGTCCGACTGGTTCGACGCCAACCCGGCCGAGGCGAAGGCGATTGTGAACAAGGCGGTGCAGTCTTCGCAGGCTCGCCAAGCGGCTCGCAAGGCTCGCGACTTGGTTCGCCGCAAGTCGCCGACCGATTTGGGCGGTCTGCCTGGCAAGTTGGCGGATTGCAGGAGCAAGGACCCGTCGAAAAGCGAACTGTTCATCGTGGAGGGCGACTCCGCGGGCGGTTCCGCGAAGGGCGGCCGCGACTCCATGCACCAGGCAATTCTTCCGCTGCGCGGCAAGATCTTAAACGTGGAGAAGGCGCGCATGGACCGCGTGCTGAAGAACGCCGAGGTCCAGGCGATCATTACGGCGCTGGGCACCGGCATCCACGACGAGTTCGACATTGCGAAGCTGCGCTACCACAAGATCGTGCTGATGGCCGACGCGGACGTGGACGGCCAGCACATTGCGACGCTGCTGCTCACGCTGCTGTTCCGCTTCATGCCGGAGCTGATTGAGCAAGGCCACGTGTACCTGGCTAACCCGCCGTTGTACAAGCTGAAGTGGCAGAAGGGCGAGCCCGGCTACGCGTTTTCCGACCGCGAGCGCGACGAGCAGCTCGCCGCGGGCCTGGAGGCGGGCCGCAAGATCAACACGGACGACGGCATCCAGCGATACAAGGGTCTGGGCGAGATGAACGCCAAGGAGCTGTGGGAGACCACCCTCGACCCGGAGACCCGCATCCTGCGCCGGGTGGAGCTCGAGGACGCGCAGCGCGCCGACGAGCTGTTCTCCATCCTCATGGGCGATGACGTGGCGGCGCGCCGCAGCTTCATCACCCGCAAGGCGAAAGACGTCCGCTTCCTGGACGTCTAGGGGGAGGGCCCGCGGGCCCGGGCGCGCTACTTGGCGTACTTCTCCACGATGGCGCCGAATTCCGGCAGCGCGGGACCGATGATCTTGCCGGCTTTGCCGCGCAGCGAGGAGTAGACCTTCTGCACTGCACCGGGCATCTCCCCGGTGGCGGCGTCGGCTGCGTTGAGAATCTTCTCCACGACGTCGTCCTCGTTGTGGGAAAGGTACGCGCCGAAGTTCGCGGCGTTGCCGCCCTCGTAGGCGTTGAACAGCGGCTGCAGCTCGTCGACGATCTGCGGCAGGAAGCGGTTCACGCCCTTGGGGATAGCGTCTGCGTCAGCTTTCTTGCCGGCGGCGACGGCGGACTTCAGCGCCATGCCGGTGAGGCCGGATTGGTTGGACACCGTGGTGTCCACAAGCGCGGAGAGTTCCTTCACCACGGATTCGCGGTTGGCGGGGGAGAGCAGTGCCTTTAAGTCAGTCATGCTGCCCGATCCTACCGCCGAAGAAAAGCGGAAGCGGCCAACGCCTGATCAGACGCAAGCCGCCGAGGTGTTATGGCTCTTCCACCACAGCACCTTACGTCACTGCAACCACAACGGCATCAACAGTAACACGCGTAACAACTGGCCGCTACTCGGCCTAGTTCGCCGCCGGGGGCAGTGCCGGGAGCTGGAAGTTCTGAGCGAAAGCGATCCACGCCGGGACGTCGAAAATGCGGTTGCCCTCGGAGGAACCCGGCACCCACTGCAGGCCGGCTGCGGCTGCCGCGTCGTCGACGGCCTGGCGGATCTGCGGCACGGAGTCGACGATGAGCTGCACCGCTGCCGCGGTGGCGAGGACGGCAAGCGTGATCGACAGCGGCGCGCTGCCGGTGTACGCGCTGCCCAGAGCTGGCTTGTCCGGGGTTTGAATAGACGGGTCGTTCGGGTCCATCTGGTAGTCGCGCGCGCTGGAGCTGGGGGCGGCGACCATGGCGATTGCGAGGGTCGCCGATGCAGCGACCGCGGTGGTTTTCTTCATGCACCTCACTGTAGGCGCAAGTAGACGTCGCGCGCGATCACGGCGAACGCGTCGTTGTGGGAGGTGAGGGGTTTGAAGGTGGTGATGGCGTCGGCAAGCAAGAAAGCCCCCTCCCGCGCCGAGCCGCACACGCGCACACCGTGGATGCGTGCGTCAGGAATGGCGGCGCAGGCGGCGATCGCCGCGAACGAGCGGATCTGCGTTTTGTACAGCGGGCAGAACTCGTCAGCAATGGCCAGCAGCTGCTCCGGGGTCATGCGCGGGCCTGGCGAATGCGGGCTTCGGTGGCGCGGTACTCCGGGATCATGTCGCGCGCCAAGGCCTTGACCTCTGCGGTTTCGAGCATGCGCGATGCTGCGGACACCACCGCGCGCCGCGCCGCCTCCTGCTTGGAGCACCCCCACGCCGAGGCGAGCAGCACGAGCGCCTTGTCCTCCTCTGCGGTTAGTCTCAGCGTCATAGCCATACCACTTTGATACCAGCGTCGGCGGTGCCGGGCCGCTAGCGGGGCGATAGACTGCCTTGAGAGCGAAACAGAAAGGTGAGCTATGGCTGACGACACCCTCAGCGGCGACGGCTTCGACCGCATCCATCCCATCGACATCAACGAGGAGATGCAAACCAGCTACATCGATTACGCGATGAGCGTGATCGTGGGCCGCGCGCTGCCTGACGTGCGCGACGGCATGAAGCCGGTGCACCGCCGCATCATCTACGCGATGTACGACAACGGCTACCGCCCGGAGCGCTCGTACGTTAAGAGCGCGAAGCCGGTCGCGGACACGATGGGTAACTACCACCCGCACGGTGACTCCGCGATCTACGACACGCTTGTGCGCATGGCCCAGCCGTGGTCCATGCGCTACCCGCTTGTTGACGGCCAGGGTAACTTCGGCTCGCCCGGCAACGATGGCCCGGCAGCCATGCGTTACACGGAGTGCAAGCTCACCCCGATCGCGATGGAGATGGTGCGCGACATTCGCGAGAACGCCGTCGACTTCGTGCCGAACTACGACGGCAAGACCCAGGAGCCGACGGTGCTGCCGTCGCGCGTGCCGAACCTTCTGATGAACGGCTCCAACGGCATCGCCGTCGGTATGGCCACCAACATCCCGCCGCATAACTTAAACGAGCTGGCGGACGCGATCCAGTGGATCCTGGACAACCACGAGGCCGATGAGCAAACCACGCTGGACGCCGTGATGGAGCGCGTGAAGGGCCCGGATTTCCCGACTGCGGGCCTCATCGTCGGCGACAGCGGCATCAAGGACGCCTACACCACCGGCCGCGGATCGATTCGCATGCGCGGCGTGACCGAGATCGAAGAGGTGGGCAAGCGCCAGGTCATCGTGATCACGGAGCTGCCGTACCAGGTCAACCCAGACAACTTCATCCACGGCATCGCCGAGCAGATCGCCAACGGCAAAATGGTCGGCATCGCCGCAATCGACGACGAGTCCTCCGACCGCGTGGGTATGCGCATCGTGGTCACCCTCAAGCGCGACGCGGTGCCGCGCGTGGTGCTGAACAACCTGTACAAGCACTCCGCGCTGGAGACGAACTTCTCCGCCAACATGCTCTCCATCGTCGACGGCGTGCCGCGCACCCTGCGCCTCGACCAGATGCTGCGCTACTACGTCAAGCACCAGATCGAAGTCATCGTCCGGCGCACCCAGTACCGCCTCGACGAAGCAGAAAAACGCGCCCACATCCTGCGCGGCCTGGTCAAAGCCCTCGACATGCTGGATGAGGTCATCGCGCTGATCCGCAGCTCCCAAACCGTCGACGATGCGCGCCAGGGGCTGATGAGGCTTCTCGACGTCGACGAGATCCAAGCCAACGAAATCCTCGCAATGCAGCTGCGCCGCCTGGCGGCGCTGGAGCGCGAGAAGATTGTCAACGACCTTAAAGAGATCGAGCTGCAGATCGCGGACTACAAGGACATCCTGGCCAAGCCGGAGCGCCAGCGCCAGATCGTGGGCGAGGAGCTCGCGGAAATCGCCGAGAAGTACGGCGACGAGCGCCGCACCCGCATCGTCGCCGCCACCGGCGACGTGACCGAGGAGGACCTGATCGCCCGTGAGAACGTGGTGGTCACCATTACCTCCACCGGCTACGCCAAGCGCACCAAGGTCGACTCCTACAAGAGCCAGAAGCGCGGTGGCAAGGGCGTCCGCGGCGCCGAGCTGAAGCAGGACGACGTGGTGAAGAACTTCTTCATCTGCTCCACGCACGACTGGATTTTGTTCTTCACCAACTTTGGACGGGTGTACCGTCTCAAAGCCTACGAGCTCCCCGAGGCCGGGCGCACCGCGCGCGGCCAGCACGTGGCCAACCTGCTGGAGTTCCAGCCGGAGGAGAAGATCGCGCAGGTCATCCAGATTCAGTCCTACGAGGACGCGCCGTACCTGGTGCTGGCGACCCGCGACGGCCGCGTGAAGAAGTCCCACCTGTCCGACTACGAGTCCGCGCGCTCTGCCGGGCTGATCGCCATCAACCTGAACGAGGGCGACGCCCTGATCGGCGCGGCACTTGCCGGCTGCGACGACGACCTCCTGCTCGTCTCCGAGCAGGGCCAGGCCATCCGCTTCACCGCCGACGACGACCAGCTGCGCCCGATGGGCCGCGCCACCGCCGGTGTGAAGGGCATGCGCTTCCGCGGCGACGACCAACTTTTGTCCATGGCCGTGGTGAAGGACGGCGAGTACCTGCTCGTGGCCACTACCGGCGGCTACGGCAAGCGCACACCGATTGAGGAGTACAACACCCAGGGCCGCGGCGGCATGGGCGTGATGACGTTCAAGTACACCCCGAAGCGCGGCAAGCTCGTCGGCGCACTCGCCGTAGATGAAGAGGACCAGATCTTCGCCATCACCTCCGCCGGCGGCGTGATCCGCACCGAGGTATCCCAGATCCGCCCGTCCTCGCGCGCGACGATGGGTGTGCGGTTGGTCGATCTTAACGACGGTGTCGAGCTCCTCGCCATCGACAAGAACGTCGAAGACGAGGGCGAAGAGGAAGCCACCGCCGTGGCGACCGGCCAGAAGACGATGGAGGAGGCCCAGGAGGCCACCGCATCCTCCAGCCACTCCGGCGACACCGGTTCGAGCGCCGGCGGCGAGGGTTCTGAGTTGGGTGTCTCCGGCGAGCGTTGGGAGGACGACGACGAGATCGAGTCCGGCATCACCGACGCTTCCGGAGCCGGCGACGCTGAGGCTCCGGCTGACGACGAGTCCGAGGACGAGGAGTAACCCATGGCAGCACGCAAAGTCGCCGTCAAGCACATTGGTGTCGGTTCGGTGTTCAAGGTAGCCACCCTGCTCTCCCTGGTCGGGTTCGTGGCCTGGATGATCGCGGCCGCGATCATCTACTACGGCCTCGAGCGCGCCGGGGTGGTGGACTCCGTCAACTCGCTTATCGGCGGTGTCGGCGGTGACCAGGTGATCGACATGACCCTCGTGCTCTCCGGCGCCGCGCTGCTCGGACTCATCGGTGTAGTCTTCACCGCCGTTATGGCCCCCCTGATTGCGGTGATTTACAACGCGATCGCTGACTTGGTCGGCGGTGTAACCTACACGATGTCGAACCGAGTTTAGGCCTCTTACCTGGCGATTTGGTGCAATCTAAGTCGCTGGGTAATGTTCTATCTCGGTTCAGGGCCTATAGCTCAGTCGGTTAGAGCGCATCGCTGATAACGATGAGGTCGCAGGTTCGATTCCTGCTAGGCCCACCGAGTACCTCCCCGAGGTGCTCAACGTTGGGGCATTAGCTCAGTTGGTAGAGCACCTGCTTTGCAAGCAGGATGTCAGGAGTTCGATTCTCCTATGCTCCACAAGATGAAACCCGCAGATCGCAAGGTCTGCGGGTTTTGCGCGTTGGGGAAGAGTGCGGGATTGGCCGCAACTCTAGTGGGTGACGGTGTTCTGTTGGTAGACGGAGAGCTTGGGGCAGTCGTTGATAAACGGGTAGGTGCTCGCCATAGGCGAAATCGTGGATGTCCTCCCCGCGGTGTGGTGACGAGCGGTAGTCCACTGACGGACGTTCTCGTTGTCACTGGATTGCCTCTGCACACTTTGATTCGCGCTCTGATGCAAAGTGAGAATCTCAAGAAGGAGCGCCATTTCGGCACGGAGGTTCCGGCGGATGGACGAACGTGCCCTTGGGTTCCAGCAGGCTTGCATGGCCTCGGAGAGCGTCACTCGCGGGTTCACGCAGACCACGCAACGTGCAGCGGTAAATCACCTTTTGACCTGCGAAGATACCTTCGTACCAAGTCTGTGCAGAACCGCCGATTTTCCTTGAGCTGAGCTGGTGGCGGGCTTACTGTCTGGAACCACACCAACCGACCACCACTTGAAGGAGGACACCATGAAGAAGTTCACCAACGCAGCAGCGGCATCCGTCTTGGCGGGCGCAATGATCCTCGCCGGCACCCCAGCGCAGGCCGCTGAGACCGCCACCGCAACGACGGTGACTACCGAGAACGCACCGGAGCTTTCGTGGCAGGAGCGCAACGAGCGCGATCGCGCCCAGATCGACATCACCAGCCAGCGTCTGGACAACGCAAAGAAGGGTCTTGAGGTAACCGACGGCATCATAAACTCCGCCGCCGGCGTGAAGGACCTGTTCACCCCGCGCATCCTGAAGGAGGGTGGTTTGTCCACCATTTTCAAGATCATCGGCAAGTTGATCTAAGCTCACCGCGTTCGGGGAAAGCGTGCGCCGGCTCTTGTTAAGGGCCGGCCTTTTGCATGCGCCTATCCCTGCAGTTCAGCGACGAGGTCGCACACTCGGTCATCGATGTCGTCTCGGACGAGGCGCATCCGTTCGACGCCGTCGATGCCGCGGTTGGACGGCTCGTCGGTAAGCCAGCGCTCGAGCGTGCCTGCCGCGTCGGCCGGCATCTCCAACTGCGCTTCCTCGCCAATGACCACCACGCGGTCAGCTGTGCGCAGGATGTCGGGGTCGATGGCCTTTGGTTTGCCAGCCGACATGTCGGCTCCTGCTTCAGCGATCACCTCGACCGCCAACTGGTTGAGCGAGGAACCGGGCTGAGTTCCGGCGGAGAACACCTCGAGTTGTCCCTGCGCGTGCTTGCGGGCGAGGGCAGCCGCCATCTGGGACTTTCCGCTGTTGCGGACGCACACGAACAGGACCTGGGGAATCGATTGCAAGGCTGATTGACCTTTCTAGGCTGGGGTGGTGGCAAAGCGCTGGTTGCTGGGCAACGTTTTGTCACCGGGAAAGAGTTTGGGACCGATCCACCTCATGACATACACCAGACCAACGAGCACCGGGATCTCAATCAGTGGGCCGATTGTGCCGGCCAGCGCCTCGGCGGAGGCTGCGCCGAACGTTCCGATGGCAACCGCGATAGCCAACTCGAAGTTGTTGCCAGCTGCGGTGAACGCGACGGAGGCGGCCTGCGCGTAACCCATGCCGGCAAGCTTCGCCACCACGAGGGCGATTGCGAACATGCCCACGAAGTAGCACAGCAGCGGCAGGGCGAGGGTGGCTACGGTCCAAGGGTGCGCCGTGATCTGCTCGCCCTGGAGCGAAAATAGCAGGACGATTGTGTACAGCAGGCCGATCAGCGCTAGCGGGGAGATGGCGGGCAAGAACCGCGCTTCGTACCAGGTCCGCCCCTTGGTCTTCTCCCCAATGATGCGCGAGGCCAAGCCCGCCAGCAGGGGGATGCCGAGGAACACCAGCACCGACGTAGCAATTGAGCGGAAGGAGAAGTCCGCAGACGTTGTGGGCAGACCCAGCATGCTCGGCAGCGCCTCAAGGTAAAACCAGCCGAGCACTCCAAACATGGCCAGCTGGAAAACGGAGTTGATCGCCACCAGCACGGCGGTTGCTTCCCTGTCCGCGCACGCGAGGTCGGACCACACCAGCACCATCGCGATGCAGCGCGCGAGCCCGACGATGATCAAACCGGTGCGAAGTTCCGGCTCGTTCGGCAGGAACACCCAGGCGAGGGTGAACATGAACGCGGGGCCAACCAGCCAGTTCAGCACGATGGACACCGCCATGAGCCGCTTATCGGTCGCGATCTCCTTCGTCTTGTCAAAGCGAACTTTCGCCAGCGGCGGGTACATCATGATGAGCAACCCAAGGGCGATGGGAAGCGAGATCCCGCCGACTTCCATGGACTCAAGCGCCTTGCTCAGACCCGGTAGTGCGCGACCGAGCGCTAGGCCAACGGCCATCGCGAGCATGATCCAGACCGGCAAGTACCGATCGAGGAAGGAGAGGCCAGATGGTTGTTGCTGGGTTTGGGTTTGTTGTGGCACGATCACACCTTGAACGCATCGATGGTTTTCGATATGAACGCTAAGGGATACATTGATGCCTGTCAATACTAGGAGGCGGGGCGTGCAGGTGGACAAGGCAACGGGGATCCCCGTGTCACCGGAGCGCAGCACGCAGTGTTGCTCGTTGGGTTCCGGATTGCTCTCGTGCGAGGAGGCCGAGCGGTACGCAGCGCTGTTCAAGGTCCTGTCCGATCCGGGCCGGCTGCAGCTGTTATCGCAGATCGCGCAGGACGGGTGCGAGCCCATCAGCGTCAGCGGGCTCACCCAACAATCGGGCCTGAGCCAGCCCACCGTGTCCCACCACCTGAAGAAGCTGGTCGAGGCCGGGCTGCTGGAGAAGACCCGCGCCGGGCGAACGGTCACCCACAGGGTGCGCCCGGAGCGCTTCGCGGAGTTACGCACCGTGCTGCAGATGGATTAATCCGCCGATGCCCAACCGTTTGCTCGTCCCAACCATCGCGGTGGTGATCCCATGCCGCAACGGCGCCGAGCTTCTCGGTCGCTGCTTAGAAAGCTTCAAGGCACAGGCACGGCTTGCCGACGCCCTCATCACCGTCGACAACGCCTCAACCGACAGCTCAGCCGCTATTGCAAAGGCGTACGGCGCGGACGTGGTCACCGAGCACCGCGTCGGGATTACCTGGGCCGCGGCAGCCGGCTACGATAGGGCAGTTGAACTCGGCGCCGACATCATCGTGCGAACCGATGCCGGCGCAGTTGTACCGCCTGATTACCTTCAGCAGATCGAAGCGCTGTGGCATTGCGCCGCCGACGACACGGTCGCTGTCGCCGGGCACGCCGTCTTTGACACCATGCCGCAGTGGGTCAGTGGCGTCTACTTGGGCGCATACCGCCGAAGCGTCGGCTCGGCCTTGGGGCACCCGCCACTTTTCGGCACCAACTGCTCGTTTCGCGCGGCGTGGTGGCAGCGTGTGCGCGACGGCCTAGACCTGGCGGATACCCAAGTCCACGACGACATCCAGCTGTCCTTTGCCGTTCGCCCCGACGAGACGGTCCGCTACGTTTCCTGGCTCGAAGTGTCCATGGACGGCCGAGCGCTGAAGGGGAGCGCACAGCGCCGAAGGCGCTTCGCCCGTGGGTGGTATTCGATGATGCGCGGGTTTGCCACGTCGCCGCCGCAAAGGCGCCTCCCGGAGCGGTGGCGCGTACGCGCCCGAAAGCTCGCACGCCGCTAGGGCAGGGGATAGCCAGCGGCGCGGTAGAGCCGGTACCAGTGCTCACGGGTCAAGCAGATGTCCGCACCGGCAGCGGCGGCCGTGAAGCGCGATGGGTTGGTGCTCCCCAGCACGACCTGGAAGCCGGCCGGGTGGCGCGTAATCCAACTGACGGCGATCGCCGTGGGCGAGACCCCATACTCGCTGGCCAAGCGCTCGAGCTCGGCGTTGAGCTCCGGGTAGGCCTGGGCGTTCAAGACGCTGCCGCGGCTACCGGTCAGCGGCGACCACGCCTGCAGCGTCATCCCCGTCAACCTCGCGTGATCCACCACCCCGGTGAACGCCGGTCCCGCCGCGTTGGCGGTTATGCCCTCCGCCACAAGGTCCGCATGCGCGAGCGAGAACTGCACCTGGTTCACGGTGAGCGGCTGACGCACCGTCGTCTTCAGCAGCTCAATTTGCATGGGTGTGTGATTGGATACTCCGAACGCGCGCACCTTCCCGGACGCCTCCAGCTCGTCGAACGCGCGAGCCACCTCCTCCGGTTCCACCAGCGCATCCGGCCGATGCAGCAGCAACACGTCCAGGTAATCCGTCCGCAGCGCACGCAGCGATTCCTCCACTTCGCGCACGATGTGCACGTACGAGTGGTCGTACATCGCCGGATCGAGTGAGATCCCAGTCTTAGTCTGCAGGGTGATCTCGGCACGCTCAGCAGGGCTCAGTGCCAGAGCTTGCGCATATCGACGCTCACATTCATGCCCCCCGCCATAAATATCCGCATGGTCGAACACGGTCACTCCGGCGCTGCGGGCCGCAGCATACAGTTCCCGGATTTCCGCGTCGCTCTTGTGCGCAATCCGCATCATTCCGCTCACGATTGTGGACATTGTAAGAAAAATCCTCACCTTCGGCGTGTCGCTCCACTACCCCCGTAAAGGTGTGGTGTATAGGCGCCCACTTGAGTAGACAAAACACTCTTGTAGATACATGTTTCCTGCAATGTTACTCGCGCTGACCGCGAGCTACCTGCTCCTAGCTATACAATCCCAGGTTTTGATGATTTGCCCAACAATGCTTAAAGCGCGCTGAACGTCAACTGTGTTTAGGCTTTCGTCTCGGCAGCGTGTCTTAAGCAAACGCTGAACTCCCTCACACTTCTCCACAGGAGCACAGGAATGCGTCGCCCAAACCTAAAAAAGCAAGTCATTGCTCTCGCCGTTGCCGGTGCAGTATGCACAAGCACCGTCACGGCCATCGCCCAGCCGAACGTTCACACCACGTCAACGACCACAACAACCACCACGTCAGCAAACTTCGATTTTGAGTACATTTTCGTCTACAACCACAACGAGCCGTCCAAAACACTCCCCGTCGCCACGAAGGGCGAGTGGACCTACCGGGTAACGCAGGGGGCTTCGCTCGTCAGCGTGACCAAAGACGCCCAAGGTCTCCTCATCACCCCCAAGCCGGGCGCGAAGGGCGACGTCATCGTTGTGATTACAGACGCGAACGGGCGCGACCACGAGTACAAGATCACGGTGGACAACACCGCGCCGACTCTTTCCGCAGGTGACGCTACCCCGAAGACCCACACCACCTCGAACACCTGGACGTTCAACGGCGAGCCCGGCACCGGTGTGTTCACTATCCCCGCAGGCGGAAATTGGGGCATCACCTCTGGTGGCGGGAACGTCGATACGCGTGTCGACGGCGACCAGCTACTCATCACTCCGAAGCCAGACTCCAACGGCAAGCAGTTCACCGTGGAGATCAAGGACGCCCGCGGCAACACGGTGCGTCACACGATCTCCATCGTCATCCGCCCGGCGACCAAGGTTTCCCTAGCGACGCTCGAATCCGGCGACCAGTTCACCATCGACGACCCGACTCTGCGCAACCCCGGCACCACGTGGAGGCTACAGAGCGGCGACGACCTCGTCACCGTAGAGGAGAAGAACGGACAGTTGCTGGTGACCGCGAAGCACGGGGTCAGCGGGAAAGCCACGGTTCTGATCACCGACAAGACGGGTAACGAGCACCGGTTCAGCATCACCGTGGTGGATACGACCCCGCAGGTCCGCGTAGTTACCTTCAACCTTTATGACGGCGGGGATTACACCCTTGACCTTCCCGCCGATGCCACCCACCGCCTTGTCTCAGGAAGCGACGTCGTAACGGTGTCGCGCAACGGCGGCGAGTTGAACGTGCAGGCGATCGACGGGGCAAACGGTAACGCTGTCGTTGAGATTCTGGATGGCAAGAACCGGCCAACTTTCCGCTACACGTTCAAAGTCGAGTCGACTGTTCCCGTAGTCAAGACGAAGCTGGTCTCAATCGACATCACCGACCGCACGCAGTTCCGCGTTACGCGCCGCGACCAGTCGAACACGCTCACCCTCGTCTCAGGTGACAATCTCGTCGACGAGAACAGCGACGCGGAGGGCGCAATCATCCTCGACCCGAAGCAGGGTGCGGACGGCAACGTGGTCATCGAGGAGAAGGACGCCCGCGGCAACGTCATCGTCCGCACGACGCTGACCATTACCCCGGTGCCGATCGATGTGGTCACGCACAACATCACGAGTTTGGACACGCTCCAGCTGACGGGCACGAACCTCACTATCGTCTCCGGCGCCGAGCACGTGGACGAGCAGAAACTCATCGACTCTTTCACCTTCGTCCCGCGCGACGGGGCGCAGGGCCAGGTCATCGTTGAATCGCTCGACAACCGCGGCCGGACGGACACCCGCTACGTCGTCACCATCACCCCGGCCGCGGTGCCGACGCACACCGTCACCATCCCCAACAACGCGACGCATCGCCTGCGCATCGGCGCTGGCACGCACACCGTAGTGCGCGGCGGCGACATCATCACCGTCGGCCGCGAGGGCGACACGCTGATTATCACGCCGCGCCCGGGTGCTACCGGTGAGGCCGAGATCGAGGTGCGCAACGAGCACGGTCAGCTCATCGCCCGCTACGTCGTTAAGGTCACGGAAGCCGCGACGATCCGCCTCACGCACCCGAACTCGGACGGCTCCATTACGGTCACCGTCCCAGGCAGCGGGGGAGAGCTGATTGTGCTTACCGACGCCCCCTCCCACTCCACCCGCCCCAACCCCGACAACACCTGGACCATCATCCGCAACGACGGGTCTCCGGTGTCCGGGGACATCAAACTCGCGTGGACGAGCGGCGATGGCACGACCATCACCAACATCATCTCGATCAAGCTGGAGGTCGAAAGCACCACAGTTACTGAGGTCACCGTCATCCCGGCAGTGCCGCTGGTCCCTGCCACGCCGATCGAAAAGCCGGCGCCTGTTGACCCGCCTACACCAGTCGAACCGGAGGCGCCGCGCGAGGTGGACGGCAAGTGCATCGCGGCGCTGGCCGGGTTGACCGCGCCGCTGCTCCTGCTCATCCCGCTGGGCATCCTCACCCAGGTGAAGATCCCGGGTCTCGAGCACGTGCATGCGCAGATCAACGCCGCGATCCAGAACGTGAACGCCAAGCTGCAGGAAGGTCTGGGCATTTACGACAAGGAGCGCGCCGAGGCGGCGGCGGGGATCAACCAAGCGCTGGCGATTGTCAACCCGCAAACGCTGGCACTCGCCGGTGGCTCGCTGGTGCTCGTCGCCGCCGGCCTGCTCATCGGCGACGGCGTGCTGCGCACCTGCGGCTACGAGGAAGCGACCTCGTCGCACGCTGTGAGCCAGGCCCGTTCCCGAAAGGCTGAGGCAACTGAGCCCGCACCGGCTACGTAGCCACAACCCCTGGGGCTAACAGGGCGCCGGGGGTGGACGGGAGGAGGGTGTGGCCGGGAGAGGGG
>NZ_JBAJNR010000016.1:0-20046 GCF_036881695.1 Corynebacterium sp. Marseille-Q4381 | reverse complement strand
GAATGGGGTTGATGGGGGCGTCGATAAGCATCATGCTCCTTGCAACCGTGCAGCTCACGCGCCCACGATAGTGTGCACGCGCGGGGTGTCGCCTTACTCAGCGCGCCGATAACGTGTGGGCCATGACGTTTGCCGCGCTGCTTCAGGCCATGTCCGGCTCCGCGCTGGACACGCTGGCCGGTTTCGACGAGCAGGCGGCGCTGGACGCGGGGCTGGATCCGAACACCGTGCGCTCGTGGGCGGGGCTGCACGCGGTGTACCTTGCGGAAACCCACGCCCACCAGCAGCAGGCGCGGGCGCGCGGTTTGGTGCGCCGGTCTCGGTTGTCTCTGCACCAGCTGGCGCTGATCGAGCGGAAGCTGTCGTCGGTGCCGGCCCGCGAGCGCGGACGGAAGCGCCTCGACGTGCTGGAGGCGGTGGCGGCGTCGCGGCCGGGCGACTACCAGGCCTTCGCGCGTATGGTGGCCAAGCTGGTGCCCGCGGAGCCGAAAGAGCTGGAGCCGACGATGACAGTCGGGCCTTCAGTGAGGGGCATGTGCAAAATCATGATCTTCGCAGAAGAGAAAGAAGCCGCGGACCTGACATTTAGGTGCTCGCAGGGGTTGGACGCGTCGCGGCCGGCGGGGCCGCAGATGTACAAGAACTTCAAGCAGGTGATTCGCTCAGGCGGCGTGGCTCGCGCCGTGCCGCACCCGCTTCTGTTGGTGCCGGCGCCGGCGCTGTCGACGCTTGTTGCCGGCGAGTGCGATGCGAACGAGGTGCGCTTCGGGCTTACAAACGGCACCACCATCACCGGCGCCGAATTCCTGTCTGAGTATTTTTCCGACGCCGGCGTTGGCCTCGAGGCCGCGATCTTCCACCCTGTTGAAGGGCCGGTCAACCTGTACCGGGTGGAGCGCTTCGCCAATCAGAAACAGCGCGACCTGGCCCGCGCCACCACACCCGTGTGCCCGGTGCCGGGCTGCCACCGCGCCGCCGACCTGTGCCAGGTCCACCACATTCAGGCGTGGAAACACGGCGGGCCGACGAACATGCGGAATCTGACCATGCTGTGCCGCTACCACAACCGCGTCAACGACGACGATGACTGGGTGCGAAGACGCGGGCGGATCGAGGTGGTGGACGGCGATCCCACGTGGGTGTCGCCGCGCGGGTACCCGGTTGCCAACCCCTATCACCCGTTTGGCGCGATGCGGACGCTGTTCGGTAAGTAAGAACTTTTCCGAATAGCGCCCCTTGGCGCGCCAGGATTGTGTAGGCTGCGTCACATGTCGCAAAAGGCGCTACTCCTTCTACGCCGCGGCGGGAATCAGGCCCACTAACACGGCCGGCACCCCGTCGCGGAGTTTTTGCTTGCCGGCCGTGGATACAATCCAAGCCGAGATACAAGGAGCCCCACCGTGACGCACACTAACGACTTTTTTGCCCCCCGCGATATCGTGACCCCCAACGGCCCGCGCAACGAAGGCCAGCCCAGCTGGAACAAGCAGCGCGGCAGCCAGATGCCGGTCGACCGCTACCTGCCCTTCGCCGAAGAGGTTCAGGACATCACCCTGCCGGACCGCACGTGGCCGGACAAGAAAATCACCCGCGCGCCGCAGTGGTGCGCCGTGGACCTGCGCGACGGCAACCAGGCGCTGATTGACCCAATGAGCCCGGAGCGCAAGCGCCGCATGTTCAACTTGCTGGTGGAGATGGGCTTCAAGGAGATCGAGGTGGGCTTCCCGTCCGCCTCCCAGACTGACTTCGACTTCGTGCGCGAGATCATTGAGAAGGACATGATCCCGGACGACGTCACCATCCAGGTGCTGGTGCAGGCTCGCGAGCACCTGATCCGCCGCACGTTCGAGGCGTGCTCTGGCGCGAAAAACGTCATCGTCCACTTCTACAACTCCACCTCGAAGCTGCAGCGCGACGTGGTGTTCCGCAAGGACCGCGACGCGATTAAGAAGCTGGCCACCGACGCCGGCGAGCTGATCCTCTCCATCGCCGACGACTACCCGGACACCAACTGGCGCTGGGAGTACTCGCCGGAGTCCTTCACCGGCACCGAGCTGGACTTCGCGCTCGAGGTGTGCGACGCGGTCGTCGACACGATGGGCGCAACCCCGGACAACCCGATCATCCTGAACCTGCCGTCCACGGTGGAGATGATCACGCCGAACGTCTACGCCGACTCGATCGAGTGGATGCACCGCAACCTGGCCAAGCGCGACAGCGTGATCATCTCGCTGCACCCGCACAACGACCGCGGCACCGGCGTGGCCGCCGCCGAGCTGGGCTACATGGCGGGCGCCGACCGCATCGAGGGCTGCCTCTTCGGCAACGGCGAGCGCACCGGCAACGTCGACCTGGTCACGCTGGCGCTGAACATGATGACGCAGGGCGTGGACCCGCAGATCGACTTCTCCGACATTGCCAAGATCCGCCAGACGGTGGAGTACTGCAACCAGCTGCGCGTGCCGGAGCGCCACCCCTACGGCGGCGACCTGGTGTTCACGGCGTTCTCCGGCTCGCACCAGGACGCAATCAACAAGGGCCTCGACGCGCTGGCGCAGAAGGTGCGCCCCGACGCCTCCTCCACCGACGTGTCGTGGGAAGAGCTGCGCGACACCACCTGGGAGGTGCCGTACCTGCCGATCGACCCGAAGGACGTCGGCCGCACCTACGAGGCGGTGATCCGCGTGAACTCACAGTCCGGCAAGGGCGGCGTGGCCTACATCATGAAGACCGACCACGGCATCAACATGCCGAAGGCGATGCAGCCTGAGTTCTCCGCGGTGGTCCAGGCGATCACGGACCGCGAGGGCGGCGAGGTCAACTCCAAGAACATGTGGGATATCTTCGCCACCCACTACCTCGACCTGGACTCCCCGCTGGAGCTGGTGGATTACGAGATCACCGGCGCGGCCAGCGACGAGGACGATTCCGCTGTTCGCGCCTCCGTGGTGTGGAAGGGCGATCAGCGCGAGATCAGCGGCACCGGCAACGGCCCGATCGCGGCGTTCGCCAACGCGTTGGAGAGCCTCGGCATCGACTTCGAGGTGCAGGACTACTCGCAGCGCGCCCGCACCGCGGGCGACGACGCGGACGCGGCTTGCTACATCTACGCCGACGTCGACGGCGCAACCGCGTGGGGCGTTGGCATCGCTGGCTCCACCACGCGCGCCTCGCTCAAGGCCATCGTCTCGGCCGCGAACCGCGCGCTGACCGAGGGTAAGACCGGCGGCGTGTAGTACGCTTCGACGAATGACCGAGCAGAGTGAATTCCCCTACGTCGCGCTGACAGCGCGGGCGAACGGGATTCACCCCACCACTGCCCGGCTGCTC
Source organism: Corynebacterium sp. Marseille-Q4381 (assembly GCF_036881695.1). Taxonomy (NCBI): domain Bacteria; kingdom Bacillati; phylum Actinomycetota; class Actinomycetes; order Mycobacteriales; family Corynebacteriaceae; genus Corynebacterium; species Corynebacterium sp. Marseille-Q4381. The sequence continues at coordinate 16,716 of NZ_JBAJNR010000016.1, read as the reverse complement.
ACGATCGACGCGGTGACCTTCGATGACGCAGGCCGCGTCGGCGAGGAGTTCCACCAGGTGTTCAACCCCGGGATGGACGCCGGCCCGCGCCACACCCACGGGCTTGAGGTCAGCGACTTCGCCCAGGCGCCGCGCTTCTCACGGTCGTTGAAGGAGCTTGACAGGCTTATCGACGCCCGCCACATCATCCTCTTCGACTCCCCCACTTCCTGGGGCTTCATCGTTTCCGAGGCGAAGCGCGCGATGAACGCGGCAGCCCGCGCGAACCGCTCCCGCCGCGGGCGCGGCAACCGCCGCCGCCAGCGTGTGGGGCACGTGCCGCGCCCGGAGGGAATCGTCGACGTGCTGGCAACTGTGCGCCGCCAGGGTCACGTACCCGTCGACGCGCGCCTGCACGCCGTCGCCGACCTCATCGGGGTCGAGGTCGGGCAGAACGAGACGGGCCGCGACGACACCCTGACGCTGGTGTCGATGTACCTCGCGCTGAAAGAGGCTGGCGATCTGGTCACGCACGACCCGGCTGCGCTTGCCGCCGACCGCTTCGGCCTGCAGCGCAGCGCGCTGCGCGTCGACGCGGCGAAGGCCGGCGAGCGCGACACCGCCGCCGCCTCACCGCTTGCGGGCGTCTACGACCCGGCCCGCGGGCTGGAAAAAGGCATGGAACTTGTCGTCACCGACGACCTCACCGTCGACCCCGACACGGTGATCGACCTCGGCGTGCGCGCGGGGCTGCGCTACTCGGAGAAGCTCACGCGCCAGTCCTCCCTCGTCGTCTCCGAGGCGGCCGCGAAGGGCGCCGAACTGCGGGGCAAGGCGATGCACGCCCACCGCAAAGACATCCCCATCCTCACCCCCAGCGAATTCGAAGCCGCTGTGGAGAAGATGAGCGCGGGTTCCGCCGACGCGGCGGAGTAACCTGTCACCCATGAGTGAGCAGTCTCGCTTCGCCCGCATAAGGTCCACCGCCGCGATCGCCGCCGCGCGCGCAGCCACCGCCGCCTCCCGCGCCACCGGCCGCGGCGCGGGCGGCATGATCGGCGGCCTTGTGGCTGGGGCGATCGACCCGAACATTATGGCCACCCTCGCGGGCGGCCGCCCCGCAGTGCTGGTCACCGGCACCAACGGCAAGTCCACCACCACCCGCATGCTCGCCGGCGCGCTGCGCAGCACCTACAGCGTGGCCACCAACGACGGCGGCGACAACATGGACGCTGGCATCATCTCGGCGCTGATGGCGGGGCGCGCGGCGTCGCATATCGTGCTCGAGGTCGACGAGCTGCACGTGCCGCACGTCGCTGAACGCCTGAACCCCGAGGCCTTCGTGCTGCTGAACCTTACGCGCGACCAGCTCGACCGCGTCGGCGAGATCAACAAGATCGAGCGCGCGCTGCGCGCCGCCGTCGAAGCGCACCCGGACGCCACTGTCATCGCCAACTGCGACGACGTGCTGATCACCTCCATCGCCTACGACCACCCGAACGTGGTGTGGGTCGCGGCGGGCGCCGGCTGGCTCGGCGACTCGGTGACCAACCCCCGCTCCGGCGGCCACGTGGTGCGCACGGACGACGGCGACTGGTACGCGGTTGAGCCGCTTGCCGACGGTCGCGAGTTCCGCCGTCCGCGGCCGACTTGGGGGTTGGAGGGGGCGTCGATAAGCACCCCCTCGGGCGACCACCCGCTGGACCTCAAGCTGCCTGGGCGGGCGAACCGCGGCAACGCGGCCCAAGCCATCGCCGCCGCCGTCGAGGCCTTCGACGTGCCGCTGGAAAGGGCGATTCGCGCGGCGGAGGACGTCGACAACGTCGCCGGGCGCTACACCACCGTCCACCTCGGCGAGCGCGACGTGCACCTTCTGCTGGCGAAGAACCCCGCCGGTTGGCAGGAAGCGCTGACCATGCTCGACCGCGACGCGGACGGCGTGGTGATTGCGGTCAACGCCAAACAAGGCGACGGCGAGGACGTCTCCTGGCTGTGGGACGTCGCGTTCGAGGACTTCGGCGACACCCACGTCGTCGCCGCCGGCGAGCGCGCAACCGACCTCGCCGTGCGCCTGCTCTACGCCGGCATCGACCACGAACTGGTGCACGACCCGGTTGAGGCGATCCGCGCCTGCCCGCCGGGGCGCGTGGAGGTGCTGGCGAACTACACCGCGCTGCTCAACCTGCGAAAAGCGCTGACCAAGCAGGAGGATTACCGTGCGTAAGCTCACCATCGGACTCGTTCTGCCGGACGTGCTGGGCACCTACGGCGACGACGGCAACGCGCTGGTGCTTCGGCAGCGGGCGCGGATGCGCGGCATCGACGCGAACGTCCGGCGCATCCTGCTTACCGACGACATCCCCGCCGACTGCGACCTCTACACCATCGGCGGCGGCGAAGACTCCTCGCAGGTAATCGCCGCCGCGCGCCTCGCCGCCTCCCCCGGCTTGCAGGCGGCTGCCGCGTCGGGCACGCCGATCTTCGCCGTGTGCGCCGGCATGCAAATCCTCGGCCGCGCGTTCCACGCCCACGGCACGGAGGCAGAGGGCATTTCGCTTATCGACGTCTCCACCGCCCCCCTTCCAACCCGCGCCATAGGGGAAGTCGCCGCCGAACCCACCCGAGCCGGCGTGACAGCCGCGCTGACGGAGCCGCTGACCGGCTTCGAAAACCACATCGGCGCGACCACCTTGGGCCCGGATGCCTCTGCATTGGGCAAGGTCACGCGCGGCGTCGGCAACGGCGCGGGCGGGGCGGTCGAGGGCGTGGTGCAGGGCAGCGTGATCGCGACTTACATGCACGGCCCGGCGCTGGCGCGCAACCCCCAGCTGGCGGACCTGCTTTTGGCGCAGGCGCTCGGCGTGGGCCTGGACGAGCTGGAGCCGCTGGATATCCCGGTCATCGACCGGCTGCGCGCGGAGCGGCTGAGCTAGACGCGTTTTTGGCTACGCTGGGGCGCATGTACGTGCACTTGAGCCACATCATCGACCCGCAAGGCCCCTCCTACCCCGGCTCGCCGGAACTTGTCACCGAGCACAATGCGGTGCTCGGCGAGGACGGCGCGAGCAACGACTTCATCTCGCACCTGCCCAACCACTTCGGCACCCACATGGACGCGCCCGCCCACTTCGTCGAGGGCGGCACGACGCTCGCTGAGCTCGGCCCCGAGCGCTTCAACTTCGACGGCGATGAGATTTTGCTTATCGACGTCCCCACCAAATCCCAACCCCAATCCGTGGTGAAAGTCGAAGACATCGAGCCCTACGCCGACGAGTTCGACGGCATCCGCCTGCTGCTCATCCGCACCGGCTTCGAGCGCTACCGCACCGAGAACCCCGAGGTCTACCGTGCCCAAGGCCCGTGCCTCGACCCCGAGCTGTGCGAGTGGCTGGCAACCCGCACCGACATCGACTGCGTCGGCATGGACTGGATCTCTGTCGGCGCGCCGTGGAACGATTTGGGCACCGAGGCGCACCGCCAGCTTTTGGGCTACTACCGCGACAACTTCATCACGGCGATTGAGGATCTCTCGCTCGCACCCGTCGAGGACAAGTGGATCGACTTCATCACCCTTGGGCCGCTGCGCATCAAAGGCATCGACTCCTCCCAGGTCAGCGTCACCGCGTTCCTGAACGACCTCGACTTCCTTATCGAGGACGCCGTCGACGAAGCAGCCGAGGACCTCGAAGGCTAGAGCCGCAGTCGGCCGGTGAGCGCGCGCGACAAGGTGAGCTCGTCGACGAACTCCAAGTCGCCGCCGAGCGGCATGCCCGAGGCTAGGCGCGACACCGTGAGGTCGGGGAAGTCCTTCAGCAGGCGGGCGATGTAGCTCGCGGTCGCTTCGCCCTCGGTATCTGGGTCGGTTGCCAGGATGACTTCGCTGATGGTGGGGGCGGGGGCGTCGTCAAGATCCTTCTGCACCCCGCCAATGCGCTGCAGAAGCGGCGCGATAGCCAGATCCTTCGGCCCGATGTTGGCCAGCGGATCGAGCGACCCGCCGAGCACGTGGTAGCGGCCGGTGTACTCGCCCGTGCGCTCGATGACCTGGATGTCTTTCGCGTCCTCCACCACGCAGACCAGCGCCTTGTCGCGCCCCGAATCGGCGCAGATGCGGCACACCTCGTCGCGCGAGACGTTGTTGCAGATGCGGCAGAACATCACCCCGTCGCGCACCGCCGCCAGCGCCGCGCGCAGCCGGTCAATGTCCTCCGGCTCGGTTTTCAGCAGGTGGAACGCGATGCGCTGCGCCGACTTCGGCCCGACGCCGGGCAGGCGGGAGAATTCATCGATCAGGTCCTGCAGCGGGCCCTCGAACATGGACACTCCTTGCTAAAAAAGAACGCCCGGCCGAAGCCAGGCGCGGGTGGTAGGGCAGCGCTTAGATGATGCCGCCGAACGGGATCTCGCCCGGGCCTGCCGGCTGGCCGCCGAACGGGCCGCCCTGCTGCGGCGCCGCGTCGCCGCCGATGTTGGTCAGCGGGCCAATCTTGTCCTGCGCAAGCTGGCCAGCCTTGTTGTGCGCGTCGCGGTACGCGGCCAGAATCAGGTCCTGCAGCGTCTCAACGTCGTCAGCGTCGACCGCTTCCGGCTTAATCTTCAGGTCGGTGATCTCGGCGCCGCCGGTCATCGTAATGGTGACAAGGCCGCCGCCAGCGGTACCCTCGACCTCCGCGGCGAGGAGCTCCTCCTGCGCCTTCTGCAGCGCCGCCTGCACCTCGGCGGCCTGGCGGATGAGTTCCTGCATATCTGCTGGCATGTTCGGCTGGGTCATGGTGTGGGACACCCTTTCTTTCATCGCTAATAAAGTCCGCCGACTATTGTACCCCCGCCGCACTACAGCGGCCGCGCCCCCAGCTCGGTGGCGAGCAGCTCCATGGCGACCTCCGTTGCGTCGCGGCGGTCGGGCGAGCCCGCCTCGCCTTGCGCCTGGTCCGCCATGTCGCGCTCTTCGTCCTCTTGGGTGTACGGCGCCGGCTGCGGCTCGCCCTCCCACGGGTCGTACGGCGGCTCCTCCTCTACCGGCTCGGGTGGCGGCGGGATCTCATCGCGCTCCCGCTTCGCCTTCGCCGCGGCCTGCTGGCTCGCGGCTGCCGCGGCGGCGCGCCAGTCCTTCGGGGCAGGGGCTGGATCCTCGGCGTCGTCGTTCGGCTCCCGTTCAGTGCTCCGCACCTTCGCCACAACCATCTGAGTGCCCACCACGCACCGCACCGGCACTTGGGTCCCCAGCTTCTCCGAGAACACGGCGACGATGTCGGCGTTATTGCTCTCCGCGTTGAGGCGCTCCGCGAGCGCGCCTGTGTTGTGGCCGATGACAAGCGTGCCGTCTTCGAAACCGAGCGGGCGCGCCTCGGTGAGCATGATCTCCGCGACTTTGTTTCGGCTGCCCACGGACTGGCGGAGCGAAGTCCAATCCCGCTTGACGCGGTCGAACAGCTCCTCGCCGGCTTCCGCGGGCTCAGGCTCAGGCTTTGGCGCGGGCGCGGGTGCCTCCTGGGGCGCCGGAGTGGAGGTGCTGCGCACGTTGCGCGTCGCGGCGGCAGCCGCAGCGGCCGCCGCCGCGGCAGCCCCGCCCTGCCCGCCTGAACTGCTCGGCGCGGCAGGCGCAGCCGCCGGCACGCTCGGCGCGGCGGGTGAAGGCGCGGCCGCGGCGCGCGGCTGGTCGGCCGGCAGCGTCAACAGGTGCGCCATCATTACCTCCAGCAGCAGCCGCGGCGACGTCGCACCGCGCAGATCGGAGATGCGCGAGTTGATCTCCGAAGCAAGGGTGGCCAGCTGCGCGGCAGAAAACTGCTCGGCTTCCTGTTGGAGGACGTCGGCGCGGTCGGTGGGGGCGTCGACAAGCGCCTGCCCAAACGCGTCCGGAACGGTGCGCACCAGCAGCAAGTCGCGCAACCGGTCGAGCAAGTCAAGGGCGAAACGGCGCGGCTCGTGGCCGGACTCCATGACCGCGTCGATGGTGCGGAACATGGCGGACGCATCGTGGGCGGCGAGGGCGTCGACGGCTGCGTCGATAAGCGTGAGATCCGTAACCCCGAGCAGCGGGAGCGCCAGATCGTACGTCAGACCGTCGGGCCCTGCGCCCGCGAGCAACTGGTCCAGGATCGACAGGGTGTCGCGCGGCGAGCCGCCGCCGGCGCGGATCACCAGCGGGTAGACGTTCTCGTCCACCGTCACGCCCTCCTCGGCGACGACGTGCTCTAAAAGCTCCCGCATCGCCGCGGGCGCGAGCAGGCGGAACGGGTAGTTGTGCGTGCGGGAGCGGATCGTCGGCAGCATCTTCTCCGGCTCGGTGGTGGCGAAGATGAAGATCAGGTGCTCCGGCGGCTCCTCCACAATCTTCAGCAGCGCGTTGTTGCCCTCGCGCGAGACCATGTGCGCCTCGTCGATGATGAACACGCGGTAGCGCGACTCAGCGGGCGCGAACATGGCGCGCTCGCGCAGGTCGCGCATGTCGTCCACGCCGCCGTGCGACGCGGCGTCGAGCTCCATCACGTCTAAGTTGCCGGGCCCGCCAGGGGCCAGCGCCACACACGAGTTGCACACGCCGCACGGGGTGGACGTCGGGCCCTGGGCGCAGTTCAGGGAGCGCGCCAAGATGCGGGCCGAGGACGTCTTACCGCAGCCGCGCGGGCCGGAGAACAGATACGCGTGGGCAATGCGCCCGTTATCGAGGGCGGTTGAAAGCGGGCGGGTCACCTGCTCCTGGCCGATGACCTCACCGAACGTTGCTGGGCGGTATTTCCTGTACAGAGCCACGCCGCTTAAGCCTACTTACTTGCCCATCGCCTCGAGACACGCGAGCAGCACGCAGGTGGCCACCCCGTCCATCGCGGTTTTCACCTCGTCCAGCGGCGGCAGCGACGGCGCAAGCCGGATGTTCTGGTCGTGCTCGTCGACGCCGCGCGGGAACGCGGAACCGGCTTTGGTGAGGGTGATGCCGGCGTCCTTCGCCAGCTCCCACACGCGCGTCGCGGACCCGCCGGTGACATCCAGCGAGATGAAATAGCCGCCCTCGGGTTCGGTCCACTCGGCGATGCCGAGGCCGCCGAGGCGCTGCTCCAGGATGCTCGCCACCGCTTCGAACTTGGGGGCCAGGGAGGCAGCGTGTTGGAGCATGTGCTTATCGACGCCCTCCTTACCCCCAAAGAACCTCACATGCGCAAGCTGGTTGACCTTGTTCGGCCCGATGCCGCGGATGGAGGCGTGCTCGGCATACCAGTCGAGGTTCGCCTTCGAGGAGGCGAAGAACGCCACGCCGGAGCCTGCGAGGGTGATCTTGGACGTCGACGACATGTACCAGAAGCGGTTCGGGTTGCCCTTCTGCTTAGCGATCTCGATGACGTCCGGGTTCTCCGGGAACGTGCCGGTGAGTGTGTGGATGGCGTACGCGTTGTCCCACACGATGCGGAAGTCCGGGGCGGCCGCGTCCATCGCGGCGAGGCGCTCAACCGTCTCGCGCGAGTAGGTGATACCGGTCGGGTTGCCGTAGATCGGCACCGTCCACATGCCCTTGACCTGCGGGTCGCGCACCAGTTCTTCAACCGCGTCCATGTCGGGCCCGGTCGGGGTCATCGGCACCTGGATCATCTCGAAGCCGAAATGCTCCGTGATGGCGAAGTGGCGGTCGTAGCCCGGGACGGGGCACAGCCACTTGACCTGCTCCTCGTCCTTCCAGGGGCGCGGCGAGTCGTTCGTGCCGAAGATGTAGGCGAACGAGATCAAGTCGAACATGATGTTCAGCGAGGAGGAATCGCCTGCGATAAGGTTCGCCGCGTCGATCCCCAGCACCTCAGCCCACAGCGCGCGGATGTCCTCGATGCCCTGCAGGTTGCCGTAGTTGCGCACGTCTGCGCCGGCGGCGTCGGTGTAGTCGCCGGCGCCGGGGAGCGCCAGCAGCCCGTTCGACAGGTCGAGCTGCTCGCTCGACGGTTTGCCGCGCGTCAGGTCGAGGTTCAGCCCGCGCGCTTTGAGAGTCTCGTACTTCTCGCGGACCTCAGCCGACAGGGTTTCAATCTCGTGCTCATCCAAGTTCATAGGCACGAATTCTACAGCGCAAAGAAAGGGGACCCCACGCACCTGCCAGAGCTCGCTTACCCTTGCTGCGTTCCCGCCCTGGGGGAGTTCACAAGGTAACACCGCGTGGGATCCTGCCCTTCACTGTAGCGGGACGCTTCACTAGGACACAACCCACCGCCGCCAGCTGCGGTTTTGGTGCGCGGGTGGGTGTGCACTACAGTATGCGGAGACGCTTTTGGTGTCGCTGAATGGAGGATTCGACTAGCGGCCTATGTCACACGCCTGGAACGCGTGCGGGTTTCACGACCCTCGTGGGTTCAAATCCCACATCCTCCGCCAAGTTTTTTAGCGAACCGGCACTCGTTATCGGGTGCCGGTTTCGCCGTATCATTGCCGCATGGTTGATGAAAAGCTCAAAGAAGCAATGACCCAGCAGGTGACCGAGGAGTACGCGGCGGCGTACGTCTACCGCTTCCTGGCGAACGAGATGGACGCGTTGTCCTTCCCCGGCCTGAGCAACTGGTTCGCCGCCCAGGCGCAGGAGGAAACGGAGCACGCGCAGAAGTTTGCCAAGCACCTGATCGACCGCGGTGAGCGCGTGCAGCCGCGCGACATCCGCATCGACGCGCCGCAGGTGAACGGCCCCCTCGACGCCTTCCGCGCGGCGCTCGCTCACGAGAAGAAGGTCTCGGAGCAGATTCGCAACATCACCCGCATCGCGGACGAGGCGGGCGATCTGGAATCCCGCGGGCTGCTGAACTGGTTCTTGACGGAGCAGATCGAGGAAGAGGCCACCGTGGGCGAGATCGTCGACCAGCTCGAGCTAGTCGGCGGTGACGGCTCGGGGCTGTTGCGTATCGACGCCGCGTTGGCCACCCGCACCACCCTCTCCTAAGAGGTAAACGCGGGTTAAATTCGGGGCGAAACCTCAGCAAACTCCGCTTCCCCGGCTGGCTGGCCCGCGCGGGGTACCGCACTATTGCTGGCGTGACACGCGTAACCCGCCGAACTTTCTTCCGACGCTCCGCAGCAGTGGGCGCCGTCGGGGCGGGCGTGACCACCCAGGCGTGGGCGCAGAGCTCCCAGCCGGCCCCCTCCCGGGCGCCGCTGGCCGAGATGGAGCTCGCTCCCCTGCCGTTCGTGCACGGCGTCGCCTCCGGCGACCCGCTGCCGGACGCGGTGGTGCTGTGGACGCGCGTGACGCCCGACGACGCGGCGTGGCCCGGCTCCGGCCAAGGCGCTCCTACATACGTGCGGTGGGAGCTAGCCAGCGACATCGAGTTCACGCAGGTGGTGCAGTCGGGCGAGGTGACGACACACCCGGATTCCGACCACACGGTGAAGGTGGACGTGCGCGACTTGGCCGCGGGGACGGTGTACTTCTACCGCTTCGTCGTAGTTGACGGGCCGCACGCGGGCGCGGTGTCGCCGGTGGGGCGCACGAAGACGGCGCCTGGGTTCGGGTGGCGCGTGGACCGGCAGCGCTGGGCGGTGGCGTCCTGCGCGAACTGGGAAGCGGGCTTCTTCGCCGCCTACGCGGATCTGGCGGAGCGCGGGTGGTCGGGCGATATAGACCTCACCGTCTTCCTCGGCGACTACATCTACGAGTACGCGCAGTACGAGTACTCCGGCTACGGGCCGGTGCGCCTGCACGCCCCTGCGCACGAGATCGTCTCACTCGCCGATTACCGCACCCGCTACGGCCGCTACCGCACCGACCCAGCGCTGCAGAACGCGCACGCGTCGATGCCGTGGATCGTGGTGTGGGACGACCACGAGGTAGCCAACAACACGTGGCGCGAGGGCGCCGGCAACCACCACGCGCACGAGGGCGACTTCTTCGCGCGCCGCGACGCCGCCGTTCAGGCGTACTACGAGTGGATGCCGGTGCGAGCAGCGCAGTTGTCGGCGCAGGGTCGGATCTACCGCTCGTTCAGCTTCGGCGACTTGGTCGAACTCACCATCATGGACCTGCGCACCTACCGCGACGTCGAGTTCTGGAAGGGCGGCTCGCGCCAACCGGGCGACGCGCGCACCATGCTCGGCGGCGAGCAGTACACCTGGCTCATCGACACCATCGGGCGCTCACACGCGAAATGGAACGCCCTGGGAAACTCGGTGATGTTCTCCCCCATGCGCCTCGGCGCGGTGATGCAGAACCCGGCGACGAGGCCGGTGGCGAAGGCGCTGTCGTCGAATATCCTCTCCTCCAACGCGCAGCTGCCCGGCGTGGAGGAGGTGCCGCTCAACGGCGACCAGTGGGACGGCTACGACTTCGAGCGACGCCGCCTCATCGGTGAACTCGGCCGCTTGGGTAAGAACCCGATCTTCCTCACCGGCGACATCCACTCCGAGTGGGCGCACAACGTGCTTTTCGACGGCCGCCCCATCGGCTGCGAGGTCGTGTGCTCCTCGGTCACCGCGCCGAACGTCGCCGACTCGTTGAAGGTGCAGGTGGGCCACCCACTCTTCCGTGTCGCGCGCAGCTACCTCCACGCCGCCAACCCGAGCCTGCGCCACGTCGCCTTGGACACGCACGGCTACAGCGTGGTCACCATCTCCCCCGACGAGGTCGTCGCGGAGTGGATGCGGGTGGACAACATCCTCGCTCCGCTCTCCCCCGTGCGCCCGGCCGTCGAGCTGACCTGGCGCAAGGACGTCGGCTTCACGGCTTAGACTTTCGGCGCCCACACCCACGGTTCGCGCGACAGCGCAGCAGCGTCGAACGTGCCGAGCACGTCACCCGGGTCCGCGCCGATGGACCGCGCCAGCGCTTCCTTCACCGCGTCCGCGCCATCGGACGCCGCCATCTCCCGCAGCGTCACCGCCCCGTCGCGCTTGGCCAAGCGCTTGCCTTCCGCGTTGACCACCAGCGGCACGTGCACGTACTCCGGCTCGGCGTAGCCCAAAAGGTGCGCGAGGTACGCTTGCGCAGGCGCCGAGGCGAGCAGGTCGTCGCCGCGGACTACCTGGTCGACACCCTGGTCGCCGTCGTCGACCACCACCGCCAGGTTGTACGCCCAGTCGCCCGCCTGCGCCTGGTCCACACGCCCCCCGCGGCGCAGGATTACGTCGTCGACGGGCCCCGTGTAGTCGCCGCGGTAGAAATCGCGCACGCTCCACTCGCCCGCTGCCGAGCGCAGGCGGATGGCGGGGAGGCGGCCTTCGGATTGGAGGTGGGAGCGTCGTAAAGCACGATGCTCCTCCGTGAGATTCCTGCACGTGCCTGGGTACATGCCTGGCTGGGCGTGGGGCGCGCTCGCGGCCTCGCGGATATCGCGGCGGGTGCAGTAGCACTCGTAGGTGTCGAGGCGGGCGAGCGCTGCGGCGTAGGCGTCGAAGCGTTCGTGCTGGTAGATCACCGGCTCGTCCCACTCGATGCCGATCGCGGCGAGATCCTCGAGCTGGCGCGCCGCCGACTCCGCGCTGGAGCGCTCCGAATCGATGTCCTCCACGCGAAGGTAGAACTGCCGCCCGCTCTGGCGCGCGAAACACCAGGCCAGAAGCGCCGTGCGGAGGTTGCCGAAGTGGAGGTCCCCGCTGGGACTCGGTGCGTAGCGCCCTGCAGAATCAGCCATGTGTGCCATGATAAAACGCATGTCGCCCCGCGTTTCCCGCTCCCCGTACCCGTACCTGCTCGCCGTGTTCTGCTCGGTGTTTCTCATCTCCAACATCACGGCACAGAAAGGTGTCGCGTTGGGGCCGCTGCTTACCGACGGTGCGTTTTTCCTTTTCCCCCTCTCCTACGTTATCGGCGACGTGATCGCCGAGGTCTACGGCTTCAACACCGCTAGGCGCGCCGTCTTCACCGGCTTCGGCATCGCGCTGCTCGCGATCGCGTCGTTCTACATCGCCATCGCGCTGCCGGCGGCCGATTTCTACGACATGCAAGACACCTTCGCCGCGGTGCTGGGGCTGCTGCCGCGCATCGTGCTTGCCTCGCTGGCCGGCTACGTGGTGGGCCAGCTGCTGAACGCGTGGGTGCTGCAGAAGATGAAGGACCGCTTCGGCACGGACCGGCTGTGGGCGCGCCTTATCGGCTCGACAGTGGTCGGCGAGTTCGCTGACACGCTGTTGTTCTGCTCGATTGCCGCGGGCGTGATCGGCATCGCCACCGCGGGCGAGTTCGTGAACTACGTGGTGGTCGGCTTCTTGTGGAAGACGCTCATGGAGGTCATCCTGCTGCCGATCACCTACCCGACGATCGCGTGGGTGCGCCGCAAGGAAGAGCAGGCCGCGGCGGCCTAGGACGCGTAGTAGCGGCCGAGGAACTCGTCGCGGTAGGCCTCGTAGTCGCCGGCGTCGATGGCCGCGCGGATGTTGTCCACCAGCCGGATCATGAACTCGAGGTTGTGCATCGTGCACAGGGTTCCTGCGAGGTACTCCTTAGCTTTGAGCAGGTGGTGGATGTAGGCGCGGGAGTAGTTCTCGCTGACGTAGCCGCCGAATTCCTCGTCGACGCCTTTAAAGTCCCGCTTGAAGCGGGCGGCGGCGAGGTTCATGCGGCCGTCGAGGGTGTACACGCCGCCGCGGCGGCCGAGGCGCGTCGGAGCGACGCAGTCAAACGTGTCGGCGCCGGCTTCGACAGCAGTGAAGATGTCGTCGGGCTCGGAGATGCCGAGCAGGTGGCGGGGCTTGTCGGCCGGTAGCTCGTCGGTGACCCAGCCGACAATCGCACCGAGGTTCTCTTTCTCCAGCGCGCCGCCGATGCCGAAGCCGCCGAAGCCGCGGCGGCCCTCGCCGCGGGCTTCGCGGTCGAGGTCGAGCAGGCCTTGGGTGGCGCGGCGGCGCAAGTCCTCGTACTGGGCGCCCTGGACGACGCCCCACAGCGACTGCAGCGGCTTATCCGGGCGCGCGGCGGTGAGCCGGTCGTGCTCAATAAGGCAGCGGCGCGCCCAGCGGCGGGTGCGCTCGACGGAATGCTCTTGGTACGCGCGGGTGTCCACGAGCGTGGTCAACTCGTCGAAAGCGAACATGATGTCGGCGCCGAGCTGGTGCTGGATCTGCATCGACACCTCTGGTGTGAAGCGGTGGGCGGAGCCGTCGATGACGGACTTGAAGTCCACGCCGTCGTCGTCAACCCGCGCCATGCGGTCTTTGTTGGCGGCGCGGATGTCGCTGTCGGTAAGCCCCGCGGTGTCCATCGCGAGCACCTTTTTGAAGCCGACGCCCAAGCTCATCACCTGAAAACCACCGGAGTCGGTGTAGGTGGGGCCGTGCCAGTTCTCGAAGGCGGCCACGCCGCCGGCCTCGTCCACGATGCCGGGACCGGGTTGCAGGTAGAGGTGGTACGCGTTGGACAAGATGGCCTGCGCGCCAGTTTGTCGAATCTGCTCTGGCGTGAGCGTTTTCACCGTCGCCTTCGTGGCGACGGGGATAAACGCGGGCGTTTGAATGTCGCCGTGGGGGGTGTGGATGACGCCCGTGCGGGCGTGCTTGCCAGGCTCGTTGTACAGCTCGCGGGTGATGTCGAATTCGGTCATCGTGCTTCCTCCAATTGGGTGCCCTCCACGTCAACCTCTGGGAGGATGGTATCCAGCCACTTCGGCATCCACCACGTCGCGCGGCCCAGAAGGAACATCGTCGCCGGCACCAGCGCCATGCGGACGAAGAACGCGTCGAAAAACACCGCCACGCCGAGGGCGAAGCCGAAGATCTGGATAAACGGCAGGGGCTGGTTAATAAAAGCGATGAAGACGGCGATCATGATGATCGCGGCCGCCGTGACCACGCGCGCGCCTTGGGTGAAGCCTTCGACGGTCGACTCTTCGAGGTCGCCGGTTTTGAGGAAGTGTTCGCGCATGCGGGTCACCAAAAAGACCTGGTAATCCATGGCCAGGCCGAAGGTCACCCCGATCATGAAGATGGGGAGGAAGGAAAGGACCGGGGCGGGCGTGTTGACCAAGTCCCAGAGGCCGTCTTGCCAAACCAAGATAGTGACGCCGAACGCGGCGCCGACTGAGAGCAGGAAGCCGAGGCCCGCCACCAGCGGCACCATGATTGAGCGGAAGACGATCATGAGGAGGATGATGGCAAGTCCCACCACGATCGCGAGGTAGAGCGGCATGGCTCCGGCAAGCTCCTCGGTGATGTCCATCTGGACGGCGGTCAGCCCAGTGAGCCCGATGGTGACGCCGGTGGTGTCCTCGACCTGGGTGTTGTTCTCGCGCAGGCCGTGCGCGACGTTCAGCGTGCGCTGCTCGTCCGGGCCGCCGTCGGGGGTGGCGAGGATCTGGGCGGCGGTCAGGTCGTCGTTGACCCCTACCAGCTGCGCGTGCTCGATGCCCGTGACGGAGCCGACCTGGCCGACGGTGTAGAGGAAGGAAGCGAGCGCCGCCTTCTCTGCGCGGCCGCCTGCGGAATCGGGGATCGCTGCCATGTAGGGGGCGAGCGCCTCGGCGTCGGGGTTGACCGCGTGGGCGTCAACAATCACGAGCAGCGGGGCGTTGATGCCGGGGCCGAAGCCCTCAGCGAGCAAATCCGCGGCCTTGCGCTGGGTCGTGTCCTTGTTGCTGGTGGTGTCGGACGGCAGCGCCATCTCGAGGTTGAGCACCGGGTAGCTCAAGGCCCCGAGGCCGAGCACCACGACCGCCATCACGAGCGCGGGGAAGCGGCGCACGAAATTCACCCACGTGCGGCCCGTGGAGCGCGCGTCTAAGTCCTTCGCGGGCCGGTTGCCCGGACCCCGGTGGCCGGCGACTCCCGGGATGCGGCCGGCGAACGCCTTGTCGCCCCACGCGCCAAGCAGCGCCGGCAGCATGGTCAGCGCCACGAGCACGGCAACCAGCACAGTCGCGGCGGCGGCGATGCCCATCCAGGACAGGAACTCGATGCGGGCGAGAACGAGCGCGATCAACGCCACGAACACGGTTGTGCCGGCGAAGACGACGGAGGAGCCGGCGGTGCCGACGGCCATGCCGGCAGCGTCGGGGCCGGGGCGCGTGCGGCGCTCCTGGCGGTAGCGCGACAGGATAAACAGGGCGTAGTCGATGCCGACGGCGAGCCCGATCATCACCGCGAGGATCGGGGTGACGTCGTTAAGTTCGACCCAGTGGGTGGTGGTCAGAACGGCCAGCGCGCCGATGGCCACGCCGACCACGGCGGTGATGATCGGCATGGTGGACGCGACCAGCGAGCCGAAGGTGACGAGCAAGACCACAAACGCCACACCGATGCCGATGAGCTCGGAGGTGGTGTTGACCTCGATCGGGTCACCGAAGCCGGCGCCGCCCGCCTCTGCCTGCAGGCCGGCGTCACGGGCGATGTCCAGCGCCTCCAAGACGACTTCGCGCTGGTCCTCGGTCACGGCGAAGCTGGACTCTGCTTGGAAGTCGAAGGTGGTGAAGGCGATGCGGTGGTCGTCGCTAAGCAAGCGCAGATTGTGCGCATCGGCGCGCGCCGTCTCCTCCGGCAGGCCGAGCTCCGTCATCTGCGCAACTAGCTCGTCCTGCAGCGGGCCGTTGATGCGCAGCGGGTTGCCGAAGCGCAGCGTGTTCTCGATCTCCAGGTTCGCCGCGATGTGGTCGACGGCCGCCTGGATGCCGGCGTCGTACTGCGGCGCGTCAAGGGTTTGGCCTTCCGGCGCCGCGAAGACGAGGTTGACGGTGGGCGCGGTAGCCACGTCGCCGCCGCCCGGGAAGTTGTCCTCGAGCGTGTCCAGCGCGTCGATCGCCGGCGTGCCCGAGATGTTGAACTCGGATGTGAACGGCTTCATCAGCGACAGCGCCGCGCCGGCGGAGGCGGCCAAGATCAAAAGCCAGGCAACGATGACCTTCCACTTGTTCACATACGACCAGCGCCCGAGCCGGTACAGCAGCTTCGCCAAGTCTCCGTCCTTCGAATCGGCGGCAGGTAAAAGAAAAACTGGCACCTGCTTGAGGTGCCAGTTGTGGCGGTAGCGGCGGGATTTGAACCCGCGGTGGTTTAACCCACACTCGCTTTCGAGGCGAGCACCTTCGGCCGCTCGGACACGCTACCGCTAGCTAGCGTAACGGTTGGCGGTACTCACGGCCAAATTTGCCCGCCAAGATCGCCTTTAGATGTCGGTTGCGCGGTCAGCAGCGTTCTCCGCGGCCTTCTCAGCCTCGTGCTCCTCGCGCTTGTCCTCGACCTTAGCGGCAACCTCGTTTGCCTTGTCCTTGATGGCCTCGCCAGCGTCGGACAGGCCCTCCTTGATGTTGCCGACCAGGTTGTCGGCCTTGCCCTCGTTGGAGAGGGACTCGTTGCCGGTCACGTCGCCAGCAGCCTGCTTCAGGTCGCCCTTGATCTGGTCAGCCTTGCCTTCGAATGCCATAACGGTCTCCTTTGCTCGATTTGTTACTAACATTTCCGAGCTTACCCGCGCTACCCGCGCGCCCGCCATAACAATTCAGTCACGGAGAGCAGTGAAAAAGCCGGTCATGAGCTGCCCGGTCGCTGATTCGAGCACGCCGCCGCGCACTTCTACGGTGTGGAGGTGGTGGGGGTCGCGGAGGGCGTCGAAAAGCGAACCGCACGCCCCGGTCTTGGGCTCGAACGCCCCGAACACCACCGAGCGCACGCGCGCGCCGAGGATCGCCCCCGCGCACATGGTGCAGGGCTCCAGCGTGACAACCAGCTCGCAGCCGTCAAGGCGCCAGGAGCCTAAGGTTCGCGCCGCCATGCGGATCGCTTCAACCTCGGCGTGGGCTGTGGGATCGCAGTTTGCTTCTCGACGGTTCGTCCCCTCCCCCAGCACCTCCC
>NZ_JBAJNR010000015.1:0-33657 GCF_036881695.1 Corynebacterium sp. Marseille-Q4381 | reverse complement strand
CCCCCAATGCGCCGCCCCCGCGGCGCGTCCCCCCCTTACGAAACTGCGAGCTACCCCAGCAACGCGTCGACGAAGCTTTCCACCTCGAACGGCGCGAGGTCGTCGGCACCCTCACCGAGGCCTACGAGCTTGACCGGCACGCCGAGCTCTTCTTGGACCTGGAAGACGATGCCACCCTTGGCGGTGCCGTCCAGCTTCGTCAGCACGACACCGGTAATTTCGACGACGTCCTTGAACACGCGCGCCTGGGTAATGCCGTTCTGGCCGACGGTGGCGTCGAGAACCAGCAGCACCTCGTCAACGTGGCTCTTCTTCTCCACGACGCGCTTGACCTTGCCCAGCTGATCCATCAGGCCGGTCGAGGTGTGGAGGCGGCCGGCGGTATCAACCACCACAACATCAGCGCCCTGATCGACACCGGTTGCGACGGCGTCGAACGCGACCGAGGCGGGATCCGCGCCCTCCTTACCGCGGACAGTGGAGGCGCCGACGCGGCGGCCCCAGGTCTCCAGCTGGTCGGCGGCCGCTGCGCGGAAGGTGTCGGCGGCACCGAGGACCACTGTGTGCCCCATAGACACCAGCACACGCGCGAGCTTGCCGGTGGTGGTTGTCTTGCCGGTACCGTTCACGCCGACGACCAAGATGACGGCGGGCTTGCCGTCGTTCGGCATCGCCTTGATCGAGCGGTCCATGTCGGGGCGGCCTGCCTCGATGAGAGTTTCACGCAGCATCGCGCGCGCTTCCTCCTCCGAGGAGACGCCGCGCTCAGCGATCTTCTCGCGGAGGTTGTCCACAACCTTCATGGTCAAGTCAGCGCCGAGGTCCGCCATGATCAGCGTGTCCTCGATCTCCTCCCAAGCATCTTCATCGAGGTCCCCGGCGGTGAGGATGCCCAGCAGGCCCTGACCAATCGCGTTCTGCGAACGAGACAGTCGCCCACGCAGCTTGCCAATTCGCCCGGCCGCCGGCGCGATCTCATCAATCTCGGCCGCAACTGCCGCCGTCTCCGGCGCGTCCACAACAACCGCGTCGTCCGATACCGGCGACCCTTCCTTCACCGCTTCGTCGGCGGCCTCAACAGCTTCCGCCGCGGCCGCCGCAGCCTCCTCGGCTTCCTCACGGGCGGTCTCCTCGGTCTTTACAACCTCCGGCTCAACCACCGGCTCACGCGGGGGCTCCTGCTTAACGACGGGCTCCTCAACCGGCTCGACCACCGGTTCCGGTTCCGGCGTGGGCTCCTGCTTGACGACGGGCTCCTCCACCCGCTCAACCGTCTCCTCAGTTGGGAACGGCTTCGGCTCTTCCTGCTCAACCGCGGCCTGTACCTCTTCAACCGCGTCCGCGGCCGTCTGCTCCGGCTCGGCCGGCGCCGGCTCGTTCAGCGAGTCGTCGATCTGCTTCTGCAGATCCGGGTCGAGAACAGGCTTCGACGTGTCGAGCGCCTCCGGCGCGGCGGGAGCGCTAGGCGCTTGACGACGCACCGGCTCCGGCTGCTTCGGCGCGGCGTCGGCCTGCGCGAAGTTGAAGCCGCCCTTGGCTTGGTAGTTGCCCGACTTTTCCTCGCGAGTCAGCTGCTTGGGCTGCTCCACCTCTGCCGGTTTTTCAAACGAAACGGTCTTCGACTTTTTCCGCTGATTACCGGCAACGATGATGCCGGCGATGATCAGCACGAGCACCACGATCGCGATAACGATCCAAAGAATTGTCGTGTTAGTCATGACACCCATAGTGCCAGCCGCCGCCGCGATCGGCTGACAACACTTGGGGGACGCGGTGCTATCTAGGCCTCGCCAGTCTTGCGGTAGAGTTCCCCGTCGCCCACACCGATACGCACGTCGCCGTCAGCAGTACGAGCAAACGGCACCGCAGCCTGGCTATCCCCTTCAGTGAAGATCAAATCTCCCCCTTCAACGGAGCAGGTTTGGTCGCGCTCGACGTGACCGGGCTCGGCCTTGTCGTGGATCGAGCAGTCGTCGCCGCTGATGGTCAAGGTGCTGGTGATGGAACCAGATTCCACCGTCCCAGCGGATTCAACCTTGGTGTAGACGCCGTCGAGGTCGCCGGAGCTTGCGCAACCCCCAGCCAGCAATGCAACAGCGAGGACGCCGCAGGTACTGAGCACACGTGAAACAGACATAGCCATCCTTTCTACAACTTTTGGATGATACTACGCCGGCTTCTTGGGAGCGGGACTCATCCGCTGGGAGATGACACGGGTGACGCCGTCGCCGCGCATGGTCACGCCGTAGAGGACGTTCGCTACGTCCATCGTCGGTTTCTGGTGGGTGATCACGATGAGCTGGGAGTCCTCGCGAAGCTCTTCGAGGAGGGCGATGAGGCGGCGGAGGTTGACGTCGTCAAGCGCTGCCTCCACCTCATCAAGCACGTAGAACGGGCTGGGGCGGGCGCGGAAGATGGCCACGAGGAACGCCAGCGCGGTGAGCGATTTCTCGCCGCCGGACAAAAGAGAGAGGCGCTTGACTTTCTTGCCGGGCGGGCGGGCCTCGATCTCGATACCCGTGGTGAGCATGTCCTCGGGTTCGGTGAGGATGAGGCGGGCCTCGCCACCCGGGAAGAGGGTGGCGAAGACGTTAGGGAACTCCTGCTCCACGTCGCGCCACGCGTCGGTGAACAGCTGGAGGATCTGCGCATCCACGTCGTTGATCACGCCTGTGAGGTCCTCGCGCGCCTGGATCACGTCCGCGAGCTGGGTGGAGAGGAACGAATAACGCTCCTCCAGAGCCTTGTACTCCTCGAGCGCGAGCGGGTTGACCTTGCCCAAGGCGCGCAGGTCCTTCTCGGCCTGCTTCAAGCGCGCCTGCTCGGCGTCAATGTCGAACTCGGCATCCGGGGTGTAGCCCGCCACCAAGTCGCTGACCGCGATGCCGAGGGATTCGACCACCTTGGCCTCTGCTTCGTCCACACGCACCTGCGCCTGCGAGCGGGCGATGTCAGCTGCGTGAGCGGCCTCGCTAGCTCGCGCCGCGTGCTGGCGGGCTGCGGTAAGCGCGCTGCGGGCTTCCTGGTGGCGAGAGCGAAGCGCGTTAGCTCGGACGTTCAGTTCGTCGCGCTGGGCGGTCGCGGAAGATAACGCGGCGTCGATACGCGCCGAAAGCTCCAGCGACAGCTCGACCACCGCCTGAGCCAACTGCGCCTCGGCACGCCTGCGGGCCTGCGCTTTGTCGTGCCGTGCCTTGGCTTCGCGCTCGTGCGCAGCTTGTCGACGCAGCACCTCTCCCCTACCCGCAGTCTGATCCGCAGCCTGCTGCGCAACGCGCGCAGCCATCGTCGCCTCGATCTCGACAGCCTTGACTTGGGAGAGATTAGCCTGCGCGCGGTCACGGTCGGCGGTGGACGGCTCCCGCTCGCCGGGGGCGTCCTCGACTCGGGCGACGCGCTCACGGGCCTCGTCCCACTCGCTGCGGCGCCGTGCCTCGCGCTCCTGGGCCTCCACCACGCGCTTGGAGGCGCGCTCGTGCTCGGCCTTGCTGGAATCAGCTTGCTTGATCAGGCGGGCGTGGTCGCGGCGCCACGACTCGGCGAGTGCGTCGTGCTCCTTCAGCGCAGCTTTCGCGGAAGCTTCGGCGACGCGGGCCTCCTCGGCAGCAAGCGTCGCGCCCTCGAGCGTGCCCGCGAGTTCTTCGAGCTGGGCAGCGGCGATCTCCAGCTCTTCGCGCGCCGCGTCGACCTGCGCCGCGACCTCCACCGCCGTCGCCTGACCGGAGCCGGCGGCGAGCCAGCCGTCGCCGACCACCACACCCTCTCGGGTCACGGCGCGCAGGCGCGGGTCTTCCGAAACGATGCGGGCGGCGTGGGCGACGTCGTCGGCGAGCGCAACGTCGGCGAGGAGTCGCGTGACCGGCCCGCTGATGTCCTCGGCAAGCGAGACGTGGTCGAGCAGCCAGTCGACGGCGGCGTCCGTCTCAAGGCGCCACGCCGAGGACGCGGCGGCGGAGACGCCATTGACAAGGACGGTGCGCTGCGTGTCGGCGAGCGCGCCGGCGACTTCGGCACCAGCACTCAGGCCTGTGCCCAAATCGACCACGAGCGCCTCAGCGTGCGGCCCCAGCGCCGCGGCCATGGCGGTATCCACGCCGGGTTCGACGGTCATCTTCTCGGCGAGCGCGCTAAACCCGGAGGTGCGGGTTTCAAGCACCTCGGTTGCGGGCGACTTCGGCGCTTGCTCAGTAAGCGTCGCGATGCGCGACTCGAGCGTGAACACCATGCGCTCGTGCTCGCGCTGCTGAGCGCGCAGCTGCGCGAGGCGCTGCTCAGCCGCCTGCGATTCGGTGTTGGCGCGGACGAACGCCTCGTCGAGCGGGCCGCGCTGCGACTCGATCTCAGCTAACCGCGCCGCAACCTCTTCTGCCTCGCGGCGGGCGCTGAGAGAGCGGGCGCGGGACTCCTCGTGAGTCTCCATCAGGCGGGCGACCTCTTCCTCGGCCGTGCGCACCGCCTGCTTCAGCGATTCCTCCTGGGCGAGGAGGCGCACCACGCCTTCCCGGCGGTCCGCGATCGCCCGAATGGTGGCCATGTGCTCGCGCTCCGCCTCGTCGAACTCGGCTTGCGCCTCGGCGACCTGCTCGCGTGCCTCCTCGAGGCGCTCCGCGGCTTCCTCCGCAGCCTCAAGGGCCTCCGCGTGGCGCATCTCCGCGGCGGCGGCGCGGGCTTCGAGCTCGTCGGGATCCTGGCCGGCATAGGGCACCTCGGTGCCTGCGCCCCTGGCGCGCTCGGTAGCGATGCGGCCGGTGGCGCTGGCGCGCTCAGCCAGCGTAGAGAGGCCAAACCAGCGCTGCTGTGCCTCCTCCACGGCCGGCTGGATCTCGGACTGCTCGGCCTCGATCGCCTCCTGGACCGCGGTTGCCTCTTCCACGGCTGCGGAGGCTTCGTCGGCTTTGAGGGTGAGGGTTGAGGAGGATGTGGCGGCGTCGGCAAGCAAGCTCCGAAGCTGAACCACCTGGTGCCCTGCGATGCGCAGCCTGGCGTCGCGCAGGGTGGACTGGACCGTGGCGGCGCGCTTGGCTGCCTCGGCTTGGCGGGCGAGGGGTTTGAGCTGTTTGCCCAGCTCTTCGGTGAGGTCGGTGAGGCGGTCGAGGTTTGCCTGCATGCCCGTCAGCTTGCGCTGGGCTTTTTCTTTACGACGCCGATGCTTCAGCACGCCGGCGGCTTCTTCGATAAACGCGCGGCGCTCCTCCGGGCGGGATTCCAAGATCTCGGCGAGCTTGCCTTGGCCAACGATGATGTGCATCTCGCGGCCGATGCCTGAATCCGACAGCAGCTCCTGGATATCCATGAGGCGGGCCTTGGCGCCGTTGATCTCGTACTCGGAGGCGCCGTCGCGGAACATGCGGCGTGTGATCGCCACCTCGGTGTACTCGATCGGCAGGTGCTTGTCCGAGTTGTCGAACGTGAGTGTGACTTCCGCGCGGCCCAGCGGCTTGCGGTCGCCCGCACCGGCGAAGATGACGTCCTCCATCTTCCCGCCTCGCAGGTTCTTCGCGCCCTGCTCCCCCATCACCCACGCGAGCGCATCCACCACGTTCGACTTGCCCGAGCCGTTCGGCCCCACAACCGCGCAGATACCAGGCTCGAACTTCATCGTGGTCGCCGACGCGAAAGACTTGAAGCCCTTCAGGGTCAGCGATTTCAGGTGCATTCACTTGATGTTACAGCGCGGCTCGCACCCCATCGATGTGCGCGTACATTATTATCGGCCCGAACCGATAAGGAGGGCAGCGGTATGACACGCCACCGCGAAACAAATTCCGTCGTGCTCGACTTTGACGAGCTTGTGAAAGACCCTGATATTCGAGACGCCGCGTCGGACGCTGAAGCGCGTCTCGCGCTCGCCGATGCGCTGCGAGCAGCGAGGAGAGCTGCCGGGCTTACTCAGAAGGACGTGGCCGAGGCGATGGGTACCACGCAGTCCGCGATCTCGGATCTCGAGCGCGGGGACACGGACCCGCAATTGTCCACCCTGCAGCGCTACGCTCGAGCAACCGGAGCTCGCCTCGACGTCGACGTTCGCCCGTAGCCCCCGCCGAAACTCTACGGACGCGTCGAATCCACCGCTTGCGCGCGCACCTCGCCCGGCTCGATCGTGCCGTGGGTGCCAAACTCGCGCTGCCAGTACAAAAGCGGCTGGTTGGAGTTCACCTCGGCGCTTGTGACGTCGATGAGCACCAGCACGTGGTCGCCGCCCTCGATCAGCCGCGAAACGGTGCCGGCAACCCACGTGTGGTTGCACGGCAACTTCGGCGCGCCGTCGGCCATCTCCCACTCCACCCCGGCAAAGCGGTCGACGCTCTTGTCCGCGAAGCGGCGCGCTAGCGTGCCCTGCTGCGTGGACAGCACGTTGATGCCGATCGACGACCCCACATGAAGCTCAGCCAGCAGCGACGAGCGCTGGTCGAGCGAAACTAGCACCATCGGCGGCTCAAGCGAGAGCGACATAAACGCACTCACCGTCGTGCCGTGCGGATCGTCCTCACCGCCGGTGGTCACGATCGAGACGGCCGCAGCGAGCTGGCTCATCGCGTCCTTGAAACGCTGCGGATCCACCTATCGCTCCTCGAAACCTTCTGCACCCTTCGGGTCGGTGTACTGCACCTGCACGCGGTCCACGCGCCCCGGGCGGTTCGCCGTGGAGGGTTGCTCTTCCAGCAGGGCTTTCAGCTTGTCGACGCCCTCCTTATCCCCCTCGGCTGCGACCTCCACGCGGCCGTCGTCAAGATTCTTTGCGTAACCAGCAAGCGACAGCTCGAGCGCGCGCGAGCGTGTCCACCAGCGGAAACCCACTCCCTGCACGTGGCCGTGCACGTGGGCGAGCATTCGGGTCTTATCCTCGGCCATCTTAGAGCTCCCCCTCCTGGCGAGCCTTGCGGGCAGTGATGCGGTCCTCCACACTTCGCCTCGTGACCGGGTCCGAACCGTCCCAGAACTCCACGTTCTTCAGCTCCGGCAGCATGTCGCGGTGGAACACCGGGTCCATGCCCTGGCGCCGCTGGTCGTTGTAATTCTTCAGCAGCTTGATGGCAACGCCGCCCAGCGGAATGATCGCGATGATGTTGAAGATCGCGAGGAGACCCGCCATGGTGTCGCCGAGTGCCCACACCAGCGGAACGGAGCCGAACGCGCCGAAGATGACGAAGCCGATCACGGCGACGCGGAAGACCGTCATCGCGGTCTTGGAATCCGTGAGGTACTCCAGGTTTGCCTGGGCAAGGTAGTAGTTGCCGATCACGGAGCTGAACGCGAGGAAGAACAGGATGAACGTGATCGCGTGCGCGGCCCACGCGCCGATGGAGTCAGCCAGCGCCGCCTGGGTCAGCGCTGCGCCCTGGATGTCGTCGGTGCCGTAGTTCACGGCCGGACCGAGCAGCACGACGAACGCGGTGATGGAACAGACTACGAGAGTGTCGAAGTACACGCCAAGAGTCTGCACCAAGCCCTGCTTGACCGGGTGGGACACGGTCGCGGTCGCAGCCGCATTCGGGGCGGAACCCATACCGGCCTCGTTGGAGAACAGGCCGCGGCGCATGCCCTGCATGAACGCGGCGCCGACGGCGGCGCCGGCGATCTGGCGAATGCCGAGAGCGTGCTCAACGATCATGGAGACCATGCCAGGGATCTCACTCGCGTTGACGATGAGCACCCACACGCCCAGCACGATGTAGGCGCCCGCCATGAACGGCACGATGATTTGGGTCCACTTCGCAATGCGGGTCACACCACCAAAGATGATGAGGCCGGTGAGCACGGCGATAACGGCTGCGACGATCGCCTTCACCGTCACCGAGTCGTTGTCCAGCGAGCCGCTGACCGCCTCCACGATGGAGTTGGTCTGGATCGCGTTGTAGATGAAGCCGTACGTGATCGCGAGGAAGAGCGAGAACAGCACGGCCAGCGGGCGCCAGCCCAGTCCGCGGGTCATGTAGTACGCCGGGCCACCGTGGTAGTTGCCCTCGGCGTCCTTGGTCTTCCACAGCTGTGCGAGCGTGGACTCAATAAACGAGGTCGCGCCACCGATCAGCGCCAGCATCCACATCCAGAAGACCGCGCCCGGGCCGCCGATCGAAATCGCCAGTGCCACGCCGGCGATGTTGCCGGTGCCCACTCGCGACGCGGCGGAGATGGTGAACGCCTTAAAAGCAGAGATGCCCCCGTACTCCTCGTCGAGGTCGCGCCCCTCAGCGTCTTTGCCCTTCGGCGTCTCGGTGACAGCCTTGAACATGTCCGGCAGCATGCGAACTTGGACGAAGAACGTGCGCAGGCCGAAGTAAATACCCGCGCCCACAAGGAACCAAGGGACGGCTTTCCAAATGACCCCGTTCAGGGTGCCGTCTACGAAATTGAGGGCTGCATCCATGGCGGGAATCTTAACCGTTGATTTATAAAATCTGGCAAGTCGGGCAGAAATAGCTGGAGCGTTGGCCGACGACTATGCGCTCGATGGGGGTGCCGCACCGCGCGCACGGCACGCCCGCCTGCCCGTAGGCGTTAAGTGACCGGGAGAAGTACCCGGACGACCCGTTGACGTTGACGTACAGCGCGTCGAAGCTCGTCCCGCCCTGCTCCAGCGAACGTGCCATCACCTCTTGCGAGGCTTTGAGCACCGCTTCGGCGTCGCGCTGGCGCATCGTGCGTGCAGTGCGCCACGGCTTCAGTCGCGTCGACCACATCGCCTCGTCGGCGTAAATGGAGCCGATACCCGAGACCACCTCTTGGTTCAGCAACACAGATTTCAAGGGCGAGCGCTTCTGCCGCATGGCGCGGGCGGTATCGCGCACACTGAACGCCTCCTCGAACGGATCTGGCGCAACGTGCGCCGCGGGCAGCGGCACGAGCGTGCCGGCGTCGTCAACAAACTCGGCAAGCTGCCAGAACCCGAAGGTGCGTTGATCCACGAAGTTGAGATCAACGGCCGGCTCTCCCCCGCGGGCGCTCATGCTCGCGCGGATGCGCAAGTGCGGGCTTTTCGCGCCGCCCGGTTCGGTAACGAGCATCTGTCCGCTCATACGCAAGTGGACAAGCAACGCGTCGACCCCGTCAAGCACGAGCCACATGTACTTGCCGCGCCGTCCTGTGGCCGTTACGACCCTGCCGGGCAGCGCCTTTTCTAAGTCGACCGTGTTTCCGCGAACCGCACGCGGGTGGAGAACCTCGACGTGCTCAAACGCGCGCCCCACGATGTGACAGTCAAGGCCGCGGCGCACGACCTCAACTTCGGGCAGTTCAGGCATCGAGCGCGTGATCTCGCAGGTACAGCACCGCCTGGTGGGCGGCTTCCTGCTCGGCAAGCTTCTTGTTCGGGCCGTTTCCGGTGCCGCGCACGGCGCCGTCCACAAGCACCTGCGCCGTAAACGTCTGGTCGTGCTCCGGGCCGGCAACCTCCGACAGGTACTCGGCGACCGGCAGCTTGAGTTCGGCGAGGCGAACTTGCAGCGCGGTCTTCCAGTCCTGGTGCTTCGTCGAGGCGGTGGCGGTTCGTAGTTTCTCGTCGAACAGCCGCAGCACGACGTCGCTGGCCGCCTCGAAACCGTGCTCGAGGTAGATTGCACCGAAGAGCGCCTCGGTCGTGTCTGCGAGGATCGACTCCTTTTCGCGGCCGCCGGTGAGCTCCTCGCCGCGGCCGATCAGCACGTGGTCGCCGAGGCCGATCTCGCGCGCGATGTCCGCCAGCCCGTAGCGCGACACGATGGACGCGCGCATGGGCGACAGCTCCGATTCAGGCCGCGATGGGTAGAGCTCGAACAGCTTGGTTGCCACCGACAGCCCCAGCACCGCGTCGCCAACGAACTCGAGGCGCTCGTTGTTCGGCAGGTGATTGTGCTCGTTGGCAAAAGAGCGGTGCGTCAGCGCGAGCTTCAGCATCTCGGGAGAAACCTGCGCACCCAGGTTCTCCAGCAGCGGGGCGTGGTCGACGGCATCAAAGGCTTTCAGCCACGCGTCCTCGTCGCTGATCTTCTTCTTTCGCGACCGCGTCACAGAAACTTCTCCAGGCCGGCCCAGCGGGGGTCAACGCGCTCCTCGTCCTCGCTTGTCACGCGCTCGTGGTACGGCACATCGGTATCGCCCTCGCACTCGGGCTGACAGGTCGGGTTGAACGGCCAGGTCAAGCCCGCCTCGTCGACAAACGCCTGCTCGAGATCGACCTTGTCGTCAACGACGTACATAATCTCATCGCCGGAACCCTTGTCCTCCTCCGCTTCCGCGTCGCCGGAAATGAAGCTGTCAGAGGTGGCGAACACCTGCTGGATACGGATGGTTTCAACAGGCCGCAGCTCTTTAAGGCAGCGCACGCAGTTGCCCAGCAGCTCAGCGCGGGCGGTGGCGTCCACCATCACGCCGTTGCCGAGCGGGACGATGGTCGCCTCGACCTCAACCTCGTTGCCGGCTGGGATTGCAATCATTTCTGGGCCGATCCTCGACGGAGACGGGCCCGTCTGCGTCACGGTGATTGGCAGGCCGTCGCCGTCTAGCGCGTCGGCGACATCAATGATGAAAGGATTGTCAGACATAGCGCCTCTGACAATACAGCCAGACGCCCGAGGTTAGTACTCCTCGGAGTAACCGTCCGCAGGCTGGTTGGTGCGGGGACGGCGGGTGCGCTCGCGCGGCACGTAGCGCTCGCTCTCGGTGCGCTGCACACCGGAGGCACCGGCGCCGCGACGAAGTGCGGCGCGATCCGAGGACACGGTACGCAGCACCGAGGAGAGCGACTCCTCAAACTCCGCCAGCTTCGCGTCCACGTAGTCGTCGCACTCCGCACGCAGGCGCGAGGACTCGGCGTGGGCCTGCTCGACTAGGCGGTGCGCTTCCTCATCCGCGCGGCGCATGACTTCCGACTCGGAGATGAGGCGCTCCTGCTGCGCCAAGCCCTCGTCGACGCTGCGCTGGTACTCCTGGTTACCGGATTCGACCAAGCGGTTGGCCTCTTGGCGGGCGCGGCCGACCGTCACGTCAGCTTCCTCGCGTGCGCGCGAAACAGTCGCGTTAGCGTCGTTCTCGGCGTTGGAGACCAGAAGCGTTGCTTGCGACTGCGCGTCCGAGAGCATGCTCTCGGTTTGGGAGTGCGCATCGTCGACAAGCCGGCGGGCCTCGTCCTCGGCGTCAAGCACCATGACATCGGCGCGCTCCTGAGCGCCGCGCAGGATCTCGTCCTGCTGGTCCAGTACGTCCTGCGCATCGTCGAGTTCTTCGGGAATCGCATTGCGCAGGTCGTCGAGAAGCGCCAGCATGTCGTTGCGCGGCACCATGCAGTTCGAGGTCATGGGCACGCCGTA
The DNA here is from genome assembly GCF_036881695.1 of Corynebacterium sp. Marseille-Q4381. Classification (NCBI taxonomy): domain Bacteria; kingdom Bacillati; phylum Actinomycetota; class Actinomycetes; order Mycobacteriales; family Corynebacteriaceae; genus Corynebacterium; species Corynebacterium sp. Marseille-Q4381. Next base: position 22,372 of record NZ_JBAJNR010000015.1, on the reverse strand, counting down.
CGCCTGCTCCACGGTCTGGACAAGTTCATCGAGGGCTTCAAATACGCGGTACATAGCTCCCAAGCGTACGGCCCGGACAGGGGTTTCGGGTTACACCACACCCTGAGCGAGCATCGCGTCCGCAACCTTCTTGAAGCCGGCGATGTTCGCGCCGATGATGTAGTCGTTCTCCCGGTCGTACTCGGCCGCGGTCTCGGAGGTGACCTTGAAGATGTTGGTCATGATCTTATGCAGGCGCTCGTCGGTGTACTCGAAGGACCAGGAGTCTCGCGAGGCGTTCTGCTGCATCTCCAGCGCGGAGGTGGCCACACCGCCGGCGTTGGCCGCCTTACCCGGGCCGAACGCCGTCTTCGACTCGCGGAACACCTCGATGGCGTCGGCAGTGGACGGCATGTTCGCGCCCTCCGCCACGTACTTCACGCCGTTTTTTACCAGGGCGCGGGCGTGCTCAGCGTTGAGCTCGTTCTGGGTCGCGCACGGCAGCGCCACGTCGGCCTGCAGATCCCACACAGAGCCGTCGGTGTGCAGAGTCGCGCCCTGTGCCTCCTCGACGTAGGTGGACACTCGCTCGCGACGGTTCTCTTTGACGTCGCGCAAAAGCTCCACGTCGACGCCGTTCGGGGTGGACACCCAGCCTGAGGAGTCGGAGAAACCGACGACGGTGGCGCCGAGCTCCTGTGCCTTCTCGATAGCGTAGATCGCCACGTTGCCCGAACCGGACACAATGACGTTTGCGCCGTCGATGGACTCGCCGTTGGCCTTCATCATCTCGGAGGTGAAGTACACCGCGCCGTAGCCGGTGGCTTCCTTGCGGGCGAGCGAACCGCCCCACTCCAAGCCCTTCCCGGTGAGCACGCCCGACTCGTGCTGGTTGGCCAAGCGGCGGTACTGACCGAAGAGGTAGCCGATCTCGCGGCCGCCGACGCCGATGTCGCCGGCCGGCACGTCGCGGTACTCGCCGATGTGGCGCCACAGCTCCGTCATGAAGGACTGGCAAAAGCGCATGACCTCAGCGTCGGACTTACCCTTCGGGTCGAAGTCGGAGCCGCCCTTACCGCCGCCGATGGGCAGGCCAGTCAGCGAGTTCTTGAAAATCTGCTCGAAGCCCAAGAACTTGATCACGCCGAGGTTCACGCTCGGGTGGAAGCGCAGGCCGCCCTTGTACGGGCCGAGCGCCGAGTTGAACTGCACGCGGAAGCCGCGGTTAACGCGGATTTGGTTGTTGTCGTCCATCCACGGGACGCGGAATATAATCTGGCGCTCCGGCTCGCACAGCCGCTCGATCAGGCCGTAGTCGGCGTAGTGGGGGTCCTTCTGCAGGACGATCTTGAGCGAGTCGAGCACCTCGGCAACAGACTGGTGGAACTCCGGTTCGCCAGCGTTGCGCTTCAGCAATCTGTCGTAGTAACCGGCAACTTCTTGGTCGATAGAAGTCATGGAACATCCTTCCGGAGTTATCTGGGCGAAAAGTAGTACGGGAGGGGATTTTACAACCGATGCCCGCCGGGCGGAGGAATCTGACGGAATGCCCACAGTAAACTCGTGCCCTACTGACAACGTGCGGAAAGCACGACCTGAAACGTAAGGGAGCACCCCATGGATTCCGGAACTACCCAGCCGCGTTCGCCGAAGGTTGTGATCGCGCTGCAGCCAGCGAGCGCTGCCGCGAATACGGGCGGTGCGGCGCAATGGCTGGGCGAGGGTGTGCGCGAAGTGATCCGCGACGCTGAGGTCACGATCGCACCACTCGCGGACGGCGGCGCAGGGACCTCCGAGCTGTTCGAGGGCGAGCGGATCACCCTGCCCACCACGGACGCTGCGGGGCGCCTGACGGAGGCGACGTACACGTTCGACGCGGCGAGCAAGACCGCGTTCATCGACGTCGCCGCAGCTTCCGGCACCCCAGCGCAGACCGACAAACCTGTGCTACTCACCGGCGACACTTACGGCACCGGCGTGCTGATCGCCGACGCGCAGACCCGCGGCGCAGAAACTATCGTGCTCGCTCTCGGCGGCTGCGCCACAGCCGACGGCGGCGCCGGCATCTTGGTCGCCCTCGGCGCGAACCCGCTCGACGCGCGCGGCTACCAGCTGCCGCAGGGCGGCGGGAAGCTCGAGCAGATCGCGGACCTCGACACCGCGAAGGTGAACATTCCCGCCGGCGCCGTCGAGTGGGTGCTGCTCACCGGCGCTGACAACCCGACCGGCGGGCACGTGCCGGAGGGTGACCTCGAGGTCATCGACAGGGGGCTTTCGAAGCTTTGCGAGGTCGCCGGCATCGACCCCGCCTCCCCCGGCATCGCAGCCGCGGGCGGGGTGCCAATCGGCATCACCTGGCTTTCGACGCTGCTGCACGGCGACGCCTCCCACGTGCGGATCGTGCCCGGCGCCCAGGCGGTGGCTGAGGCCAGCGGGCTGGCCGCGGCGCTTGCAGATGCCTCCCTTGTCATCACCTCAGGCGCCGGCGTCGACGCGGTGGCCGAACTCGCGTCGGCACTCAACCCCGGCGCGACCGTCACCACGGTGCCGCTTTCGCAGAGCCCCGATCAGCTGCGCCAAACCGGCCGCGAGGCGGCGGTTCGCTACCTCAGCACCTCGACCGTCCAGGGGTAGATCGCCGGCACCTCGAAGCGGTCCTGCTGCTCGAGCGCGGCGGGGTCGGCGGGCAGGTCCGCCTTCGGCGTGAGGATGCGTGAGAGCCCCATCGCGAGCTGGTTGTAGCTGGCAGCGCCCTCTGCCCCAATGCGGTAGCGGTGAACCTCGGCGCCGTCGTCGGCGGGGTCAGTGCCGCGGTCGGCTTCGTAGGTGGAGGCGAGTTGGGAGGATATGGGGGCGTCGATAAGCACAATGCCCTCCTCGCGCACCTGACCAGCAGTGAGCTTCCCCCGGGCGACCAGAATGTCCAGCGCGCGCTGGAACGCGGCCCCGATCTGCGGGGCGTGGGCGGGAGGAACGAGGACGTCGAAAATAATCGCTGGCATGGGTGTACAGGCTAGCGCGGTAGTCTGAGAAGCATGCCCTTCCCGGTCAACGCAGCCAGAAACGCCCTGTCCACCATGGCGGACGGCACGATCAAGCAGGTCAGTCCGTTCTCCGGGACGCAAGTGTGGACCGTGCCCGGCCGCGGCAACCGGCCGCTGACCCACCGCGCGAAGGAGCCGGAGGCCCTCGGGCCCGGCGCGCAGACGGATAGCTGCAACTTCTGCGAAGACCGGCTTCTAGCCACCCCGCCGGAAAAATCCCGGATGGTGAGGACCGAAAGCGGCTGGGCAATCGTGCGCGACCTGCTTCCCGGCGAGCTTGACGCCACCCGCGCCGAGTTCCGCCGGGTGCCGAACCTGTTCGAGATCGTCTCCTACGACTACTGGGCGCAAAATTACGGCTACGAAATGCCGCCGGCCCGGCGCGAGCACATGGACCGCTACCTGGCTGATCCGGCCGGGCGCGAGCACGTGCTGGGCATTGCGCGCACCCGGTTAAAGGCCTCGGGCATGGGCGAGGACCACAGCGAGGAGGAGCTGCTCTCGATCGTTCCGGCGTATTTCGGCGGCGGCCACGACGTGATCATCGCTAGGCGCCACTTTGTCGACGGCGCGGCGGACGACTCCCAGCTCGCCGGCTCCGGCACGCTCACCCCTGACGAGCACCACGCGTTCACCGTGTTCACCATCGACGCGCTGCGCGACCTGCTGGAGGCGAACCCGTACTCGCCGTACGTGGTGGTGTTCCAGAACTGGCTCCAGCCCGCGGGCGCAAGCTTCGACCACCTGCACAAGCAACTTGTGGCGATCGACGAGCGCGGCGTGCAGGCGGAGATCGAAATAGAGAAACTGCGCCGCAACGTGAACCTCTACAACGAGTGGGGTGTCAACTACGCGCTGAACCACAACCTGGTCATCGCGGAGAACGAGCACGCGGTGCTGGTGGCGGAGATCGGGCACCGCTACCCCACCGCCACGGTGTATTCGAAGTCTGCCGTGTGCGAGCCGTGGCGGCAGGCGCCGGAGGAAGTGCGCGCGTTTTCCGACCTTTTGCACGCGCTCCACGCAGCCACCGGCGCTGACGTAGCTTGCAACGAGGAGTGGCACTACCGGCCCGTGGACTTGGACGTGCCGATGCCGTGGCGCGTGAACGTGAAGTGGCGCATCTCCACTGTCGCGGGCTTCGAGGGCGGCACGAAGATCTACGTCAACACGCTTTCCCCCTTCGACATCAGGGACCGGCTGGTGACCAACTTGTACCGGCTGCGCGATGAGCGCCGTATCGCCGGCGGCATCCTTATTGCGGCCGAGTGCGGGTCGGCGCGGAATATCTTGCGCTACAACCCCATGCTGCAGCAATCCAACACCAGGTAGGAGAGAACTCATGACGGATAACGCGGGCACAATCACCAACATCATCAACGCCTACCCGGTGGACGCCGAGTGGCAGCGCGGGGTCTACGAGTGGATGCACCAGCACCCAGAGCTGTCCATGCGCGAAACCGAGACCCACCAGCGCCTGGTGTCGGAGCTGGCGCGCTTCGACTGCCAGATCATCACCCCCGTCGGGCGCACCGGTATTTGCGCTGTGTTCACCAACGGCGACGGCCCAGTCGTGCTGCACCGCGCCGATTTCGACGGGTTGCCGGTGGTCGAAGACACCGACGCGGACTTCGCCTCCACCAACGGCGCGATGCACGCCTGCGGCCACGACATCCACACCACCGCGCTGTTGAGCATGTGCGACGTCCTCGACCGTTCGCGCCGCCACTGGTCGGGCACGTTTATCGCCCTGTTCCAGCCGGGCGAGGAAACGGGCGAGGGCGCCGCCGCGATGGTCAAGGACGGGCTAACGGTGCGCATCCCCCGCCCCGACGTCTGCTTCGCCCAGCACGTGATGCCCGGCCGCGCAGGCGACGTGATGAGCAAACCCGGCCCGCAGTTCGCCGCGTGCGACTCCATCCGCGTGACCATCCCGGGCATCAGTGCCCACGGCTCCATGCCGCACGCCTCGGTTGACCCGACGTTCACCGCCGCGATGATCATCACCCGCCTGCAGGCGATCGTCGGACGCGAGGTGGACCCGGCCGACTTCGCCGTAGTCACCGTCGCCTCCATGCACGCGGGAACCACCAACAACATCATCCCCGGCTCCGCTGAGCTGGTGCTGAACTGCCGCTTCTACTCCGACGCAGTCAAGGCGAAGGTTTACGCCTCCATTGAGCGCGTGGTGCGCGCGGAGGTCGCCGCGTCTGGCGTGGACGCGGAACCGACGATTGAGTTCTTCGCGCACGGCGAGCTGCTCACCAACGACGAAGCGACCTATCAGGGCATCAGGACGCTTTTCGACGCCCACTTTTCCTCCCAATCCGTCACCTCCGACCCGAAAACCGTCTCGGAGGATTTCCCCGCCATCCCCGCCGCGTTCGGCGTGCCGTACTTCTTCTGGTTGATCGGGTGCACGCCCGCCGACGCGTGGGAACGCGGCGAGGCGCCGGTGAATCACATGCCGAACTTCCTGCCCGATTACGCGCCGACAATCCGCTCCGCCACCGAGGCGGGATTGGTGGCCGCGCTCAGTGTCCTTGCCTCGTAAGAGGCAACGCCGCGTGCGCCGGTAGGCTTGGGCAGGACTGTCAAGCGAAACGGTGAGAAAGGTTAATCATTGGATACCCACGCAAACACCCCCGAGCTGCGGGATAGCCTCGCCGGCCACGTGAAGAGCTTCTCCGGGTCCTCTCCGGAGCGGGCGACGAACAAAAAGTTCTGGACGGGCCTGTCCGCCGCGGTGATGGAGAAGATCGCCGACAACTGGGACACCACCCGCACCACCTACGCCGCGAACCGCCAAGCCGCCTACTTCTCCGCGGAATTCCTGCAGGGCCGCGCCCTGTTAAACAACCTCACCAACCTCGGCCTGGTCGACGAGGCCGAGGAACTCGCCCGCGAGATGGGCCACGAACTGTCCGACGTGCTCGAAGCCGAGCACGACGCCGCCTTGGGCAACGGCGGTTTGGGCCGCCTCGCAGCCTGCTTCCTCGACTCCGCTGTCACCCAGGACTACCCGCTGACCGGCTACGGCCTGTTGTACCGTTTCGGCCTGTTCCGCCAGGAGTTCGTCGACGGCTTCCAGAAGGAGCACCCGGACGCCTGGAAAGAGTCCTTCTACCCCTTCATCGTCCGCCGCGGCACGCAGCAGCGGTTTGTGAAGTTCGACGACATGTCGGTGCGCGCCGTGCCGTACGACATGCCGATCACCGGCTACGGCACCGACAACGTGGGCACGCTCCGCCTGTGGGACGCCTCGCCGATGGACGAGTTCGACTACGACGCGTTTTCTTCCCAGCGTTTCGCCGACGCGATTTTGGAGCGCGAGGCGGTGCACGACATCACCCGCGTGCTCTACCCCAACGACTCTTCCTACGCCGGCAAGCTGCTGCGCGTGCGCCAGCAGTACTTCTTCGTCTCCGCATCGCTACAGGAGCTGGTGGACAACTACATCGAGCACCACGGCGAGGACCTGCGGGACTTCCACAAGTACAACTCCATCCAGCTCAACGACACCCACCCGGTGCTGGCGATCCCGGAGCTGATGCGCCTGCTTCTCGACGACCACGGGATGACCTGGGAAGACGCCTGGGAGGTCACCACCAAAACCTTCGCCTACACCAACCACACCGTGCTGCAGGAGGCGCTGGAGACCTGGGAAGAGTCCATCTTCAAGCAGCTGTTCTGGCGCATTTGGGAGATCGTGCAGGAGATCGACCGCCGCTACCGCATCGACATGGAGGCCCGCGGCATTGGCCCGGAGGAGGCGCACCGCTACTCCCCGGTCCACGACGGCCGCGTGCACATGGCGTGGATCGCCTGCTACGCGTCGTACTCCATCAACGGCGTGGCTGCGATCCACACCGACATTCTCAAGCGCGACACGCTCGAGTACTGGCACGCCATGGCGCCGGAGAAATTCAACAACAAGACCAACGGTGTGACCCCGCGCCGCTGGCTGCGCATGTGCAACCCTCGCCTGAGCGAGCTGCTCGACCGCCTGGCTGGTTCCGACGAATGGGTCACCGACCTGTCCAAGCTCCAACAGCTGCGGCACTATGCGGACGACGCCGATGTGATGCGGGAGCTGCGCGAGGTCAAGGCCGCGAACAAGCGCGACTTCGCCGACTGGATCCGAGAGCGCCAGGGCGTTGAGATCGACCCGGACTCGATCTACGACACCCAGATCAAGCGCCTGCACGAGTACAAGCGCCAGCTCATGAACGCGCTCTACATCCTGGACCTGTACTTCCGCATCAAGGAGGACGGCGAGCGCGACATCCCGAAGCGCACTTTCATCTTCGGCGCGAAGGCGGCCCCGGGCTACACCATGGCCAAGGGCATCATCAAACTCATCAACACCATCGGCGAGCTGGTCAACAACGACCCCGAGGTGTCGAAGTACATCCACGTCGTGTTCGTGGAGAACTACAACGTCTCCCCCGCCGAGCACATCATCCCGGCCTCCGACGTCTCCGAGCAGATCTCCACCGCCGGCAAGGAAGCCTCGGGCACCTCGAATATGAAGTTCATGATGAACGGCGCGCTCACACTCGGCACCATGGACGGCGCGAACGTGGAGATCGTCGACTCTGTCGGCGAGGAGAACGCGTACATCTTCGGCGCGTTCGAGGAGGACCTGCCGGAGCTTAAGCGCACCTATGTCCCCCGCCAGGTCGCGCAAGACACCCCGGGCCTGATGCGGGTGCTCGATGCGCTTACCGACGGCACCCTCGACGACCAGGGCTCCGGTGCTTTCCACGACATCAAGCAGTCGCTTCTCGACGGCTTCGGGTACGACGACCCAGACGTCTACTACGTGCTGGGCGACTACGCCTCCTACCGCGAAACCCGCGACCGCATGGCGCGCGACTACTACAACGACCCGCAGCGCTGGGAGCGCATGTGCTGGATCAACATCTGCGAATCCGGCCGCTTCTCCTCCGACCGCACGATCCGCGACTACGCCAACGAGGTGTGGAAGATCGAGCCAACGCCGGTGCACCCGGTGTAACCCGCGTAACCGGCAGGGTTACGCGCTGCGCGTAGCGAGCACCCCGCCAGTCGGGGTGCCGCGCTTGGCGATTTCCGCCGGTGAGCCCTCGGCGACAATTTCGCCGCCGTCGGCGCCGGCGCCCGGGCCCATCTCGACCACGCGGTCGGCCTGCGCGATCACGCGTGCGTCGTGCTCGACGACGATGACGGTCTGGCCGGCGTCCACAAGGCTGTTGAGTTCGCGCGCGAGCAGGTCGACGTCCGCCGGGTGAAGACCGGTTGTCGGCTCGTCGAGCAGGTACACGGTGTGGCCGCGCCTAGAAGTGCGTGCGCGCTGCAGCTCCGTGGCCAGCTTGATGCGCTGCGCCTCGCCGCCAGATAGTTCCGGTGCACCTTGGCCCAACCGCAGGTAGCCCAGACCCACCGCCTGCAGCGTTTCTACCGCGCGGAGGATTCTGGGCTCCTCGGCGAACACGCCGCGCGCCTCGTCCACGGTGAGGTCGAGCACCTCCGCAATGTTGAGGCCCTCCCACGTGACCTCGAGGGTTTCGTCGTTGTAGCGCGCGCCGCCGCAGTCAGGACAGGTGGTGTAGGACCCAGGCAGGAACACCAGCTCGACCTCAATCTTGCCGGCGCCGCCGCACGTCGGGCACTGACCCTGCTTCACGTTGTAGGAAAAGCGCGACACGCTCCACTTGCGGCGCTTCGCCTCGTCGGTTTCGGCGAAGAGCTTGCGCACGCCGTCGAACAGACCCGTGTACGTCGCGATTGTGGAGCGCGGTGTGCGCCCGATCGGCTTCTGGGTGATTTGAACAACCCGGCTCACCGCATCCGCACCCTCGAGCTCGGCGTAAGACCAACCGTTGTCCTCGTGCTGCTCCTCGTCTTCGCCCTCGAACGCGGCGGTTGACGATGTCGTCGCCCGCAATGCCCCGGCAAGCACCGTGCTGACCAGCGTGGACTTGCCGGAGCCGGACACACCCGCCACCGCGGTGAACTGCCCGAGCCCGAAAGAGACGTCCGCGTCCTCGATAGAGCGGGCGTTGACACCTCGTAGGGTGAGGGTGCCGGAGGGTTTGCGGGGTGCGTCGTTAAGCGTCAGCCCCCTGCGTTTCAGGGCGCTGGCTGTGGGAGTGTCGGCGTCGTAATCCGCCACCGGCCCGGAGTAGACCACCTCGCCTCCGCGCTCGCCGGCCAGCGGGCCCACGTCCACCAGCCAGTCAGCCTCGGCGACAAGTTCCATGTCGTGCTCGACCAGCAGCACGGAGTTACCGGCCTCGATGAAGTTGCGGCAAATGTCGAGTACCGCACCGCGCTCCGCGGGGTGCAGGCCAGCCGAGGGCTCGTCGAGCACGTACGCCACGCCGAAAAGCCCTGAGCGAAGCTGCGCAGCGAGGCGTATGCGCTGCAGCTCGCCGGCCGACAAAGTCGCCGCGGGGCGGTCGAGGCTCAAGTGCTTCAGCCCTAGATCGAGAGCGGACTGCAGCGCAGGCAGCACCTGCTTGAGCAACAGCGCCTCCGCGGAGTTCTCCGCCGGCGTCTGCGCCGACAGCACCTCGTGCACGCGGTCGAGGGGAAGCGACCCGAGCTCGTCGATAGGCATGCCAGCGTAGGTGACGTTCAGCGCCTCCGGGTTGAGGCGGCGGCCGCCGCAGACTTCGCACACGCGCGACTCCATGTAGCCCAACACGCGCTTGCGCAGGGTGTCGGACTGGGTCTCTGCCAGCGTCTTAGTCAGGTAACTCGCAACAGAGCGCCACGTGCCCTCATAGTTGCGCTGGATCTGGTCGGCGCCGCGGGTCGGCTTGACGGTGACAACCGGGCGCTCGTCGGTGAACAGGATCCATTGGCGGTCTTCCTCAGACAGGTCCTGCCACGGCGAATCGAGGTCGTATCCCAGCGTCTTCAAAATGTCGTGGAAGTTCTTGCCGGCCCACGCGCCCGGCCACGCCGCGATCGCGCCCTCCTCAATCGACAGTGTGGGATCCGGCACCATGGATTGTTCCGTGGGCTCGTGCACCACGCCGGTGCCCTGGCAGGCGGGACACATCCCCTCGGGCGTATTCGGGGAAAACGAGTCGGAGTAAAGCCCCTCCGGGTTGTCGCCGGCGCGGGAGTAGAGCAGGCGGATGGTGTTCGACATCGCCGAGACCGTGCCAACGGTAGAGCGCGCACCGCCGCCGGTGGTGGACTGCTGCAACGCCACGGTCGGCGGAAGTCCCTCGACTTGGCTGACCTGCGGATCCACCGCCGAGCCGATGAGGCGGCGGGCAAACGGCGCCACCGACTCCAAGTAGCGGCGCTGCCCCTCGCCGTGGATGGTGCCGAAGGCGAGAGAGGATTTGCCGGACCCGGACACCCCCGTCACCGCGACCAACCGGCCACGGGGAATGTCCACGTCGACATTCTTCAGGTTGTGCAGGTGCGCGTCGCGAATCTCGATGCAGTCGTTCGTTTCGGGCATGCACCCCAGCGTACGGCTACCGCGGGTTGCGGGTGTCCTCGCCCAGCTGGTGCACGTGGATGGTGTTTGTGGTGCCGGAAACTCCCGGCGGGATGCCCGCCACCACAACCATCGTGTCGCCCTCTTGGTACTGGTCCAGCGCGAGCAGGTACTCGTCAACGGTGCGCAGCATGTCGTCGGTGTTGTGGACGTCCGGGCAGAGGAAGGTCTCCACACCCCACGTCACCGCGAGCTGGGAGCGCACCTGCTGCACCGGGGTAAACACAAGCAGCGGCAACTCGGGGTGCAGCCGCGCCACGCGGCGGGCCGTGTCGCCGGACGTGGTGAACGTGACGATCGCCTTCGCGTTGAGCCGGCTGGCGATGTCGTTCGCCGAGTACGAAACCACGCCGCGCTTGGTGCGCGGGATATGGTTCAAAGGCGGCACTTTGCCCATGGTCTCTGCGGAGCGAACGATGCGGCTCATGGTTCGCACCACGTTGTGCGGGTCCACGCCCACCGACGTCTCGCCGGAGAGCATCACCGCGTCCGCGCCGTCGAGCACGGCGTTGGCAACGTCAGAGGCCTCGGCGCGGGTCGGGCGAGAGTTCTCGATCATCGAGTCGAGCATTTGCGTTGCAACGACCACCGGTTTCGCATTCTCGCGCGCAATCTGGATCACGCGCTTCTGCACCAGCGGCACCTGCTCCAGCGGGATCTCCACACCGAGGTCGCCGCGGGCGACCATCACGGCGTCGAAGGCGAGGATGATCGACTCGAGCGCGTCAACGGCTTCGGGCTTCTCCAGCTTCGCAATCACGGGCACGCGACGGCCGACCTCGTCCATGATCTCGTGCACCAGGTCGACGTCCGCCGGCGAGCGCACGAAGGAGAGCGCGATCATGTCCACGCCCATGCGCAGCGCGAAGCGCAGGTCCTCTTTGTCCTTCTCGCTCAGCGCCGGCACGGAGATGTTCATCCCCGGCAGGGACACACCCTTGTTGTTCGAAACCGGGCCGCCCTCGGTGACCTTGCACACCACGTCGTTGCCATCGACCTCGACGCAGACGAGGCCGACCTTGCCATCATCCACAAGCAGCCGGTCCCCCGGCTGCGCGTCCTGCGCCAGGTTTTTGTAGGTGGTGGACACGCGGTCGTGGGTGCCTTCGACGTCGTCGACGGTGATGCGAACCGTCTCGCCGGTTTCCCAGTAGGTTTTGCCGTCGCCGCCGAAGCGGCCGAGGCGGATTTTGGGGCCCTGCAGGTCGGCCAAGATGCCGACGGCGTGGCCGGTCTCATCAGTGGCCTCGCGGACCCAGCGGTAATTCTGCTCGTGGTCCGGGTAATCCCCGTGCGAGAAGTTCAGGCGGGCAACGTCCATACCGTCTCGCACCAGCCCCAGGATCGCGTCCTTGTTGGCCACGGCGGGACCGAGCGTGCATACGATCTTCGTTCGTCTTTCCACAGCGCTAACGATACTCATTTTGCGCTGGTTCGCTCGCCGGCTGGCGGCGCCTCGTAGGCCGGGTCAACCTCATCCGGCGTCTCCCGTCCCTTCGGCGAGCGGAGGAACATCACCACGCCAACGATGAACAAAATCGCGGAGACCCACGTGTTGACGCGCAGCCCCAGGATCAAGGTGGCTTCGTCGGTGCGCATGAGCTCGATAAAGAAGCGGCCGAAGGTGTAACCGGCGACGTAGAGCCACATCACGCGTCCGTGGCCGAGCGTGAAGCGCCTATCTGCCCAGATCAGCAGGAAGAACACGAGCACGTTCCAGATCAGCTCGTAGAGGAACGTCGGGTGGACGCTCGCGATGACCTCGCCCGTGGAGCGGCCGTTCAGCGGAGCGTAGCGGCCGAACTCGTCCACGCGGTAGTACAAGTCGAGCGCCCAGGGCACGTCCGTCGGCGCGCCGTAGAGCTCCTGGTTAAACCAGTTGCCCAGCCGCCCGATGCCTTGGGCGAGGACGACGCCCGGCGCCAGCGAGTCCGCGAGCGGTAAGAACGGCAGGCCCTTGTGCTTCATCAGGGCGAACAGCGCCAACGCGCCGAGCGCGACCGCACCCCAGATGCCGAGGCCGCCGGCGGTGATGTTGAACGCCTGCCACGGGTTCTTGCCCTCGCCGAAGTACTTATCGTGGTCTGTGATCACGTGGTACAGCCGGCCGCCGATGATGCCTGCCGGCACGCAGACGATCAGCGCGTCCCACACCGTGTCCGGGTTGCCGCCGCGTGCCTGGTAGCGGCGGATGCCGACGTAGGTCGCGGCGATGATACCCGTCATAATGCACAGGGCGTACGCGCGGATTGGGATCGGACCGAGGTGCCACACGCCCTGGGGCGGGGACGGGATGTTGGCGAGAATCTGAGTGTGCACGTGCAATAGTATGCACTACCGGCGCGGGCACGCCGGGTGCTGGCCGGCCGCGGCGAGCGCCCGGGTGGCGGCGCAGATGTCATCGCCGCTCATGATCGCCTCGGCCGCGAGCACGGCGTCCGCGCCGATCGCCGCTGCGTCGAGGAGGTCGCGCACCGTGGTCACGCCGCCGAGGCTGATTTTGATCACTTCAGACGGCAGCCCCGGCACAATCTCCGCAAAAGTGCCGGGGCGCAAATCGTTGGTGTCGAAGGTCCACGAGTTCACAGCGATCACGCTGGCGCCGACTTTGAGCGCCAGGTCCGCCTCCTGGGGGGAGCGCACTTCGGCCATGACGACCATGCCGAGGGACTCGGCCCTGTCGAGAAGCGCTGCGAGCCGGGCTTCTTCCAAAATGCCCACCTGCAGCGGTAAGACGTCGGCGCCGTAGCAACGCGCCTCGTGGATCTGGTAGGGATCCACGATCACGTCACGGCACACCATCGGCAGGTTGACGGCGGCGCGAGCGTGCGCCATATCCTCGAGCGAGCCGCCGAAACGCAGCCGCTCGGTCTGGCAGCCGATGAGGTGCGCCCCGCCTTCTTCGATGGCGCGCGCGACATCCGCGATGTTCCGCCGCTTCACGCCGGTCGGACCGAAGACAGGGGAATCGAGCTTGATCTCGGCGATGACGCTGCAACCCGGCCGCAACAACGCGGAACGGGCGTCGCGGGTGGGTGCCATGTCGCGGGAGCGCGCTTTCACTTCCTGAAACGGTAGGACGGCTTCGCGCTTCGCCACGTCACGCAACACTCCGGTGACGATCTCGTTCACCGCGCTCGGGGCAAGCATGTCTTTAAGGTAGCTGGAAAACCCCGCCCGCCGATAATCAGGGTCGCGTGGGCGTGGTGTCCGTCGGGTCGATGTCAGCGTCGAGCGCATCCCACATCACGCGGCCGGAGTCGGGGTTGGTCTCCAGATCGTCGGCGAGTCGCTCGCGGCGCACCGCTTCTTTCTCGTACTTGTTCTGCTTCGGCGCATCTTCACCTGGGCGCGCGGCAACCAATACGGCGCCGGCAAAGGCGATAAGGCAGCCGGCGAGGCTCAGTAGCGGGAAGAGCGTGGCGACGTCCGCAGCGGTCGTTTCCGCCCACTCCGAAACCACCGGGCCTTGCGTAGTGCTGGCGGTCTGAGCGGTGTCCAGTCCCGCGGTCAACAGGGCGTGGACGCGGTCCGGGTCGGCGCCTCGGATAAGCAGCTGGGCAGGGGAGACGGCAGCGCCGAGAGACGCGAGTGCTGCGATGATGGCGGTGAGGCGGCGACCGGTGCGTCGTAAAGCAAATGCCCCTATCGCGGCAACGAACAGCAGCAGCGCAACTGCAGTGGTCTCGGTGGACCACTCGGCGCCGCGAATGTGGGCAACCCCGCCGCCGGCAAGCTCGTCGGTGTACGTCGCAGTGACCCACATGCCGCGGGAAAACGCGCCGAGCAGCGCCGCGCCGGTGCCGATGAGCAGGGCCCCGAGCTTGTGCGGTGCCATTACAGCAGCCGATCCGCGTCGAAGCAGGTTGTGTCACCGGTGTGGCACGCGCCGCCGGTTTGCGCAACGGTGACAAGGATCGTGTCGCCGTCGCAATCCAGCGCCACCGACTTCACCTCCTGCACGTTGCCGGAGGTCTCCCCCTTCACCCAGTACTCGCCTCGGGAGCGGGAGTAGTAGGTGCCGCGGCGGGTGGCGAGTGTGTGGGCGAGCGCGTGGTCGTCCATCCACGCCATCATCAGCACGTCTTTGGTCTCGTGGTCCTGTACCACGGCGGGCACGAGGCCCTGGTCGTTGCGTTTCAGGCGCGCGGCGATGGCCGGGTCCAGTTCGTACGTTGCAACGGACATCTAGCGCACCTCCAGCCCTGCGCAGCGCAGCTCGTCTTTGACTTCGCTGATCGAGACTTCACCGAAGTGGAAGATGGACGCGGCGAGCACAGCGTCCGCACCCGCCTCCACGGCCGGCGGAAAGTGCTCGGCTGCGCCCGCCCCACCGGAGGCGATCACCGGGATCGAGACCGCCTCGCGCACGCGCTGAATCAGCTCCACATCGAAGCCGGACTTGGTGCCGTCGCCGTCCATGGAGTTCAGCAGGATCTCGCCCACGCCAAGGTCGGCGCCGGTTTTCGCCCACTCGATAGCGTCGATGCCGGCGGAGCGGGTGCCACCGTGGGTCGTCACCTCGAAGCCGGATGGCTGGGTTTGACCGCCTTCCGGCACGCGGCGCGCGTCGACGGAGAGCACGATGCACTGGGAGCCGAACTCGCCGGCAAGCTCGCGGAGAAGCTCCGGCCGGGCGATGGCGGCGGTATTGACGCTCACCTTGTCAGCGCCGGCGCGCAACAGCTCGCGCACGTCGTCGGCGCTGCGGACCCCGCCGCCCACGGTCAGCGGGATGAACACCTGCTCGGCGGTGCGGCGCACCACGTCCAGCATCGTGCCGCGGCCTTCCTTGGAGGCGGTGACGTCGAGGAAGGTCAGCTCATCCGCGCCTTCCTCGCCGTAGCGCTTCGCCAACTCGACCGGGTCGCCGGCGTCCACCAAGTTTTCGAAGTTGACGCCCTTGACCACCCGCCCGCTATCGACGTCGAGGCACGGGATCACTCGGATCGCAACTGCCATGGCTAACTTCCTTTACTGTGTCGTGCTGCTACTGGTTGGCAACGTGCAACATCGTACGCAGCGCCGTTTCGTGCGCCGCGGGGGTCCCCACGATTGCCCCGGCGCTGCCCGGGGACCACGGCCGGCCGTCCATGTCGGTGGCGGCGGCGCCGGCACTGCGCGCGATCAGCACGCCTGCGGCGTTGTCCCAGACGTGCGGGGAAAAGCTCACCGCAGCCCGGTAGATGCCGAGGGCGACGAAGGCCAAGTCCACCCCGACGGAACCGGAAATGCGCGGGCGCAGCTCGGTTTTCGCGAGCTCGCCAATGAGCGCAAGGCGGGTCGAGGCGGGAAAACGCACCCGGTCGTCGGAGCCGACGGAACCGACCCCGACCTGCGCGGCCGCGTGGGTGCCCGCGCCGCCGCTTCCCAGCGGCGGTAACGCGGTGCCGTTGCACACCACCGGCTGGCCCTCAACAGCGCTCACACTCAGGTTCAACAGCGGCATTTCAGTGAACGCCATCACCGGTTGGCCACCGCGGATCAACGAGACCAAAATGGCGCAGTTCGGGTTGCCCGAGGAGTAGTTCGACGTGCCGTCAATCGGGTCGACCACCCAGCAGGCTTCGGCGTTGAAGTCGCCGCCGCCCTCTTCCCCGTAGACAGGAATGCCGGTGGCCCCGCCGAGCCGCTCGCGCAAAAGCGCCTCGATGGCCAGATCCGCTTCTGTGGCGAAGTCGCCCTTGCCCTTCATCAGCGCCGGCGCGGCGCCCACGTGGTCGAGAAACACGCCGCGCGCCTCCGTGACGGCAGCCGCGGCGAGACGGTGGCAATCCGCGAGGTCCGCGCGATCTGCTGCTTCGGTCACAGCGCGACCCGCGCGAGCGCGTCAGCGAGGCTGAAGCGCTTCTCATACAGGGCCTTGCCGATGATGACGGAGTCGATGCCTTCGTCGAGGTAGGAGGAGACCAAGGCGACGTCGTCAAGCGTGGAAATGCCCCCGGATGCTGTAATTTTGGCGTCCGTCGCCGCGGCCACATCACGCAACAGGTCGATGTTCGGGCCGGTCAGCGTGCCGTCCTTGCTTACGTCGGTGACCACGAAGCGGGCACATCCGGCCGCGTCGAAGCGCTCGAGCACCTCCCACAGGTCCCCGCCGTCGCTCACCCAGCCGTCGCCCTTGGTGCGCCACTGGCCGTCCTCCTCGCGCACAGCGATGTCGATCGCAATCTGCTCGCCGTAGCGCGCGATCGCGCTTTCGGTCCACTCCGGATTCCTCAGCGCGGCCGTGCCGATGTTGACCCGCTTCGCACCGGTGGCGAGCGCCCGCTCGAGCGATTCGTCATCGCGGATACCGCCGGTCAGTTCCACGTTGATGGAAAGTTCCCGGGTCACTTGCGCCATCAGCTCGTGGTTGGAGCCGTTGCCGAACGCCGCGTCCAAGTCGACGAAGTGCAGCCACTGCGCACCCTCCTCCTGCCACTTCAGCGCCGCCTCGAGCGGAGTGCCGTAGACCGTTTCCGTGCCGGCCTCCCCCTGGTGCAGGCGCACCGCCTGACCGTTGACCACATCGACAGCGGGCAAGAGAGTAAACGTCATGCGGCCAATCCTAACGCAGGGTGCCCACCCAGTTCGCCAGCAGCTGGAGCCCAGCATCGCCGGACTTTTCAGGGTGGAACTGGGTCGCCCACAGCGGGCCGTTCTCCACCGCCGCGACGAACCGGCTCGGCCCGTGCGCGGCCCACGCGACCTTCGGGTAGGCAATAAACTCGTCTTCCGCCAGCGGGAACTCGCGCGCCGCGTAGGAGTGAACAAAGTAGAACCGGGTGTCAGAGTCGAGCCCCGCGAACATGGCGCTTCCCTCGGGCACCTCCACGGTGTTCCAGCCCATGTGGGGCAGCACGGGGGCATCAAGCTTATCGACGCTCCCCGGCCACTCCCCCAGCCCAGCCGCATCAACCCCGTGCTCCACGCCGCGCTCGAACATCACCTGCATGCCCACGCAGATGCCCAGCACAGGCCGCCCGCCGGCGAGCCGCTGGCCAACGATGCGCGGCGCGGCAACCTCGTTGAGGCCGCGCATGCACGCCGCGAAGGCTCCGACGCCTGGGACCACAAGTCCGTCCGCCTCGACGGCTGTGTGCGGGTCTTTCGTCACCGCGACGTCCGCACCCACGTGTTCCAGCGCGCGGTGGGCAGAGCGCAGGTTGCCGGCGCCGTAGTCGAGCAGCGCCACAGTCGGCGTGGTGTTGGCGGTGTGAGTCATGGACGGAAAGTGTAGCGCCTACCGGTAGCGCCGCGGGGCTTGGACAGCTTTGAGACGCACCGCCAAATTGTTCACCTCAACCACGCGGTGGCGGCCCAGTTGCCGGTCCAGCAGCGTCACGGCGAGCCCCAGCACGATCACCGCGCTGGCAATGCCGTACATCGGCGCGAACGCCATGGTGGTCAGCACCATCCCGTAGACGGTGGATCCGATGCCCGTGCCGCCGTCGAAGGCGATGTTCCAGATCGCCGACGCCTGCGAAGACTTGGAGCGCGGCAGGCGGTAGAACATGGTGGTCAGCGCCTCGTTCTGCACCGCGCCGAATCCGGCGCCGTAGAAGATCACCGCGATGACCATGGTCCACACGGGCAGTTGGAGGAAGAGGATGACCGCCATCATGAACACGCCGACAGCCGCGGAGATCTGGAACGGGATAAGCACCGTTCCCGGGTAGCCCTTTCGGTCCATCACCCGGCCGGCGAAGTAGCGCGAGAGCATCGCGGCTAGGTTGAGCACGCCGAGCATAAGACCGCCGAGCGCTGCGCCGCGCACCGGATCGAGGTCGCGCATGGAGGCGGGCAAAAAGTTGGTGATGGCGCCGTAGGCGGTGGTGACGAACATAAGCGCGAGCGCCGGCACCAGCACCAGGTGCCAAGTGGGCACGCGCACCGCGCTGGGCACCGCCTCGTCCTCCGCGGCGGGCGGAATCGACGGGATCAGCAGCGACGCGAGCAGCGAGATCAACCCCACGGTCGCGCCGGCAGCGAATACGCCGTTGTAGCCCACCACGTCCACTAGCGCTAGGCCGAGCGGCAAAGCCACCATCTGCGAGGCGCCGACGACCAGGCCCAGCGCGCCCGTCGCGCTGCCGAGCAAGCGGAGCGGCACCAGTTCCGCGATGATCGCGGCCTCGGCCACGGACAGCGCCCCGAAGCCGACGCCGCGCACCGCGCTGACGGTGAGCAGCGCGCCTGGTTCCATTCCGAGCATGTAGCCGAACGCCCCGCCGCCGAGCAGCAAAGCGGACGCCACCATCACCGCGCGGTAGCCAACAGTTCGGAGCAGCCACGGAGTGAAGACCTGGGTGATCACTGTGGCGAGCATGAAAATGCCGGTGCTGAGGCCCGCCAGCGTCTCCGGCCCCCCAGCGTCGATCACCGCGGTAGGCACCACGGGCAGAAGGAACGACCACGCGCCGAACGCCGAGGCGACGGCGATGAGCACCGGCACGATGCCCCTCGCCCGCCATACCGAGGTGAAGCTATCGACCTCTTCCGGGGTCAACGGTCTGCGTGCGCGCGCGAACGCTCCGTTCAGGGCCAAACCTGCACTCCCTTCTCAATTCAGACACGGCTCCACCGGCGCGGGGGAATCCACGCTGGCACCGTACCCGAATCACACGGGTTCGACACAGGAACTGCTTACAAAGCACCCTTTGTGGAGGGGACGCCTTTCAGCTTGCCGTCGCGCGAGACCGCCTGTCGCAGTGCGCGAGCGACGGCCTTGTACTCGGCTTCGGTGATGTGGTGCGGGTCGCGCCCGTAGCGGACGTTGACGTGGAGGGTGATGCGCGCGTTGTACGCCAGCGTTTCGAAGAAGTGCTGGTTGATCACGGTGGCGTAGTGGCCGCCGATGATCTGCCACTGCATGTGCTCCGGCTCGCCGTTCATGACGAAGTACGGCCGGCCGGAGATGTCCACCACGGACTCGACCAGGGTTTCGTCCATGGGGAGCAGCATCGAGCCGAAGCGGGTGATGCCGGCCTTGTCCCCCACTGCCTCTGCGAGCGCCCAGCCCAGGGTAATCGCGGTGTCCTCGACCGTGTGGTGCGCGTCGATGTGGGTGTCGCCTTTGGCTTTCACGGTGAGGTCGAACGCGCCGTGGGTGCCGAACGCGGTGAGCATGTGGTCGAAAAACGGCAGGCCGGTGTCCACATCCACCTTGCCGGTGCCGTCGAGGTTGATTTCCACGGTGATGTCGGACTCGCTGGTGGTCCGGGTCGCGCGCCCGATGCGCGCCGAAGTGGTTGTGTCAGCCGTGTCAGCCATTGATGATCTCCTTCGCCGCCGCCAAAAAGGCGTCGTTTTCCTCGTCCAGCCCGATAGTGACGCGCAGCCGGCCGGGCACGCCGACGTCGCGGATCAGCACGCCCCGGTCCAAAAACTGCTGCCACGCCTGGTGCGCATCGTCGAAGTGCCCGAAGAAGATGAAGTTCGATTCGCTCGGCACCACGTCATAGCCCAGCTGCGTGAGTTCCCGCTGCACGCGGTCGCGCTCGCGCGAGAGCTTTTCCACCGTGCCCAGCGTCTCGTCCGCATGGCGCAGCGCCACAAGCGCCGCCGCCTGAGAAAGCACGGAGAGGTGGTACGGCAGGCGCACTAACATCACCGCTTCGATGAACGCCTCGGCCGCGACGAAGTAGCCCAGGCGGCCGCCGGCGAAGTCGAAGGCCTTGCTCATTGTCCGCGACACCACGAGTTTCGCCGGGTAGCGCTCAATGAGCTCGCAAGCGGAAGGCGACGGGGAGAATTCGGCGTACGCCTCGTCGACGATGACGATGCCCGGCGCGGCCTGGATGATCCGCTCGATGTCGGGCAGTGACGTGACGTCGCCGGTGGGGTTGTTCGGGGTGGTGATAAAGACCACGTCTGGGGCGTGCTCGGCGATTGCGCGAAGCGCCGCATCCATGTCGATGCGGTAGTCCTCCCCGCGGTTTACGCCGATGAACTCGGTCTGCGTACCCGCGCTCAGGATGGGGTGCATCGAGTACGAGGGCACGAAACCCAGCGCCGTGCGACCGGGCCCGCCGAACGCCTGCAGCAGCTGCTGGAGCACCTCGTTGGAGCCGTTGGCGGCCCACACGTTGCCGCGCGTCACCGCAACGCCGGTCTGCTTAGTCACGTACGCCGCGAGCGCGTCGCGCAGCTCGACCGCGTCGCGCTCCGGGTAGCGGTTCAGCGACGCCGCTACTCGTGCGACTTCCGCAACGAGATCGTCGATAAGCGCCTGCGACGGCGGGTACGGGTTCTCGTTCGTGTTCAGCGCCACCGCGACATCGAGCTGCGGCGCACCGTAGGCCGATTTCCCGCGCAGCTCCTCGCGCAGCGGCAGGTTGTCCAGAGTGATGTCCGAGGTAGTAGAGGCAGCCATTTATTTGTCCCCCATCCGAGCCGCGATCGACTCTCCGTGGGCCGGCAGCTGCTCCTTGTCCGCGAGCGCGATGATGTGGTTGCCGATCTCTGTCAGTGCTTGCTGGTCGTACTCGATCAGGCTCACGGGTTTTAAGAACGTGTGCGTGCTCAGTCCCGGGTTGAATCGCGCGGTGCCGGAGGTTGGCAGGACGTGGTTGGACCCGGCGGCGTAATCCCCCAGCGGCACTGGCGAATACGGTCCGACGAAGATCGCACCGGCGTTGGTGATGCGCTTTGCCGTCTCGCGCGGGTTGCGGGTGTGGATTTCCAAGTGCTCCGCCGCATACGCGTTCGCGACCGCCACCGCCTGTTCCTCGTCGCGCACCAGCACGATGCCGGACTGCGCGCCGCCGAGCGCGGACGCGGCGCGCTCCGCGTTGAGCGTGAGGGCACTTCGCTTGTCGACGACCCGCTGCACCTCTTCAGCCAGCGATTGCGAATCCGTAATCAGCACGCTGGCGGCCTGCTCGTCGTGCTCCGCCTGCGAGATGAGGTCGAGCGCGACATACTCGGCGTCCGCCGTTTCGTCGGCGATGACCGCGATCTCGCTCGGACCAGCCTCAGCGTCGATGCCGACGACGCCGTTCACCAGGCGTTTCGCTGCCGCCACGAAGATGTTGCCGGGGCCGGTGACCATGTCCACCGGCTCGAGGCCAGCTTCGTCGTCGCCATATGCCATCAGCGCGATCGCCTGCGCGCCGCCCACCGCCCACACCTCGGTGATGCCGAGCAGCCGGCACGCAGCCAGCGTCACCGGGTGCGGCCACCCGCCGAACTCAACCTGCGGCGGGGTGCACACCACCATGGTTGATGCCCCTGCCTCCTGCGCGGGGATGACGTTCATCAGCACGCTGGAGGGGTACACCGCCTTTCCACCCGGCACGTACAGACCGACGCGCTCGACGGGGATGTATGTCTCGGTCACCGTCGCCCCATCCGCAAGCGTGGTCGTGTGCTCCTTGGGTTTCTGCTCTGCGTGGACTTTGCGGATCCGCGCAATCGCCACCTCCAGCGCCTCTTTGACCTCGGGCTCAAGACCTGCCTCGGCGGCGTCAATCACCGCTTCGGGCACGACGACCGATTCCGGGCGGATGCGGTCAAACTGTTCGCCGTACTCCAAGGCCTTTTCGGCGCCGCGGTCGCGCACCGCCTCCACAATCGGAGCGACAGTGGGCAAAACAGACGCCACGTCGGTACCGCCGCGGGGCAGCAACCGGCGCAGCTGTGAGGTGGTGGGGGTCGTTTCCCGCAGATCAGTCACGCGCAGCATGGGCCTATTGTATTACTCCGGCGATACGTCTAACGGACGTTGTGCCCAATCACGGTCGGCAACACCAGCGGCGCCTCACCAAGCAGCTCGTGCAAATTGCCGTCGCGCTCAACCGCGCTCGTCACAGCCTGCACCTTTGTCGCCCTGCGGCGTTTGGGCCCTCCCCCGGCCCCCGCG
>NZ_JBAJNR010000014.1:0-44965 GCF_036881695.1 Corynebacterium sp. Marseille-Q4381 | reverse complement strand
CATCAACCCCATTCCCCACGCCCCCACAGCAAACTCCTCATCCAACAAGACGTAGCCGAGCGCAAGGGCCACGATCGGTTCGGCGACCTTGCTGGCGGGCAACGACGCGGCCAGATCCCCCGCGCCGAATGCGTACTGCTGCACCACCAGACCCACAACCGCGGTCGCGACCACGGCCCACAGCTGCCAGCTCCGCAGCATCGCCCACACGCCCTCGCGGGCGAGCACGTCGACCGCCACCTTGGCAAAAACTGCGAGGTAGCCGTAGATCGCGCCGCAGGTGGCGCCGAAGGTGAGGGCTTGGGTTTGCGGGGAGCGTCGATAAGCAAATGCAAAAGCTCCCGCCGTGAGAGCCAGACCAAGCGCGATCACCGCAACCCACTCCCACCCGGGTACCTCGCGCGTGCCGGGCTGCGGGCGCCCGATCAGCACCACCACCGCAACCGAGGCTGTGAGCAGCGCCGCCCAGATGCACTCGTGACGCGACATCCGGCGTCTTTCGGCAACGGCGGAGAGGATCAGCGTGAGCATGAGCGACAGCACCAGAATCGGCTGGACGATGAGCAGGGAGCCGTAGGCGAGCGCCGCGGCTTGGAAGGCGTAGGCGAGCAGCGCGATAGCGATCGAAAGCCACCAGCGAATGTTGGAAAGGGAAGCAAGCGGCGCGTCGTTGGCCTCCGAGCGGGCCTGGCCAGCACGCAAAATACGGTGGCGCCACACGGTGCCGACCGCGATCAACACGGCGGAAATGATCGCGAAGGTTGCCGCCGTGATGTTGCTCTGCACAGCGAATGATAATAACGGGCAGCTGCAACGCGTGTCGCCCGAGCGGTTATTCTGGTTGGCACTGACAGCAAGATACGGAAAGGGTGCAGACCATGGCCTTGGTCGTGCAGAAGTACGGCGGTTCCTCGCTCGAGAGCGCGGAACGGATCCGCGCAGTCGCAGAACGGGTCGTGGCCACAAAGCGCGCCGGCAACGACGTGGTGGTCGTGTGCTCCGCGATGGGCGACACCACCGACGAACTGCTAGACCTCGCGGCGCAGGTCAACCCCGCCCCGCCCGCGCGCGAGATGGACATGCTGCTCACCGCCGGCGAGCGCATCTCCAACTCGCTGGTCGCGATGGCGGTGGCGTCGCTCGGCGCCGACGTGCAGTCGTTCACCGGCTCGCAGGCCGGCGTGATCACCACCGAGCGCCACGGCAACGCGCGCATTATTGAGGTCACGCCGGGGCGCGTGCAAGACGCCATCGACCAGGGCAAGATCGCCATCGTCGCCGGCTTCCAAGGCGTCAACCGCGACACCAAGGACGTGACCACGCTCGGCCGCGGCGGATCCGACACCACCGCGGTGGCACTCGCGGCGGCGCTGAAAGCCGACGTGTGCGAGATCTACTCGGACGTGGACGGCGTGTACACCGCCGACCCGCGCATCGTGCCCGACGCGCGCAAGCTGGACCAGCTCTGCTTCGAGGAGATGCTGGAACTGGCCGCGTCCGGCTCGAAGATTCTGGTGCTGCGCAGCGTCGAGTACGCCCGCGCCTGGAACGTGCCCATGCGGGTGCGCTCGTCTTACAGCAACGACCCCGGCACCCTCGTCGCCGGAGCATTGGAGGATATTCCCGTGGAAGAAGCAGTGTTGACCGGTGTCGCAACCGACGACTCGGAGGCGAAGATCACGATCCTGGGTATCCAGGACAAGCCGGGGGAGGCGGCGAAGGTGTTCCGCGCGCTGGCGCAGGCCGAGGTCAACATCGACATGGTGCTGCAGAACATCTCCTCGATCGAGGACAACAAGACCGACATCACCTTCACGCTGCCGGTGGCTGACGGCGAGCGCACCATGGCGTTCCTGAACGAGATGAAGGACACCGAGGGCTGGGACGACATCACCTACAACGACCAGGTGGGCAAGGTCTCGCTCGTGGGCGCGGGCATGAAGTCGCACCCGGGGGTCACCGCCGACTTCACCGAGGCGCTGCGCGACGCCGACATCAACATCGACATGATCACCACCTCCGAGATCCGCATCACCGCCGTGGTGCGCAAGGACGACCTCGCGGAAGCGGCGCGCGCCCTGCACACCAAGTTCGAGCTGGGCGGCGACGAGCCGGCTATCGTCTACGCCGGCACCGGCCGCTAGAAGGAGTTTTCCATCATGACAACCGTTGCAATCGTTGGCGCCACCGGCCAGGTCGGCCGCGTGATGCGCGACATCTTGGACGAGCGCGATTTCCCCTGCGACAACGTCCGCTTCTTCGCCTCGGCGCGCTCCGCGGGCGAGAAGGTGGCCTTCCGCGGCCAGACCGTTGAGATCGAGGACCTTGCCAAGGTTACCGAGGACTCTGTGCGCGACATCGACATCGCGCTGTTTTCTGCCGGCGGGTCGACCTCGCGCGAGTGGGCGCCGGTGTTCGCCGCGGCGGGTGTGAAGGTCGTGGACAACTCCTCGGCGTGGCGCAAGGACAACGACGTGCCGCTGATCGTTTCCGAGGTGAACCCGGATGAGGCGCGCGAGCTGAAGAAGGGCATTATCGCGAACCCGAACTGCACCACCATGGCGATCATGCCGGTGGTCAAGGCGCTGCACGACGTTGCCGGGCTCAACACCCTGCGCGTCGCCTCCTACCAGGCCGTGTCTGGTTCCGGCCTGGCCGGCGTGAACGCGCTCGCTACGCAGGTGGGCGAGATCGGCCCGCAGCTCAACGATTTGGCGCGCGACGGCTCGCTGCTGCAGCCGGCAGACCTTCGCCCCTATGTCGCCCCGATCGCGTTCAACGCGCTGCCGCTGGCAGGCAACCTTGTCGACGACGGCACCAACGAGACCGACGAGGAGCAGAAGCTCCGCAACGAGTCGCGCAAGATCCTGGGCCTGCCGGATCTGAAGGTGTCCGGCACCTGTGTGCGCGTGCCGGTGTTCACCGGCCATACGATGGTGGTGCACGCGGAGTTCGACAACCCAATCACGCCGGAAGAGGCTGCCAAGGTGCTTGAGGGCGCGGCGGGCGTGAAGGTCGTCGACGTGCCGACCCCGCTCGAGGCCACCGGCGGCGACGAGTCGCTGGTTGGGCGCATCCGCCAAGACCAGGCGGTCGACGGCGGTCGCGGTCTCATCTTCGTCGTCTCCGGTGACAACCTGCGTAAGGGCGCCGCGCTGAACACGGTGCAGATCGCCGAGCTGCTGGTCTAAGAGGCAGCAGCAAGCCAAAAGAAAACCCGGCCGATGTGGCCGGGTTTTCGTGGCGGGGGGCGCCTACAACCGGGTGGAACCTGCCGCGCCCTCGTTCTCCGCGTCGCCTTCCGCGGCGGCCTCAGCTTCCTCGGCTTCGCGCTCGGCGATCTCTTCCTGATCCTCGGCGATGATCTCGTCAACCGTGGTGTCGTTCCACGGCTCATCGGGGTGGCGCTCGTACTCCGCCTGGCTCACCGGCTCGGTGTAGGAGACGTACACGACCGGGTCGAGCTCGCGGTCCTCGATATCGAAGTCGACTTCCTCGTCCTCCGCAAGCTCTGTGGCGACCTCCTCTTCGAGGGCCTCTGCCAGCTCCTCGTCGTCGATGACGGACATCGACGTGACGTGCTCCAGCTCGCGCTGGTCGTTCTTGGTGAAGCGCTCGCGCGGGTCCAGCTTCAGGCGGGTGAGCTCCATCGCGCGGCGGCGGCGGTCACCTTCCTTCTTCAGCTTCGGCGCGCCGCGCAGCCAGGCGGCGACCATCACGGCGATCAGGAGGATGCCGAGGTAGCCCAGGATCGGGTAGACCACGGAGACCAGCTTCTGGAAGCCCACGAAGGACAGCACGAAACCGATCAGACAGGTGGAGATGAAGATAATGCGGAACTTGTCTTCGCGGCCGCGGGAAAGGCGCTTGCCCAGCGCGTAGAACATGCCGAGCGAGGTGGCGAAAATCATGCCGAAGATGACGATCGACATCACGAGGCCGAGTGTCGGGTTCAGGTCGGTGATCAGCGTCAGCAGCGGCATGTCGCTGCCCGCGACGGTGTCGACCTTCACCAAAAGGGCGATCGCCAGCAGCATCAGCATGACCAAGTAGCCCATGCCGCCGAGCAGGCCGCCGAGGCCGGCGGCGCGGGTGTCCAACTGGTTGCCACCGATGACCAGCGCCATCGAGACGACGCACATCACGTTCAGGCCGGTGTAGTTCAGCGCAGCGATCCACCAGTTGGGCAGGGTGGTCTCGACCAGGGCCGCCTGAGCGTCGATGGTGGACCAGTCCGGGTGGGCGTTAATAAGCGTCCACGAGCAGCCGATGATGACCAGCACCAGCAGGAACGGGGTCAGCGAGCCGATGGCGCCGGTGACCTTGTCTACGTCCAGCAAGCCGAAGCCGATGGTCAGCGCGAGCATCAGCACCGCGCCGATCCACGGCGGCAAACCGAACTGCTGGTTCAGGTTCGCGCCGGCACCGGCGAACATGACGAAGCCGATCGAGAACAGCGTGACAATCGTGGCGATATCGAGGATCCAGGACATGACCTTGGAGGAGATGTTGCCAAGCACCTCCATGTGCTCCTTCGCCTGGAAGAAAGAGCCGAGCTGGAGGATGGTCACGCCGGAGATCAGCATCAGCGCGGACGAGAGCACCGCTCCCCAGATGCCGTCGGTGCCGAAGGCGGAGAAGTACAGAAGCGCCTCTTGGCCGGAGGCGAAGCCGGCGCCGACGACGGTGCCGATGAACGCGAACGAGATAAATAACGCGGTTTTGAGCATGTGAGCTCGCTCCAAAGGGGTGTAAACGAGTAAATGAGCTCTTCTATCTTATCCACCCGCGATCAGGTCCGCGCGCGCCCGAGACACGCGCGAGCGGATGGTGCCGACTCGCACGCCTGCGATTTTCGCTGCCTCCTCGTAGGTGTAGCCGAGCACCTGGGTCAGTACCAAGGCTTCGCGGCGCTCGGGCGCCAGGCTGTCAAGGAGCGCACGCGCGTCCATCACCTCGGACCAGGTCGACGCGTTGTCGTGGCTCGGCTGTTCGGCGGCAACGTCTTCGTACTCGGCGGCGGATTTGCGGGGCCGCGCCATGTCGTGGCGCACCGAATCCACCCACGTGCGCCGCGCGAGCGACAAAAGCCACGTGCGAGCCGATGAGCGGCCGGCGAACCGCGGCAGCGACTTCAAAACCCGCAGGTACGTCTCCTGTGTCAGGTCGTCGGCGTACTCGCGCCCCGCGAGGTGCGCGAGCAAGCGCCACACGTCGTCTTGGGTGAGCGCGATGAAGTCGTTAAGGGCGGCGCGGTCGCCCCGCCCCGCTTTTAAGGCGAGGTCGGTGACGTAGTCGTCATCAGGCCTGCTCACGAGGCGCCTACGAGGAGCGCTTGTCCGACACCGTCACACCGTAGAGCACGCGTCCCATGACAAACGTGCCCACCGAGCCGACGATCCACACGCCGGCGATGGCGAGCAGCGCCATGATGAGGTCACCGAGATCGAAGCCTGTGGTGGAGAACGTGCGCACTAGCTTGGCCACCAGCAGGATGGGAAACGCCAGGCACACCAGCGGGCCCAAGAGGTTCGCGCGCGTGAGCGCGTCGGGGGCGCGCAGCTGCAGCAGCGTGCAGCCCACCACGAACACGGTGGCCACGATCACCAGCGTGGCGACGACGATTTCGGCGATAGTCATTAGCGGCGTCCTCTCGAGATGATGCGGGCCATGGAGATGGTGGGCACCACGCCGCACACAATTGCCGCGAGCACGGCGATGTCGTAGCCGATCATGGTCTCCGTAAACAGGGTCCACACCAAGAAGATGGCGACCATGGCATAGAACACGAAGTCTGACAGCACGGCGCGGGTGAGCTCGTCGGAGCTCAAGATGAGCTTGCCCAGCACCACCAACAGGCACACGGCGATGATGACCATGCAGGTCAGGACGATTGGTTCAAACATCTCACTCCATCCTTTCGGCGGGCGGGAGGTCGGTGGTTGGCGTGGTGTCGCCGTGGTCGATGTAGGGCTCCCAGGGGACGGAGGTGGCGTCGATAAGCATTGCTTTCACCTGCGGGTTAACGTGCTCCTCCATGTCGATCAGGCCCTCGATGACCTCGACCGGGTCCGAGCCGAACGCTGCTTGGACAATGAGGGTCTCCGCCTCGTCTGGGGCGGTGCGGTGGCGCAGGCCCATGGACAAGGTGCCCGGGGTGACGGTGATGGAGGTGGTGAACCAGAAGATGTCCCAGTCGCTGGTGACGCGCAGCGGGTAGAAGATCACGATCGGCTCGATGCCGGGGTCGCGTTTGAACCCGGCGGCGGTGGCGGTGAAGCCGGCGACCAGGATCTCCTTGATGATCCAGAACGTGTAGCCGATCCAGTGGCCGATGCGTGACATTTACTTGCCTCCCTGGATTGCTGAAACGTCGGGCACGCCCACGGCATCGGTGCCGAGTACGGCGGTGGTGTACGCGTCGACGTCAAGCAGGCTGTCAACCGCCGCGGTGGAGATGCCCCACATTTGGCCGGCGAAGACGAACATGAGGACCGACAGGAGCATCAGGCTTAACGACGGCACCAAAAACCTCCACCGCACATTCAACGCTTCCGGGTAATGCTGCATTGGCCGGCCCCAGAAGACCTTCTTCCACAGGCGCATCATGGACAGCAGCGCACCGAAGGACGCGATGATGATGGCGGTGATGACCACCCAGGAGCGCCAGTCGCCAGCCCTGGCGGCGGCCATCATGATTGTGACCTTGCCGAAGATGCCGGAGAACGGCGGGAAGCCGACGATGGAGAACGCGCCGGCGACGAACACTGCCGAGGTCCACGGGTCACGGCGCGCGATACCGGAGAGCTTCGACATCGTGCCGGTGCCGTAGGTCTCCTCGATCGCACCGGTGTTGAGCACGAGCGCGGCGACGGTGATCATGTGGTGCAGGGTGTAAAGCAAGCCGGCGGCCAGCGCATAGCGCGCCGCGCCGGAATCAAGGTTGCCGCCGGTCGTCAGCGCCAGCGTGACCAAGATGAACGGCATGCCGTTGACCATCTGGTAGGCGATCACACGGCGCATGGTGTCCTCGGCGAGACCCGCGAAACCGCCGATGATCATGGAGATCACCATGATGACGATGATCAGCGTGTTCCAGCGCGGGTCCATGTCGAAGAGCATGACCCAGAGACGGAAGATCATGTAAACCGCCACCTTGGTGTGCAGGCCGGAGAACAGGCCCATCACCGCGGCGGAGGTGGACGGGTAGGTGCGCGGCAGCCAGGTGTGGACCGGGAAGACGCCGGCCTTGGCGGCCACGGCGATCATCACCAGCCCGGTCGCGACGGTGACTGGGCCGTTGCCGGCGGCCGCGCCCTGGAGCGCGGCGATGTTCACCGCGCCGGTCACGCCGTAGAGGTAGCCGACGCCCACCACGAGCAGCGTGGAGGCTGACAGGTTCACCAGCGCGAACGTGCGGGCAGACAGCAGTCGGTGGCGGGTACCGGTCATGGCGATCAGGCCGTACGACGGCAGCAGCATGACCTCGATCATGACGAAGAAGTTGAACAGGTCGGCCGTGAGCAGGACGCCGGTGACACCGGTGATCAGAACGAGGGTCAGCGGCGTGTAGTAGCGCGATTGCGTCTCGCCGATGGCGATGGCGAACCAGTTCGCGGCCAGCGCCACGATCATGGTGGTCACCAGCATGACCGCGGAGAACTGGTCGCCCGCGTACGAGATGCCCACGCCGCCTTGGTAGAGGCCGATCACGTGCGAGATCGTGCCGTGCTCGGCGGTGTAGGTGTAGAGCCAGATGCCGCCGGCGAGGTTGATGGCGGGGATGATGATGGACAGGGCGTCGTTAAGCTGCTTGGACGAGCTCAGTGCGGTGATCGCGGACACGATCAACGGCAGCGCCACGAACACTGGCAACAGGGCGTCTGCTGTCATCGGTTCACCTCCATATTGCGAATCTCCTCAAGCTTGCGCGGGTTCAGGCGGGCTCGGCGGCCTGCGGTGCTGAGCGCGCTTGGGCTCAGCCGCATCTTGTCGTAGGCGGCGTCGGTGCCGGTGGGGTTGTCGAACGTGTCGTCGTCCCTGCCCAAAGATGCGAGCATAAGCAGGATCGTGGTGGTCGCCATCGCGATCACGATCGCGGTCAGCACGAACGCTTGGGGCAGAGGGTCGGAGAGATCCTCCATGGGGGTGCGAGAGGGGAACGCCTCGCCGCGCCACGCGCCGACGCCTGCGGCCAGCAGGGTGAGGTTCGCGGCGTGGCCCATGAGCGACATGCCGAAGATAATGCGAACCATGCCGCGCTGCAGCACGAGGTAGACGGCCCCGGCGACCAGCACCGCGATAGTAAGTGCCATAACCATGTCTCTTACTGCTCCTTCGTGGATACGGGTTGCGGGTCGTCGGCCGGGTTGATCGGCTCCGGGTGGGACTTCACGGCGTTCTCCGGGTGCTCCGGTTCCGGCACGTTTGGCAGCGGGTTGTCCGGCTCGTCGCGCGTGTAGTCCAGGTTGCGGATCTCGGTGCCCGGGCGCAGGTACCCGCCGAGCGCGTTGATCGCCTGCGTGACCATGCCGAGCACCGCGAGGTAAATACCGAAGTCGAAGATGAGCGACGTGGTCAGGTGCTGGCCGGCGATCTCGCCGTGGATGGCGTACATGAATCCGCCCTCGATCAGCCCCAGGAAGCCGGAGGAGATCGCGATGATGATGCCCCATGCGGCGAGCTTGATCGGGGTGAGCTGGCCCACCACGTAGGCGTCCGCGCCGCGCGAGAGGTAGTTCAGCGCGAACGCGGTGGCCATCACCAGCGCTGCGACGAAGCCGCCGCCCGGAGCGTTGTGGCCGCGGAAGAAGATGATGATCGACAACACCAGCAATACGGGCGCGACCATGGCCGCGGCCTTGCGCAGCGGCAGCGAGTTGAACTGGGACTGGCCGAACGGGCGCGGGCGGGTGCCGGCCTCGAACATGTGGCGCGGCATCGACTGGGTCACCGCGGCGATGACTACGGCGGCCATGCCGAGCACCGAAAGCTCACCAAGCGTATCGAAGCCACGGAACTCGACGATGATCACCGCGACGATGTTGTCGGCGCCGGTCACCTTGCCGCCCTCGGTGAGGTACCACATCGCCAGGTCAGAGCGCTCGTGGCGGCCCAGCAGGGTGTAGACGCCGAGGAAGGCCACGAAGCCGGTCAACACGGCGAAGATTCCAGCAAGCACCTTGCGCCGGCGCGGGGTCTCCGGGAAGATGCGCGGCTGGTAGCGCAGCACCACCATCATCACGACGACGGTGAGCGACTCCACCAGGATCTGGGTGAGCGCGACGTCGGGCGCGCCCAGCATCAACATCTGCAAGCTCATGCCCACGCCTGTCGTGCCAACAAGTACCGTGGACGCAAGGCGCGAGCGGGTGGTGATGAGGCCCACCACGGACACCGCGATGATGGCGAACGGGATCAGGTCCCACCACACATCGATGCCATCGGCGCGAGGCGCGAGCGGGACGCCGTCGACGCCGTCGGTAAACAGCAGCGTGGAGAAGCCGAGCAACACCACGAGCAGCAGCACCGGGAACAGGTGGCGCGACGGGTTGAAGCCGTCGGCGACGGCGCCGAGCTGGCGGCCGAAGCGGGTCGAGCCGCGACCGATGCCGCCTAGCACCTCGTTGCCGTTGAACGGCAGCAACTCCTTGTTCTCCGCGCGCTCGAAGACGGTGTGGCGCGCGAAGATGACGAACAAAACGCCGGCAACAAGCACCGCCATGGAGACGATGAAGGGGGCGTTCACACCGTGGAAGAGCGCCAGGTGAGAGTGGTAGTCCTCCCCCGTGATGGAGCGGACTGCGGAGGAGAGGGGGGCGTCGATAAGCATGAGCCCAAAGGGCACCACCGCCGACATCAGGCCCGGGAGAGCTGCCGGCAACCAGAGCGCAACCGGTGCTTCGTGGACGCCGGTCATGTCCTTCGGGCCGTCTACAAACGCGCCGAAGACGATCTTCGCGGAGTAGACGAAGGTGAGGAACGCGGCGATGCCGCCCACGATGAGCAACAGCGTGCCGTACGCCGAGTCCTCGAAGGCGCTCAGGATCGACTCTTTGGAGATGAAGCCGAACAGCGGCGGGATAGCGGCCATCGACGCCGCAGCCACCACCGTGGAGACGAACGTAAACGGCATCTTGTCATACAGCTTGCCCAGACGGCGCATGTCGCGCGAGCCGGCCTCGTGGTCGACAACACCGATCAGCATAAACAGTGAGGACTTAAACAGCGCGTGGGCGAGCGTGTGGGTGAGTGCTGCGGCGAGTGCCAGCGGGGTGCCGATGCCGATCGCGGCGACAATCCAACCCAGGTGGCTCACGGTTGAGTACGCGGTGAGATGCTTCAGGTCCGTCTTCGTGATCGCGAACACCGCGCTCATCAGCGCGGTAAACAAGCCGGTGGCGGTGAGCAGAACGTTCCACGCGGTCACGTCGGCGAAGATGGAGGAGAAGCGAAGCAGCACGTAGACACCCGCCTTGACCACGGCAGCGGCGTGCAGGAAGGCGGATACCGGGGTGGCGGCGGCCATTGCCTCCGGCAGCCAGAAGTGGAACGGGAACTGCGCGGCCTTGGTGAAGGCGGACAGGGCCACGAGCACGGCCACGGTGGTGGTCACGGTGGGGTTGTGACGCCACACGTCGCTTTGCAAAATGCCCTCGAGCGACGTCGTGCCGGCGTTGACCGCCGCAAGCGCGAGCGCGGCGAGCAGCGTGAGACCGCCGAAGAACGTGAGGATCAGGGTGCGGTACGAGCCTGCCTCGCCGGAGGAGCCGGAGCGGGCGATCAGCATAAACGACGCGATGGAGACGAGCTCCCATGCGATGAAGAGCAGCACCACGTCGTTCGCCAACACGAGCAGCAACACCGAGAGGGTGAACGCCGTCATGATGGTGTAGAAGCTGGTGTTGCCCTCTTTTTCCGGTAGGTACGCGGCGGAGTAGCACATGACAACCCCGCCGATGACGAGGGCGAGCAGCGCGAAGAAGATGCCGAGGCCGTCAGCGCGCAGCGCGAACGCCACCGAGGTGCCCGAGCCCAGCACATCGTTCGCCCACTGCCTGGACCATTCCAGGGCATCGCCCTCCATCACGGAGGTGAGCTTGGAGCCCAGCACGGCCGCTGCAGCGAACAGCAGCACCGCGACCGGGTACCCGGCCTTCCTGTCCATAACGCGCACCAGCAACGGGGAGAGCACCACCGTTGCCGCTACGAGCCCGATGGCAAGGGGAAGTGTCATGGTGAACCCAATTTCAATGCATGGTTTTGGCAAGAACCCTTACGACAGTATCAAGGGTGACGATACGGTTCTAACGGTGAGCATTTCCGGCGGTGCGCCTCCCGCCACAAGGCCCGTGCGGGTGCTAAGAAAAGTGCCATGCAATCGGGCAACGCGTGGCGGTTGGTGTGTGCGCTTTTGGCGCTGGTAGTTGGGGTATTTTTACCCATGAGTCCGGCCGACACGTGGGCGAATGCGGGACGCGATTCTGAGGTTTCGGGTGCCCCGCAAGTCGGCCCGGACAATCTTGGCGACGCGCGCCGTGCCGCCGGTGAAGCCGGCCTGCAGGCGACGGTGCTCAAGCAGGGCGCGGGTCAGCTCGCCGCGGGCATCGGCGAGGCGCAGGGGCAAGCTCAGCAGCTTATCGACGCCCTCACGGCCGCCCAGTCCGGATCCCAAGAACTTGCCGACGGCATGGTCCAGCTCCAGGCCGGCACCGGCCAGTTGGGCGCGGGCGCGACGCAGCTGGCGGACTCCATCGGGGAGATTGTGGGCCAGATCGTAGGGTTTGAGGCGGTGCGCGGCCAGGTGGTCGGCGCGATCGACCGCTCCCTGGAGGAACTCAAAGACGCGAAAGACCCGGAGGCGGTGCAGGCGCGCGAGTCGCTGCAAGACCTGCGCGAGCAGGCGCTAACCGCGCAGCTGCCGCCGGACGCGGTGGCAAAGATGAACCAGCTTCGCGACGGCTCCCGCGACCTAGCCAACCAGCTGGCCGTACCCGGATACGGTTTCCACGACGGTATTTATACAGCCACTCGTGGCTCGGCAGAGCTGGCTGCGGGCCTGCGTGAACTTCAGGCACAGACCGGGCAGGCCACTGGCGGGATTGAAGAGTTGGTCGCCGGCGTGGAAAGGATCAACCAAATGGCGAGCATGAACGCCGATAAGGTTGGCGCCGTTCGCGCGGCGCTTCCGGTGCCGGCGGTTGCGCCGGGGGCTGACGGTGCTGAGCCAGCCGGTCCGGCCCTTCCACCGGTGGCGGCGATGCTACTCGCGGCGATGGCCGTACTCGGCGGCACCGCGCTCTCGGCGGCGGCGTGGTTCGCGTCCCGCGGGCAATGGTGGATCCTGGGCGCCGGTTCCGTAGTGATTGCCGCCGCGGGCACCATCTTGGCCGGGGTGATCGGAGCCGGGTTTGGCGCTCAGGAATACGGGGTTGCGTTTGCAGGCCTGCTGCTGGGCACGCTCGCCAGCGCCGGCCTGGCTTCCGTGTTAAGTCGAGCATTCGGCGCTGGGGTTGGTCTTGGCTCAGCTGGCGTGCTCGCGCTGGTGCAGACCGGACTCGTCGGCTGGGTGTGGCGCACCGCGACCACCGCGCAGGTCGACTCGGTGTGGGTGGCGTTGTCGCAAGCAGCGCCGATGCACTGGGCGTCGACAGCGGTGTCCGCTGCGGGTAACGGCGGTGACTACAGCGGTATCGTCTCGGCGGTGCTGCTGTCCGCCCTGCTTGCGGTGGTGGGCCTGGCTGGGGCACGGGGGCGTCGTTAAGCAAATGCTTAGGTAGACAGTAGTTTCTCCGATCTTTAGAATGTGATGCTATCTGTCACCTCTCTGTTGGGACGTGGTGACACTTCACTTCAAAGAGGAGCATAAATGGCCGGATCATCTCGGCGTTTCCGTAATTCAACCTCGCGCGGCATTGCGGCAACATCTGCGATTGCACTCGCGCTCGGTGGCCTGAGCGTCGTCGGCCCGGGCCCGCTGGCATCGTCTGCCGCGGCGTCGGAGGGCTTCACCGGCGGCATCCGCGACAAGTCCGGCGCGGTGGAGGAGGACGCCCAGCAGGCGTCCGACCTGCCGGCCGGGTCGTGTGTTGTTGAAAGCGGTGAGCCGAGCGGAAACCAGGCAGGTTTCCGCTGGAACACCCTGGAGCCGAGTGAGCAAAGCCCCGATAAAACCCTGTGGGGTCTGAGTGTCTCCTTTGATAACTCGAAGGACCGCACATTCGCCGATTGGTACTTTTCCAATTCGGGGAACCTTAAGAACGTTTTGAATACCGGCCAGGTGTCTTCCATGGAGGCCGGCCAGACCTTTGTTGATAGCAAGGTCACCCACAAGGCCGACGAAATTATCGACATTACTGCTAGTGGCCGAGATCTGCGAAACTTGAATCTCTACGCTGAGCTTACCGACGAGAAAGTCAAGCAGTTCGCTTCGGCCTCTGCCGATGACCCTGTGCGTTACGCCTGGCAAAGCAACTACAAGCAGTACGATCCTAATGCCCCGAAAGCCACCGAGGGCTCCAGCGCTACTTTTGGCGCTACCGTAAACCCGTGGCCGAGCGAGAACATCGAATGTAACCCGATCACGGTGTCGTGGGGGACAACCGAGGTATCCGAGAAGCATGTGATCGTCCCTGGTGAGGAAACCAAGGTCGGTACGATCAATGTTCCTGCCTTGCAGAACGGCGGTACGGACGACTCGATGTCCCGCATGGTCGTGGAAGCGTACGACGGCAACGGTAAGTTCATTGGCACCACAGACCAAGAAGCCTCCGGCGGTGAGCAGCTCCTGCGCGTCGACGAAACGACCGGCGACATCTTCTTCACCTGGCCCGAGTACCGGGGGACCGATCTGGCGACCGACAAGAACGTGAACTTCTCCGTTCTGGCGAAGCCGCGTACCGTTGAACAACTTCAAAGTGCTGCTAAGCACAGCAACGAATTCGGCGAAGAAATGGCCTTCGACAGCTCGAACTCGCTGACGCGCTATAGCAAGGCGAACGTCATCGACTCCAAGGCGTTCTCCCTGGACGACACCGAGTACCACGACCCGAAGTACGACAAGACGGACGCTTCGATCATCTCTGGCGTCGATAGCGCGACGGGCCCGCTCGCAACCGAGCCGCAGAAGGTCGAGTTCAAGCAGGTCCCGGACCTGATCAAGGACCTGATGAAGGATAAGGGCGACGGCGGCTTCGAAGCCAAGGTTTCCCTCGACGAGAAGTACGTCTACGAGGGCTGGAACGTCGAGATGGACGGGGACTACAACGTCACCGTCACCGCTCCGGAGAACCCGAAGCCGGGCACCTTCGCCCGTCCGGTGGTCACCGTCGAGTACTCGAACGGCTCGACCGATGAGCTCGAGCTGCTCGTGGTTGTTGACCCAAACAACACCCAGGTCACTGACCTTGTTCGCCCGAGTCTGACCAAGGGCATCATTGGCGACGACCTCACCGCGCAGATCCGCACCAAGTCCATTATGAAGGGCCACAAGCCGGTTCACCCGGCTAAGTTCGAGGTCGACGAGTCCACCGTGCCTGAAGGTTGGACCGTGACGGTCGATGCGACCGGCAAGGTCACCGCGAAAGCGGATGACACTGTCGCGCCGGGCACCATCATCACCCCGACGGTGAAGGCCACCTACCCGGACGAAACCACCGACGAGATCGAGCCCCAGTTCCAGGCAATCGTCGATATCAAGATCCCCGATTACGACACGGTGACGAACAAGCCGAACGCCAAGGTCACTTTGCAGCCTTCGGTCCCGGAGGTTGGCCTGAGCGGCAACACGACCGATGAAGCCCCGAAGCGCTACACCTTCGAGGACGGCACGACGGAGTACACCCACACTGACGACAGCGGTACGTGGACGGTGAAGATCGACGAGAACACGGGTGCGATCACCACGACGATTCCCAAGACTGCGCCTGAAGGCTACATCCTCGACATCCCGGTTCTTGCTCACTACGACGATGAAGACCCCCAGAAAGTCAAGGGCACCGTCGTCGTGCTCAAGGGCGATATCGCACCGGTCTACTCCGTTGAGTCCACCGGCCCGAACCAAGCTGTAGATCACCAGGTTGAGGATGCCCCGGAGGGATCGACGTTCTCCTTTGGCACGAACCCTGACGGCTCGCCGATCACCGAGATGACAACCGAAGACGGCTGGAAGTACACGATCGATCCGAATACCGGTGTCGTTACTTCCACGCCGCCGGCAGGCTCTAAGCCGGGCGACAAGAAAACAATCACTGTCACCGTGGAAACGCCTAACGGCGAGCGCCCCGAGGTCCCTGTGACCACCGTGGTGCAGCTGACCAACAGCTGGGAGGCGGAACCGAGCTACCCAGAGGAGACGGTGTACCCGGGTGATACGGCAACGCTGCCAGTCACCCTGGATAAGCCGGAGGACGTCAACGTCGCAACGAACAACCCCTACGAGTTGGGCGATGTTCCCCAGGGTTGGACAGTCAACGTTGACAACGATGGCAAGATCACTGCGACCGCACCGGTGGATGCTGAGCCGGGCAGCACGGTCGAGATTCCCGTCACGGTGACCTACGAAGATGGCTCGAAGGACACAGTTAAGGCCGTCGTGAACGTTGTCGACGTTCCGACGCGCCCGGTGCCGTTCGGAGTTGAATATGTCTACGACGACACGATTCCTGCCGGCGAGTACAAGACTGTCACCAAGGGTGTGGCAGGTGAAGAGAAGCAGAAGCGCGACGGCACGTGGGAGCAGACGGCCGCCCCGACCAACGAGGTCGTACACGTCGGCACTAAGCCGGCCACTGCGTCCAAGGACGTGACGTGGACTGCACCGATTCCGTACAGCACCACCACCCGCCCGAATCCGGCCCTTGCTCCGGGTGAGACGAAGGTCGTTCAGCAGGGTGTAAACGGTGAGCGCACTTACACCGCGAAGTTCACCGCTACTGGTGACCAGGCTTCGGTCGTCGAGTCCGAGGACACCAAGCAGCCGGTCGAGGAGATCATCGAGTACGGGCCGCGACTCGACAACCAGGAGCTGGTCACCGAGACGACCCGCAAGATCCCGTTCGAGACCACCATCGTCTACGACAACACTCTCGAGGCAGGTACGCAGGTCGTCGATAGGCAGGGCGTTGTCGGTGAAGAAACCGTGACCTCTACGCAGAAGCTTGTCGACGGCAGGCCCTCCGGCGACCCGGTGGTGACTACCGAGACCACGAAGCCCAAGCAGGATGCCGTCATCCGCGTGGGCACGAAGACCGAGGGTGAAACCACCAAGACGGTCGAAACTACGGTTCCATTTGGCGTGAAGGTCGAATTCGACCCGAACATGCCTGCTGGCACCTCCGAAACGGTTACCGAAGGTAAGCCGGGCAAGAAGACGATCACCGTGACCCAGAAGGTCACCAACTCCCAGCCGGATGGCAAGGCCACTGTTGAGGAGAAAATCACCGAGCAGCCGGTGGACCAGGTAATCAAGGTCGGCACCAAGCCGTCCGAGGCCTCGGCGAAGGTGACCTGGACCGCCCCGGTTCCGTTCGAGGTTGAGACCCGCCCCAACTCCGAGCTGAAGCCGGGCGAAATCAGGGTCGTTCAGAAGGGCGTGCCGGGTGAGAAGACCTACACGGCGGACTTCGCCGCGAAGGGTTCCGACGCAACGGTGACACCCAAGGAGGAGCAGACCAAGGCTCCGGTCAAGGAGATCATCGAGTACGGCCCGCGCCTAGATGACCAGAACTTGGTCACCACGGTGACGAAGCCGGTGCCGTTCGAGACGGAGATCGTCTTCGATGACTCCCTGGATTCCGGCAAGCAGGAGGTGAAGCAGGCGGGCAAGCTTGGCGAGGACACTGTGACCTCGACGCAGAAGCTTGTCGACGGCAAGCCGTCCGGCGACCCTGTTGTCGAGACCACACGCACGGAAGAGCCGGTTAAGCAGATCATCCGTGTGGGCACGAAGACTAAGGGTGCGAACACGGTTGAGCACACCGAGCCGGTGCCGTTTGAGACGAAGGTTGAGTACGACCCGAACGTGCCGGCTGGCACGTATGAGGTCGTGACGCCGGGTAAGGCTGGCGAGAAGACCGTTACGGTGTCGCAGACCATCGTCAACAGCCAGGTCACTGAGACTAAGCGTGAGGAGAATGTCACCACGCAGCCGGTCACTGAGGTGATCACCGTCGGCACGAAGCAGGCCACCGCTACCGACAAGGTGGAGTGGACTGAGCCGATTCCGTTCTCGACGGTCGTGCGGCCGAACCCGGATTTGAAGCCGGGCGAGGTCAAGACCGTGCAGGAGGGTGTCAACGGCGAAGCGAAGTACACCGCGACGTTTGAGGGCACCAATGGCCAGGCCACGGTGACCGAGTCGAAGGATCGCACTGAGCCGACCGATCGGATCATCGAGTACGGTCCGACGATTGCGGATCAGACGCTGACGTCGACGACGACGAACCCGGTGCCGTTCAACACCACGTTCGTGGCGGATCCGAACTTGCCGGCGGGTGAGCAGGTCGTCGACAAACAGGGCGAGAACGGTGTGGACACGATCACCTCGACGCAGGAGATCAAGGACGGCAAGCCGGTTGGTGAGCCGACGATCACCACGCAGCGCACGAAGGAGCCGGTCGACGCTGTCGTGCGTGTCGGCACGAAGACTGAGGGTGCCAACACGGTTGAGCACACCGAGCCGGTGCCGTACGAGACGAAGGTCGAGTACGACCCGAACGTGCCGGCTGGCACGTATAAGGTCGTGACGCCGGGTAAGGCTGGCGAGAAGACCGTCAAGGTTACGCAGACCATCGTCAACAGCCAGGTCACTGAGACTAAGCGTGAGGAGAATGTCACCACGCAGCCGGTCACTGAGGTGATCACCGTCGGCACGAAGCAGGCCACCGCTACCGACAAGGTGGAGTGGACTGAGCCGATTCCGTTCTCGACGGTCGTGCGGCCGAACCCGGATTTGAAGCCGGGTGAGGTCAAGACCGTCCAGGAGGGTGTCAACGGCGAAGCGAAGTACACCGCGACGTTTGAGGGCACCAATGGCCAGGCCA
The DNA here is from genome assembly GCF_036881695.1 of Corynebacterium sp. Marseille-Q4381. Lineage (NCBI taxonomy): Bacteria > Bacillati > Actinomycetota > Actinomycetes > Mycobacteriales > Corynebacteriaceae > Corynebacterium > Corynebacterium sp. Marseille-Q4381. The sequence continues at coordinate 26,924 of NZ_JBAJNR010000014.1, read as the reverse complement.
CGGTGACCGAGTCGAAGGATCGCACTGAGCCGACCGACAAGATTGTTGAGTATGGTCCGACGATTGCGGATCAGACGCTGACGTCGACGACGACGAACCCGGTGCCTTTCAACACAACGTTTGTGGCGGATCCGAACTTGCCGGCGGGTGAGCAGGTCGTCGATAAGCAGGGCGTCAATGGTGTTGATACCGTGACTGCGACGCAGGAGATCAAGGACGGCAAGCCGGTGGGTGAGCCGACGATCACCACGCAGCGCACGAAGGAGCCGGTCGACGCGGTTGTCCGTCTGGGCACGAAGACCGAGGGCCAGACCGTCAACACCTACGAAGCTCCGATTCCGTTCCCGGTTCGTGTGGTCTACGACCCGAACCTGGCTCCGGGCGACTCCAAGGTGACCCAGGAGGGTAAGCCGGGCACGAAGAAGGTCACAATCACCCAGCCGGTGGTCAACTCCGCGCCGAACGGAGAAGCGACTGTGGCCGAGGAGACGGTGACGGAGCCGACTGAGCAGATTGTGACTGTCGGTACGAAGCCGGACGAGGCAACCAACACGGCTACGTGGACGGTGGATGTTCCGTTCAAGACGGTTGTGCGCGCGAACCCGAATCTGAAGCCGGGCGATGTCAAGACCGTCCAGGAGGGCGAGTACGGCGAGAAGACGTTCACTGCTGACTTCTCTTCTGTGGGTGCTGACTCCACCGTGACGCCGACGGAAGAGGTGACCAGGGCTCCGAAGGACCAGATCATTGAGTACGGTCCGACGATCGATGATCAGACGCTGACGTCTGAGACGACGCGTCCTATCGAGTTCGAGACCGAGTTCATCCTCGACGACACGCTTGCCGCTGGTGAGCAGAAGGTCGACCAGCAGGGTGAGAACGGCGTGGAGACCATCACCTCCACGCAGGAGATTAAAGATGGCCAGCCGGTCGGTGAGCCGTCGATAAGCACTGAGCAGACGAAGGCTCCCACCAACGCCGTGATCCGCGTCGGCACCATGACTAACGGCACCCACGAGCTGACGGAAAAGCAGCCGATCCCGTTCGACACGAAGATTGAGTACGACCCGGAAATCCCGGCCGGCGAGTACCAGGTCGTAACCGAAGGCAAGGTCGGCGAGAAGACCACCACGATTACCCAGACGATCGTCAACAGCAAGGTCACTGAGACCGAGCGCGGCGAGGAGAAGGTCACTACCGAGCCGGTCACTCAGGTGATCAAGGTGGGCACTAAGCAGGCGACCGCTTCTGAGGACGTGACTTGGACTGAGCCGATCCCGTACCCGACGGTCCTCCGTGTGAACGGTGATCTCGCCCCGGGTGAGATCAAGGTTGTGCAGGAAGGCGTCGATGGCGAGGCCACCTACACCGCCTCGTTCACCGGCACGAACGGTGAAGCGGCGGTGGAGGAGACCAAGCGGCGCACTGAGCCTGTCGAGAAAATCGTCGAGTATGGCCCGCGCTTGGAGGCCCAAGAGCTGGTGACAGAGACCGAGAAGCCGGTTCCGTTCGACACCGAGATTGTCTTCGATGACACTCTCGCTGCTGGTGATCAGGTCGTCGATACGCAGGGTGAGTACGGCACCGACGTTGTGACGTCGACGCAGAAGCTTGTTGACGGCAAGCCTTCCGGCGACCCGACCGTGACCACGGAGCGCACCAAGGAGCCGGTTAACGCGAAGATTCGTGTGGGCACGAAGACTACCGGTGAGACCGTGAACTCGGTTGAGGCCGAGATTCCGTTCCCGACCCGCATTGTCTACGACCCGACCCTGGCGCCGGGCGAGTCCAAGGTGACTCAGGAGGGTGTGCCGGGCACGATGAAGGTCACGGTCACGCAGCCGGTTGAGAACAGCCAGCCGAAGGGCGAGGCGACCTCCACAGAAGAGGTCCTGACTCCTCCGACCGAGCAGATCATCGCGGTCGGCACCAAGCCGGATGAGGCTACTGAGCAGGTGACCTGGACGGCGCCGGTCCCGTTCGACACCGAGGTACGCCCGAACCCTGCGCTGAAGCCGGGTGAGGTCAAGGTTGTTACCGAGGGCGTCCTGGGTGAGAAGACGTTCACCGCTGACTTCTCTTCCAAGGGCAGCGACGCAACGGTGACCCCGAAGGAAGAGCAGACCAAGGATCCGGTGGACGCGCTCATTGAGTACGGCCCGACCATCGCTGACCAGACGCTGACCTCCACCACGACGAACCCGGTGCCGTTCAACACCAGGTTTGTCGCAGACGACACGCTGCCAGCGGGTGAGCAGGTCGTCGAGAAGCAGGGCGTCAATGGTGTGGATACGATCACCTCGACGCAGGAGATCAAGGACGGTAAGCCGGTCGGCGAGCCGGCCATTTCCACCGAGCGCACCACTGAACCGCAGGATGCGGTCATCCGCGTCGGCACCAAGACCACTGGTGAGAACACCGAGACTTACAAGGCTGAGGCGCCGTACAACGTCGTTGTCAAGTACGACCCGAACATGCCTGCCGGCGAGTCCAAGGTGACCACGCCGGGTGTTCCGGGTGAGAAGACGGTGACGATCAAGCGCGACATCGTCAACTCCAAGCCGGGCGATCCGCAGATCACCGAGGAGATCACGAAGCAGCCGGTGGATGAGGTTATCACCGTCGGCACCAAGCCGTCCGATGCCTCCAAGAAGGTCACCTGGACTGCGCAGGTTCCGTTTGAGGTTGAGACCCGTCCGAACCCGGAGCTGAAGCCGGGCGAGATCAAGGTTGCCCAGCAGGGTGTACCGGGTGAGAAGACCTACACCGCGGACTTCGCTGCCAAGGGCACCGAGGCAACGGTGACCCCTGAGGAGAAGCAGACCAAGGATCCGGTCAACGAGATCATCGAGTACGGCCCGGCGCCTAAAGACACCTCTGTGGTGACCAAGGTGGAGAAGCCGGTGCCGTTCGAGACGGAGATCATCTTTGACGACACTCTCGCAGAGGGCGAGCAGGTCGTCGATCAGCAGGGCGAGCTCGGCACCGATGTTGTGACGTCGACGCAGAAGCTTGTCGACGGCAAGCCCTCCGGTGACCCGACCGTCACCACCGAACGCGCCAAGGAGCCGGTTAACGCTGTCATCCGCGTGGGCACGAAGACCACTGGTGAGACCTCCGAGACTGTGACGTCTGAGGTTCCGTTCGGTGTGAAGGTCGTGCTCGATCCGGACATGCCGGCTGGCGCGTCTGAGATTGTGACCGAGGGTGTTCCGGGTGAGAAGACGGTGACGATTAAGCGCGACATCGTCAACTCCAAGCCGGGTGATCCGCAGATCACTGAGGAGATCACGAAGGATCCGGTGGATCAGGTGATGAAGGTCGGTACGAAGCCGTCCGAGGCTTCTGAGAAGGTTTCCTGGACTGCGCCGGTTCCGTTTGAGGTTGAGACCCGTCCGAACCCGGAGCTGAAGCCGGGTGAAATCAGGGTCGTTCAGAAGGGCGTGCCGGGTGAGAAGACCTACACGGCGGACTTCTCCGCTACGGGCGATCAGGCAACGGTGGCCCCTGAGGAGAAGCAGACCAAGGCCCCGGTCAAGGAGATCATCGAGTACGGTCCGGCGCCCGAGGACACCTCCGTGGTGACCAAGGTAGAAAAGCCGGTTCCGTTCGAGACCGAGATTGTCTTCGATGACACCCTCGCAGAGGGTGATCAGGTCGTTGACCAGCAGGGCGAGCTCGGCACCGACGTTGTGACGTCGACGCAGCAGATTGTGGACGGCAAGCCGTCCGGCGACCCGACCGTTACCACCGAACGCACCAAGGAGCCGACGAACGCCGTCATCCGCGTCGGCACGAAGAAATCTGGCGACGTGGTGAGCTCTTTCGAGGCACCGATCGAGCCGCCGGTGAAGATTGAGTACGATCCGAACCTTCCGGCCGGTACCTCCGAGGTTGCCGAGGAGGGGACCCCGGGCAAGAAGAAGGTCACTGTCACCCAGCCGTCGACCAACGGTGTCGCTGACGGTGAGCCGACGGTCACTGAAGAGACCATCGATGAAGCGAAGCCGCGCGTGATCAAGGTGGGCACCAAGCAGGCGACCGCTTCTGAGGACGTGACTTGGACTGAGCCGATCCCGTACCCGACGGTCCTCCGTGCGAACGGTGATCTCGCCCCGGGTGAGATCAAGGTTGTGCAGGAAGGCGTCGATGGCGAGGCCACCTACACCGCCACGTTCACCGGCACGAACGGTGAAGCGGCGGTGGAGGAGACCAAGCGGCGCACTGAGCCTGTCGAGAAAATCGTCGAGTATGGCCCGCGCTTGGAGGCCCAAGAGCTGGTGACCACGACTGAGAAGCCGGTTCCGTTCGACACCGAGATTGTCTTCGATGACACTCTCGCTGCAGGTGAGCAGGTCGTCGATACGCAGGGTGAGTACGGCACCGACGTTGTGACGTCGACGCAGAAGCTTGTTGACGGCAAGCCTTCCGGCGACCCGGTCGTCAACACTGAGCGCGCCAAGGAGCCGGTTAACGCTGTCATCCGCGTCGGCACGAAGACGGGCGATACCCGCGTGGTGGAAGAGAAGGTTTCGGTGCCGTTTGAGACTGTCATCGAGTACGACCCGGCAATCCCTGCTGGTGAATACAAGGTTGCAGCCGAGGGCGTGCCGGGCGAGAAGATCGTCACGGTGACCCAAACCATCGTTAATAGCCAGGTGACTGACACCAAGCGGGATGAAACCATCACCACCGCGCCGCAGCCGCGCATCATCAAGGTCGGCACCAAGCAGCCTGAGGCTGGTGAGAATGTCACCTGGACGGAGCCGATTCCGTTCACGACTGAGTTCCGCGAGAACCCGGACCTCGCTCCGGGAGAGACCAAGGTCGTCCAGGAAGGCAAGGACGGCGAGGCGACCTACTACGTTGAGTTCAAGACCAACGGCGAATCTGCCACGGTTGAGAACACGAACCAGCGAGTCGAGCCGGTCAACCGCATCGTCGAGTACGGCCCGCGCGCCAACGATGACGAGATCTCGACCCAGCTGACCCGCCCGATTGAGTTCAAGACCAGTGTGATCTACGACGACACCCTCGAGGAGGGCAAGCAGGTCATTACCCAGGGCGAGCTCGGTGAAGAGGTAGTTACCACGACGCACAAGCTTGTCGACGGCTCCCCGTCCGGCGAGCCGGTCACCACCACCCAAGTGACCAAGGCTCCGGTGAACGCGGTCATCCGCATCGGCACCAAGAAGCCGAGCACCCCGGATCCGGCCCCTGAGGTCTCTGAGACCGTGGATCTTCCGTTCACCACCAAGATCGTTTACGACCCGACGCTTGAGCCGGGCCAGGAGATCGAGGACGTGGCCGGTGAAAACGGCCAGGTCAAAGTCACCGTCGTCAACGGCCGTGCAACGGTGGAGACCGTGAAGGAGCCCGTCCAGCGCGTTGTCCGGGTGGGCACCAAGCCTGCCGGTGACGTTGAGTGGACCGAGGAGATTCCGTTTGAGGTTGTCGTTCGCGAGAACCCGGAGCTCACCCGCGACCAGTCCCGTATCGCCCAGGAGGGGGTGCCGGGTCTGAAGCAAGTTGTCAACGGCGAAGAGCAGATCGTTCGCGAGCCGGTGGATTACATTCTCGAGGTGGGCACGAAGGCGACCGTCGCAAAGCCTGAGTACAGCCTTGTGACGCTGCAGCCAGGACAGACCGCCAACATTCAGCCGGCGAACGCTGTGAAGGGCAACCAGTACCGCAAGCTCGACTGGCCGAAGGGCTGGGAGGGCACTGTTGATCCGGAGACCGGCGAAGTCCGCGTGATCACTCCGGCGGATGCGAAGCCGGGTACCGAAGTCGAGCTACCGGTCGAGGTGACCGATGTAAACGGTGTTAAGTCCACAGTCCACGCCAAGGTGAAGGTCATGGACAAGGACGTAGTACCGACCCCGAACAAGCAGGGCTCGTCTGACAAGGCGAAGCGATGCCTCGAGAACGCGTTTGCAGCGAACAGCCCGTTCCTGTGGCTGCTGCCTATCGCGCTGCTCGGCGCTGTGGGCTACGGAGTGAACGAGGCCTTCGGTCCGCAAATCCAGCAGGTGAGCGCGCAGATCAATGAGCAGGTCCGCCGCAACATCCCTGACTTCGGTATCGGCCACGGCTTCGAGCAGCCGGAGTGGATGCGCCAGATCAACGCACAGGTCGACGCGATTAACCGCCAGTTCGCACCGGTTGCTAAGCAGCTTGAGCCGCTGGGCATCGCCCTCGGCGCCATCGCGGCTATCTCGTTGACCGGCGTACTCATCGCGCAGGCATGTACCGAGGAGGGTTTCGACAACGGGATGACTGTGCTCGGTTCGTCGAAAAGCTAGGCAGACCTTCTGACGTAGTGGAATGAGCCTAAAGGCGGTCCGGTAACGGGCCGCCCTTTCTTTTACTTGAAAGTGGGCGCTTTGCCGTTTCCGCGCGTAGCATGTGCGTGCACGAAACGCACCCGCATTGCCGCGCTCGCCCTGGCTGTAGCGCTCCCTTTCACAGTTGCCCAGGTAGTCGAAGCACCGGTTGGAGCTGCGCAGCCGGCCGGTACTGCTGCCGTCGACCAAGCTTCGCGGGACGCGCGCCTCGCTGCCCAGGCGATAGAGGAGCTGATCAACGAGTATCGCGTGGCTAATGGACTCCACGCATTGGTCACCCATGAGCTGTACGACAACCAGGCGCTCGCCTGGACTCAGCAGATGATCGCAGACCTGGATGATCCTTCACTGGGGCACCCGCAGTTCGAGGGTGAGGTCATGGTTTACGACGGCGCGTTCCGTCACTCGAACCCTGAGACGATGGGGTATTCGGGAGAAAATATTGCCTCGGCGGCCCGTACAATGACTCGCCTGATGGCTGGCGACAGGCGGCCGAAGATCTCTTCGAACTCTGGCGGAACTCACCAGACCACAACGCAAACATGCTGAGTGCCGGCTTTCAGGGGATGGGCCTTGGTCTCGTTCGAACATCAGACGGCGAGGTGTGGGCCACAACGATGTTCTTTACCGGCGAGCTGCCAGTACGCGTAGACAGTCGAGGCAATGCGTTCCTTATCCCCGATGCAATAACTAGACTCGCCGAGTCGAGCGGGGTGCCGTTCTACCTCCCTGATGGTGCTCGGGCGCGTCTTGGAGTTCGCACGGTGTCCAACCCGACCGACACCAAGGGCTACAACGTCACCTACACCGTGGAGCTGACGGACGGGCAAAAGGCCCAGGTTATCCCCGAATTCACAGTGCGGGAACCATCGGGAACCCGCACCTTCACTCTTGATAAGTCGAAGAATGCGCCGCGCGCCCTAGATCCCGCGGTGACCGGAACACCGGTGACTGCGGTGCCGACGACGGAGAAAGCCCCCGCGCCGTCCTCCACCACCACTAAATCCACCCAGACGACGCCGACGAAGACGCCGACAAAGACGTCGCCGACAACGTCCACGGCGTCGAACGCGCCTGCGCCAAGCGGTGGCGGGTCGAGCTCCGCTGGGATTGTCATCGGTGTGCTGCTGGCGTTGGTCGCAGTTGTCGGTGCTGCGGTTGTTGCGATGCCGATGGTGATGGGTTAGTTGGAATCTACCGCTAACTGGGAACTGTTTTCATTAGAGAAGAATTAAAAAGAACCTCTGAGCTGGCCAAACGGCGCTGTAACGTAAAGTTCACTTAGATGCCGTTTGCTGGCAATTATCTGGGGATAGGTTACCTATCGGTTTAAAAACCGATTGCTTTCATCCTCACCAGCTTTTTCGAAGAAAGAGTTCTCATGCGCTTCTCCAGCAAGGCAGCAGCCGCCATTGTCAGCGCTTCCGCGCTCGCGATGTCGAACCTGCCCGCCGCTCTCGCCGCACCGGCGGAGCAGGCATTCAACGGCAAAGAGTCCTGCATCACCATCGATTCCAACGGCAACATCCGCGCTCCGCAGCCGGGCGATTGCACCCAGTTCGGCAAGGGCGGCCAGGGCAACACCGACGCTCAGGCCCGCAACGTCATCTTCATCCTGGGCGACGGCATGGGCCACCAGGAGATCACCGCAGCCCGCAACTACCTGAAGGGCGCCAACGGCCGCTTCGAGGGTCTCGACGAGTTGACCGCATCCGGCGCGTACACCACCTTCGCTGTGGGCAAGGACGGCCAGCGCCAGTACGTGACTGACTCGGCTGCGTCCGCAACCGGCTGGTCCGCTGGTGTGAAGACCTACAACGGCGCGCTGTCCGTGGACATCGAGGGCAAGCCGCACGAGAACCTCCTCGAGATGGCGAAGAACGCCGGCATGCGCACCGGTAACGTGACCACCTCCGAGATCCAGGACGCGACCCCGGGCGCGTTGGGCTCGCACATCTCGCAGCGCGGGTTCTACGCTCCGTCTGGTGACAGGAAGGTTGTCAAGGGCGAAGAGGCCCGCGAGAACGGCGGCCTCGGCTCCATCTCCGAGCAGTTGATCGACACCCGCGCCGACGTCACTCTGGGTGGCGGCCGCAAGTACTTCGACACCGAGGTTCAGGAAGGCGGCGAGAACCGTAACCCGTTCTTGACCGAGAAGAACGACGGCGGTGCTGACTGGGAAGCGGGCAAGTCCGTTCGCGAGAACGCTATTGCGAAGGGCTTCACCGTTGTCGACGACAAGGAAGGCCTGGAGAAGATCCAGTTCGCTAACCAGGACAACCCGGTTCTGGGCCTGTTCAATGACGGCAACATGACCCGTCGCTACGAGCCCACCGTGCCGGGCCACGCTAAGGACCAGCAGCCGCAGGAGTGCAAGCTGCAGGACACCGGCAACGAGCCGACCGCAGCAGAGATGACCAAGAAGGCAATCGAGCTGCTGGATGACAAGAACGCAGAGAAGGGCTTCTTCCTTCAGGTTGAGTCCGCTTCCATCGACAAGGCTGACCACGCCTCTGACGCCTGCGGCATGATCGGCGAGACCGAGCAGATCGACGAGGTAATCAAGGAAGCCCTTGACTTTGCCAAGGAAGACGGCAACACCCTCGTTGTGGTCACCGCCGACCACGCCCACACCGCTGAGATTGTGCCGGATGGTGAAGAGTCTGTCTCCGCCATTACCCGTCTGCAGTCGCCCAAGGACGGCGGTGCGATCATGTCCGTCGGCTTCGGCACCCAGCCGTGGACCGTGGAGGACGGCAAGTTCAAGACTGGTTCCATGCAGCACACCGGCGCCCAGGTGCGCATCGCGGGCTTCGGTCCGGGCTCCGAGAACGTCAACGGCCAGCTGGACCAGACCGACGCGTTCTACGTTATGGCCAACGCGCTTGGCCTCAACGGTGGTACCGAGGGTGGCCAGGAACCGTGGGAGATCAACAAGGGCAACAAGGTGATGAACCTTGCTAACCGTCGCTCTGCAAAGCCGGGCGACCAGCTCTGCTACATGGTCTCCGCTGGCCAGGCCCCGAAGGTTGGCGATTGTGCGCAGTTCGGCACCGAGGGTCAGGGTATCGACAACGACAAGGCGAAGAACGTCGTGCTGCTGATCGGCGACGGCACCGGCGACTCCGAAATCACTGCTGCTCGCAACTACCTCAAGGGCTCCGCAGGCCGCTTCGACGGCCTCGACACCCTCGACTACACCGGCTACCAGACCACCTGGGCGCTGGACAAGGAGAGCGGTCTGCCGAACTACGTCACCGACTCCGCTGCCTCCGGCACCGGCTGGAACTCCGGTGTGAAGACCTACAACGGTGCGCTTGGCGTGGACAACGCCGGCAAGCCGGTTCCGACCCTGGGTGAGCTGGCGAAGGCCAACGGCCTGAAGATCGGTAACGTCACCACCTCTGAGATCCAGGACGCTACCCCGGCCGCGTTCGCTGTGCACTCGCGGAAGCGCTCCTACTACGCGCCGTCGGGCGACAAGAAGGTCGTCGGCGCTGAGGACGCACGCGAGAACGGCGGCCTCGGCTCCATCTCCGAGCAGCTGGTGGACCTGCGTGCAGACGTCACGCTCGGCGGCGGCCGCAAGTACTTCGACACCGAGGTGGTCAAGGGTGGCAAGTGGGACCAGACCACCTGGACCGCCGGCAAGTCCGTGCTCGAGAACGCGAAGGACAACAACTACCAGGTTGTGACCAACGCAGCTGAGCTCGAGGCCATCTCTGAGGCGAACGCTGACAAGCCGGTTCTGGGCCTCTTCTCGGAGGGCAACATGCCGCGCACGCTGCAGCAGACCATCCCGACCCTGGAGGGCGCCAAGGCGGATGCCGCCGTCTGTGAGGCGAACCCGGAGTTCACTGCGGAGACCCCGCGCCTGGGCGCGATGACCACCAAGGCGCTTGAGCTGCTGCAGAACGACAAGGGCTTCCTGCTCCAGGTCGAGTCTGCTTCCCCGGACAAGGCCGACCACCAGGCTGACGCCTGCGGCCTGATCGGTGAGGTTGGCCAGCTCGACGAGGCTGTCCAGACAGTGCAGCAGTGGGTTGAGAAGACTGGGGAGCCGACGCTGATCATCGCTACCGCTGATCACGCTCACACCGCGCAGATCACTTACAACGACGCCGTGACCGCCGGCCGCACCACGAAGCTGCGCACCGCCGACGGTTCCGACATGACGGTGAACTTCGCTACCTCCAAGACCAACGAGGACAAGGATGCCCTCGGCGGCCAGGAGCACACCGGCGCTCAGCTGCGCATCGCGGCCTCCGGCCCGGGTGCTGCGAACATCACCGGCCAGATCGACCAGACCGACATCTTCTTCGCCGTGAACAAGGCGCTCGGCATCGACGCGTTGAACACCAACGGCGCGGTCAATCTCGGCACCAAGTGGGAGACTGAGAAGCCGGTCGAGCAGCCGGCCACCGGCTCCTCCGCCTCCAGCATCATCCTCTGGATCCTCGCTGGCCTGACCGGCCTGACGGCGCTGTTCAGCATCATCGCGCTGATCTTCCCGTTCCAGGTTGACGCGCTCCTCGGCCCGATCGCGGGCTCGAGCAGCCGCTAACCCCAAGCGCTAGCTTCACGCCAACACCCTGCGGTGACCAACCGGTTTCCGCAGGGTGTTTCGCGTTTTCACGCACGCGTACAGTGGGGCACATGGTAAAAACAACAGCACGCACTCTCGCAACCGCGGCAGTGGCCGCGCTCGCATTCACCGGCGCGGCCGCTTGCTCGACGACGGACACCACCACTGAAACGGAGGCCACGATGACGCAGGACAACACCGACCACGCAGCCCACGACCACCCGGAGGACGGCGGCCCGGCACCTGCCGGCATCAAGGAGGCGGCGAACCCGAAGTACCCGGTCGGCACCGAGGTCACGCTCACCGCTGACCACATGCCAGGCATGGACGGCGCCAACGCGACGATCTCCGGCGCGTTCGACACCTACACCTACGCCATCGATTACACCCCGACGGACGGCGGCGAGCCCGTGCGCGACCACAAGTGGGTTGTGCAGGAGGAGCTGGAGGATGCGGGGGAGCAGTTGCTTGCCGACGGCACCACCAAAACCATCCTCGCCAACCACATGCAAGGCATGGAGGGTGCGGAGGCGACCATCGTGTCCTCCACCGACGAGACGGTGTACATGGTCGACATCGACAGCCCCGACATGACGATGAAGCGGCACAAGTGGGTCGTTGAGAGCGAGATCGAGCCCCGCTCCTAACGCTTCCTAGCTCTTCGGCAGCAGCGAGGCGAACGCCTCACGGATCTGCGGCACGGCGGCGATCAGGCCCGCGATCGCCACGACGATCGTGATCACTACGCCCGCGATGATGTCGAAGCGGCTGCCCTCGGAGCTCACTGACCCGACTCCAAGACCCGGTCCGGTGAGATCGCCCTGCTGCTCAGGGAAGGCGACCACCTTGCTGGTGCCCAGCGCGCAGGCCTGCGCGGCCTGCTTCTGCGCCGAGTTAAACGCGTTCTCGCGCTTGGAGTACTCGCCGGTGGGGGTAGCGACCCACGCGTCCGTCAGCTTGGCCAGGGTCTCCTTGTCCACCGTCGACGGGTCCTTCACTGGGAATACCGTCGCGATCCGAGCGGACTGGTTGGCCCCGCTCGAGTCGGCCTTCACCTTCCAGTTAGCCAGGTCGATGTCTTCCTTGGTCACGTCGGAGGGGTTCTTGATGGGCTGGTGCCAGAGTTGGTCGAGGTGGGCGTTGGCGTAGGCGTCGATAAGCGAAGCCCCTAACCCCGCCTTTTCCAACCCCGCGCGGTCCGCTGCTGCGATCGTCCATACGGTGCCGGCCTTGGGCTTGCCTGCGGCGAAGAGGTGGTCGCCGACCGGCTTCGCGGCGGGGAAGACCTGCTCAATCGCGGCGATCTCGTCGCGGGCGCGTTCGTGTTCGCCGAACTTGGCGCGGTCGTCGAAAAGCTGTCGTGCGAACCTCTGCTCGTCGGCGGTGAGGGTGACGCGGCACTCGTTTGTGGGCGTGCGATCGCCGAGGGTGGCGGCGTGGGCAGGAGAGGCGATCGTGGTTAGGCCTAGCGCGACCGCGGTCGCGAGGGCAAGACGGGGCGTGGACATGGGTGGCTCCTTCTTTGGTCAGTAAGGGGTCACTTGTTAGAACGCTAAGCGCCGGCCGAGGGTTACACCGGCGTAGGCAAAAGAAAACCTCCAAGGCATAAACCCTGGAGGTTGTTGGTCGGGATAACAGGATTTGAACCTGCGACCTCTTCGTCCCGAACGAAGCGCGCTACCAAGCTGCGCCATATCCCGGTTGTACTTTCGGAGAAGCTCCGCGGTACTCGATACAGCGTACTCGCGGCGCTCTCACGAACCAAAACGCCAGTTCAAGGCTACTTCGAACGCTCGGTGACGCGGATGAGAGACGCCGCGGGCGGGCAGAACAAGCGCACCGGTGCGTACTTAGATTGGCCAAGCCCCTGGGAGACTTCCATCCACATCGACCCGTAGACGTGCAGGCCGGAGGCGCGCTCGCGGTCGATGTCCGCGTTCGTCACTATGGCGCGGCCGCCCGGCAGGCGGATCTGCCCGCCGTGCGTGTGCCCGGCGAGCGCGAGCTGGTAACCGTCGGCCTCAAACTGGTCGAGGACGCGGCGGTACGGCGCGTGCAGGAGGCCGATGGTGAGGTCGGCATCCGCGTTGGGGGCGCCGGCGACCTGTGCGTAGTCGTCGAGGTCGTGGTGGGGGTCGTCCACGCCGGTGATCGCCAGGCGCACGTCCGACGCCTTGAACTCGAGGCGGGCGTGCGTTGCGTCGCGCCAGCCGCGCTCGATGAACGCCGCGCGCATGCCCTGCCACGGCAGGTCGACGTACGACGGCGTGCGCTTTGCCCCGGTGAGGTACTTCAGCGGGTTGACCGGCCGCGGCGCCCAGTAGTCGTTGGTGCCGAAGACGAAAGCGCCGGGGCGCGACAGCAGCGGGTCCAGCGCGTCAAGGACCCACGGCACGGCCGCAGCGTCAGAAAGGTTGTCGCCGGTGTTGATCACCAAGTCCGGCTCGAGCTTGGCCAGGCCGGAGACGAAGTCGACCTTCTCCCGCTGGCCGGGGATCATGTGCAGGTCGGAGACGTGCAGGATGTCGAACGAGTCCTTGCCGCGCGGGAGCGCGCCCGGTGCGAGGAGCTCGAGGTCGTACTGCTGGAGGACAAACGATCGGGTTTGGAGGTGGGAGTAGGTGAGCGTCGATAAGCCTAATGCTCCTACGGCGGCGATCGGGCGGGTGCGCTTCATCCCGTCGACTGTACCGCTCAACTACGCTCGAGCCCATGAGTGAATTGAAAGACCAGATCCGCGCCGACCTGAAAGAAGCGATGAAGGCGAAGGAGAAGGAGCGCACGGGCACCATCCGCATGCTGCTCGCCGCGATCCAGACCGCCGAGACCGAGGGCTCCAAGCACGAGGTTGATGACGAGGAGATCCAGAAGATCATCGCGCGCGAAATTAAGAAGCGCCGCGAATCCGCCGAGATTTACCAGACCAACGGCCGGGAGGATCTCGCCACCCAGGAGCTCGCCGAGGCAGCGATCCTGGAGGAGTACCAGCCGAAGCAGTTGGATGACGAGGAGCTAGCTTCGCTTGTCGACGCAGCCGTCACCTCCACCGGCGCCACCTCCATGGCACAGATGGGCCAGGTGATGAAGGAGGCGACTGCTCAGGCCGCCGGGCGTGCAGACGGCAAGCGCATCTCCGAGGCGGTCAAGGCTCGCCTGAGCTAGTTAAAGATGCCGGCGATGCCCTCGGTGACGTCGCTGAATTGGCGCTGCAAGTCATCGAGGTCGAGCGCCGGTTCTGTGGGGGTGGGAACCGCGGCCGTGCCCGTGGGGGAGGCGGGCGTGCTGGTTGCCGTGCCCGGGGTTGTCGTCGGCGTGCCCGTTGTGGTGGTGGGTGACGAGGTGGGGGTGCCCGTGCCGTCGGAGATGTTCAGCGTGATCACCGAGCCGCGCGAGAGGTTGGGGTCGCTCGCTTCCGCGGAAACAACTTCGCCCACCGGCGCGCCGCCGCCGCTGACCGTCACCACCGTGACCGTGAAGCCCTGAGCCTCCAGCTTGGCGCGGGCAGCGGCGGACTGCATGCCGATCGTCTCATCCAGCGCTGCGCGCCGGGTGCCCTTGCGGTACGTCCACGAGGATTCCGGCAGACCCGCGTAGGCCGCGCCCGGCACCCAAGCAGCCGCTTGGAACCACGTGTCCGCGGCCTCGTTGCCGCCGAAGAGGTTGCCGACCGGGCACTGGCGCACAGGCCCAGTGCACAGCGGGGTTGTCTGCGTGCCGTCGTTGAAGATGTACGGCGCGGCGGCCACGCCACGGGTGAAGCCGAGGAACGCCGAGGACTGGTGCGACTCGGTGGTGCCCGTCTTCGCTGCAACCGGGGCAGTCCAGCCGTTGAAGCCCGCGGCGCGGGCGGCGGTGCCGTTGGTGGAATCTTGCGCCATGCCCTGGGCGAGCGCGCCCGCGACCTCGGGGTCGAGGGCCTGCTCGCAAGCGGGGCGGTCGATGAAGACCTGGTGGCCGTGCTCGTCGGTGACGGATTTGATTGGGTTCGGCTCGCACCACATGCCGCGCGACGCCAAGGTAGCGCCCACGTTGGACAGTTCCAGTGCGTTGACCGGGGTGGGGCCGAGGGTGAACGAGCCCATGTTCTCTTCCTTGGCGGCTTCGGCGATGGAGCGGCCGTCGCCGAACGTGCCCTCGTCGAGGTAGGAGCGGAGCCCCAAGCGCACCGCGATATCCACCACCGGTGCCACGCCGACGCGCTGGATCAGCTCAATGAACGTGGTGTTGGGCGACTGCGCCAGCGCGTCCGACAGCGTCATGCGCGGCGGGTAGATGCCGGCGTTTTCCACGCAGTACGCGTCCGGCGGGCAGCCCTCGGCGCCGCCCTTGCCCATGCCGTAGACCACCGAGCGCGCAGGCACCTCCAGCACGGTGTCGAGGCCGTAGCCCTGCTCGATCGCGGCAGCCGCGGTGAAGATCTTGAACACGGATCCCGCACCGTTGCCCACGAGTGACGACGCCTGCGGCATGATCGTCTGGCTCTGATCCAGGTCGAGGCCGTAGTAGCGCGACGACGCCATGGCGGCGATGTCGCGCGAATCGGTGCCCGGCATCACCACGTTGATCACGTTGGCAACGCCGGGGGTTTCCGGCGCGACGTTGTTGCGCACCGCGCCGACTGCCGCGGCTTGAATGGCCGGGTCGAGCGTGGTCTGGATGGTGTAGGAGCCGCGCTCGATCTCCTCTTGGCTTAAGCCCTTGTCGGCCAGATAGCGCAGCGCGTAGTCGCAGAAGAAGCCGTTGTCTCCGGCGGTGATGCAACCGTCGGTAAGCAGCGAAGGCCTCTCGAGCACTCCTAAGCCTGTGGCGGCGTACCTGTCTGCTTCTTCCTGCGGGAGGTAGCCCTGGGCCGCCATGTTCATCAACACCGTGTTGCGGCGCTGTTTCGCGCCCTCCGGGTTGGTGTAGGGGTTCAAGTACTCCACCGACTGCAGCAGGCCGACCAAAAGTGCGGCCTGGCCCGGGTTCAGGCGCTGGGCGGAGGTGTCGAAGTAGGTGCGGGCGGCGGCCTCGATGCCGTAAGCGTGGTTGCCGAAGCTGACCAGGTTGAGGTATCGGGTGAGGATTTGGTCCTTGTCCAGCGTCTTGTCCAAGTCGGAGGCCATGCGCATCTCGCGCAGCTTGCGCGGGATGGACTGCTCGGTGGCGGCCTTGGCGTCCTCGTCGCTTTCCGCGTCGATCAGCCACAGGTAGTTCTTCACGTACTGCTGGTTGATGGTGGACGCGCCCTGCTCCACGCTGCCGGCCAAGACGTTTGTCACCAGCGCGCGGGCAAAGCCTTGCATGTCCACGCCTTCGTGCTCGTAAAAGCGGCGGTCCTCCGTGCTCACAAGCGCGTTCTTGACGTGGTCAGAGATCTCGTTGCTGGCCACCTCGTAGCGGCGCTGGTTGTACAGCCAGGCGATGGTGTCGCCGTTGACGTCCGTAATGGTGGTCACGCCGGGCACCTCGCCGCCGGACATGTCCGAGAGGTTGGACTGCATCGTCTCATCCGTGCGCGCGACCGCCATGCCGCCGAGGCCGGCGATCGGGGCGATGCAGATCGCCATCGCAAGCCCCGCCGTCACCATGGCGGCCAGCAGGTTTCCTAGGGACCGTAAGGCAGACACGCTCTTTACAGTAAATGATGCCGGTGCGGTGGGGGAATGAACCACTCCCCCCATTATTGTGATCCATTCGACAGAAATTGAGACCTGTGAATACACTTACAGGCGTACCGCATTCTGTTGGGAATCGAAGAAATTCGCTTCTACAAGCATCCGCAGCCTCACTAGCGCGAGCGCGGATCCTCGTTTGAAAGAGGTTGGTAATGACCACGACGCTGACCACCGCCCGCAAGAGCAACGCCTCTGGCCACCTGGAATTCGATCGAGGGGATTGGGTGACCCGCGCCCAGTGCCGCGGCGGCGACCCGGACGCCTTGTTTGTCCGGGGCGCTGAGCAGCGCAAGGCGGCCGCCGTGTGCCGCCACTGCCCGGTTCTGACGGAGTGCCGCGCGGACGCGCTGGACAACAAGGTGGAGTTCGGCGTCTGGGGCGGGCTGACCGAGCGCCAGCGCCGCGCGGTGCTGCGCAAGAACCCGCACGTCACCGATTGGGCTGCCCACCTCGCCTCCGGCGCGGAGGTTGAGGGTCTGTAAATAATCCGCCGGGTGCGGGCCCGCGCCGCGGTAGGGTGGACGCCATGACGAAATGGGAATACGCCACCGTGCCGCTGCTCACGCACGCAACCAAGCAGATTCTGGATACCTGGGGGGAAGACGGCTGGGAACTGGTCACCGTCACCCCAGGGCCAACCCCCGACAATATGGTCGCGTACATGAAGCGCGAGGCCGAGTAGATGGCTGCGTGGTTAAGCCGCCTGCAAGAGCTGGGCATTGAGCTTCCGGGCGTAGCTAGGCCGGTCGCCTCCTACGTGCCGGCCGTGCGCGCCGGCAACCAAGTGTGGACTTCGGGACAGTTGCCGTTCGTGGACGGTGTGCTGCCCGCCACCGGCAAGGTCGGCGCCGAGGTGAGCGAGGACGAGGCCGCGGGCTACGCGCGCCAGGCGGTGCTGAACGCGCTGGCCGCGGTGGATGCGCTCGTGGGCTTGGATAACGTTGCCCGCGTGGTCAAGGTCGTCGGCTTCGTTGCTTCCGACCCGTCGTTCACCGGCCAGCCGAAGGTGATCAACGGCGCTTCCGATCTCATCGGCGAGATTTTCGGCGAGGCCGGCAGCCACGCCCGTTCCGCCGTGGGCGTGGCGGTGCTCCCGCTGGACGCCCCGGTCGAGCTCGAGCTCGTGGTGGAGCTGGCGTAAAACGGCACGTGGCGCGGCAGGCCCTGTAGGCTAGGTGCTATGAAACACCCCGCTTACAGCCAGCTGCGCCCAGTGACGGCTTCGGCCGCCGTTGTGCTTGCGCCGAACCCCAGCTACGCGGCCCTTGAGGGCACCAACTCGTGGGTGGTCCGCGACCCGGAGGACGGGTACAGCATCGTCGTCGATCCGGGCCCGGCCGATGAGGGTCATCTCAACGTGCTGCAGGCGAAGGCGGACAAAGTTGCCTTGATCTTGCTCACGCACCGCCACCACGACCACGCCGACGGCGCTGAGCGCTTCCGCCAGCTCACCGGGGCGCCGATCCGCGCGTTCGACGCGCAGTACTGCTCGGGCGCTGAGGCGCTGACGGACGGCGAGGTTGTCTCCGTCGAGGGCGTCACGCCGAAGCTGAAGGTGGTCCACACCCCGGGCCACACTTCCGATTCCGTCTGCTTCTTCGTCTACGGCGGCGACCCGGAAGACAGCGAGCTGGAAGGCATCATCACCGGTGACACCATTGCCGGCCGCCACACCACCATGATCTCCGAGACCGACGGTGACTTGGGCGCCTACCTCGAATCGCTGGCCAAGCTCGAAGAGGCCGGAGCAGGCGTGCCGCTGTTGCCGGGCCACGGCCCAGACGGCGAGGACCTCTCCGCTTTCGCCCGCAAGTACATCGACCGCCGCAACCAGCGCCTCGAGCAGATCCGCGAGGCCCTGAAGACCCACGGCGAGGACGCAGACATCAACACCATCGTGGACGCAATCTACGACGACGTTGACCCGGTGCTCCGCGGCGCCGCGGAGCAGTCGACCCGCGTGGCGCTGCGGTACTTGAGCAGCGAGCGGTAGGGCGTAGGCGCTTCGAAAGCGCCTACCGCGCGCGGCGGGCGAGGTGCTCGGTGTCCACGATGAGCACGCTCTTGCCCTCGAGGCGGATCCACCCGCGGTGCGCGAAGGTGGCAAGGGCCTTGTTCACCGTCTCGCGGGAGGCGCCGACGAGCTGGGCGATCTCTTCCTGCGTCAGGTCGTGGTTGACGCGCAGTGCGCCGCCTTCCTGGGTGCCGAAGCGGTTCGCCAGCTGCAGCAGCGTCTTCGCCACGCGGCCGGGAACGTCGGTGAAGATCAGGTCGGCCAGTGAGGCGTTGGTGCGGCGCAGGCGGCGAGCCAGCACGCGCAGCAGCTGCTGCGAGATCTCAGGGTGCTCGTCGATCCACTTCTTCAGCATTACCGAGTCCATCGTCGCCGCGGTCACCTCGGTGACGCACACGGCGGAGGACGTGCGCGGGCCCGGGTCGAAGATGGACAGCTCGCCGAACATGTCGGACGGGCCCATCACCGACAAGAGGTTCTCGCGGCCGTCCGGTGCGTGGCGGGCAAGCTTCACCTTGCCCTCAACGATGATGTAGAGCCGGTCGCCCGGCTCGCCCTCGTCGAAGATGGTGGTGCCGCGGGCGAACGTCACCGTCTCCATATCTTCGATCAGCTCGGCCACCGCATCGGGGTCCACCCCCTGGAAGATGCCCGCACGGGCAAGGGTCTCCTGCACGCCTTCCATTGAACCTCCTTGTAGATAGACCTCACTGAGATTACCAACACGTTTGCAGCGCTGGGGCGGAAACGGTCATACTCGGCGCTCGATGTGCTCCATCGCGACGGTGAACAGGCCCAAGGCGAGCGGGACGGAAACGGCAGCGAGGATCATCATGGTCGTCATTGTAGGGTGTTGAAGGTGACGTCGATAAGCAAAAAAGCCCATCGGCGCCCGGGGACGCACCCTGCGGCGAAGGGCAAGGAGACCGACCTTGGGCGGGTGCGGCGCGCGCGGCGCATCAACCGCACGCTGGCGGAGGCGTTTCCTGACGCGCACGCGGAGCTGGATTTCACCAACCCGCTTGAGCTGCTCGTTGCCACGGTGCTCTCGGCGCAGACGACCGACGTGCGGGTCAACCAGGTCACGCCCGCTTTGTTTGCGAAATACCCCACTGCGGAGGCGTACGCGCAGGCCAACCAAGCTGAGGTGGAGGAGATCATCCGCCCGACCGGGTTCTTCCGCGCGAAGGCCGCGAACGTGATCGGGCTGGGGCAGAAGCTGGTAACGGATTTCGGCGGCGAGGTGCCGGTGGCGGTCGAGGACCTGACCACCTTGCCCGGCGTCGGCCGCAAGACGGCGCACGTAGTCCGCGGCAACGCTTTCGGGCTGCCGGGGCTGACGGTGGACACGCATTTCCAGCGGTTGGTCAAAAGGCTCATGCTTGCCGACGCCACCGATCCCACCAAAATCGAACACGCCGTAGGCGACCTGATCGAACGCAGCGAGTGGACCATGTTCTCCCACCGCATCATCTTCCACGGCAGGCGCGTCTGCCACGCGCGCAAAGCGGCGTGCGGGGTGTGCCCGGTTGCGTTCGACTGCCCGAGTTTCGGCCAGGTGGGACCTACTGAGCCCGCCGAGGCCGCCGCGCTGGTCACAGGCGCTGAGCGCGACCACATCCTCGCGATGGCGGACTACGAGGGGGACAAGTGAACCGCCAGGTTCTGCTGAGCGTGGCCGGTGCCGTGGTGGCCACCGTCTTGGTGGTTGCAGGGGCTGCGGCGATGCTGCGCGGCGGCGCGGGCGGGGGCGGGGAGAATGCTGCGCCAGAAAACTCTGCCGCCGCGCCCGCGGTGCAGCCCGTGCCGCGGCGGCCCGATTGCCTGCCAGGCGGCGCCGGCGGCGTCGACCTGCCGTGCCTCGGCGGCTCCGAGGCCGGCGAGCGCCCCGCGGCAGACGCGGTCCGCGTGGTCAACGTCTGGGCGTGGTGGTGCGATCCGTGCCGGCGCGAGCTGCCGGTGCTGGATCAGTTCGCCGCCGCCAACCCGCAGTACGAGGTGGTCGGCGTGCACGCGGATCCCGACGCCGCCCGCGGGGCTGCTTTGCTCAACGAGTTGGGTGTTGCGTTAGCCAGCTACCAGGACGACACCGGCCGCTTCGCCGGCGAGCTCGGCTTGCCGGGTGTTGTGCCGATTACGCTCGTCTTCGTGGGTGAGGAGCAGGTCGGGATGTTCCCGCGCACCTTCGACTCCGCCGACGCGCTGGCGGCTGCCGTGGCGGAGGTGCTCTAAATGGCCGACGTCGCCCTGCAGCCCGAGCGCGCCCCGCGGTGGCTTGCACCGTTACTGACGGCGCTGGCCGAGCCGGAGCACGCGACGCGTGTGCGCACCATGCTGGCCAGCCGGGTGCCCCAGCGCAACGGCGCCGACGAGGCCGCGGTACTCATCCTGTTCACGGGGGATCCGTCTGCGGAGCAGTTGCCTGACGACGCCGCGGTGCTCATCACCCACCGCCACCCGAAGATGCGCAGCCACTCCGGCCAGATGGCGTTTCCAGGCGGCCGCATCGACCCAGGCGACCGCGGCCCCGTCGACGCCGCGCTTCGTGAGGCCTACGAGGAAACCGCCCTCGAGCGCGACCGCGTGGTGCCGCTTGCGGTGATGGCCCCCGTCACAACCGGCGGTTCACGCCGCCGCGTGCGGCCTGTGGTGGCGTACTCGGCGAGCCCGGGCACAGTGCACCCCGCCAGCGAGATCGAAACCGACGACGTCTTCTTCGTCCCGGTGCGCGAGCTGGTGGACCCGGTAAACCGCATCCAAGCCGGCTGGAAACTGTGGTCGGGTCCGGCGTTCTGGGCGAGGTGCTACCTGATCTGGGGATTCACCGGCGCGCTGCTGTCGGTGGTGCTCGACGCCGGTGGCTGGGCCGGCGAGTGGGACCGGGAGCCCCAAGACCTTCGCAAAGCGCTCGCGCGTTCGTGCAACGACGAAAGTTAACCGCGATGCTGTTGGATATCGGCCTGGTAATCGTGATCGGCCTGTCGCTTGTTGGGGGTTGGCGCCGCGGAGCGCTCGCCGCGGTGATAACGGCCGTCGGTGTGGTCTCCGGGTTGATTGTGGGGCTGGCGATCGCCCCGTTCGCGTTGTCGGCGACCGACTCCACCACGCTACGGGTCGCGCTGCTCATCGCGCTCGTGGTTGTGTTCGTCAGCGTCGGCAACGCCGCGGGCGCCGCAGCCGGTGCGCAGGTGCGCGGCAGCGTCCGCAGCCGCACCACGCGCCGGGTCGATTCGCTCTTCGGCGCCGGGTTCCAGGCGCTGGCGATGGCGCTGGTGCTGTGGTTCATCTCCATCCCTCTGGCCGCGGCCTTGCCGGGACAGGTCGGCGACGCTGTGCGCGGCTCCAAGGTCTTCACCGCAATCGACGCGGCCGCACCTGCCGGCGTGGGCAAGGTCCCGGCAAAGCTCGCGGCCATGCTCGACGAGTCCGGCCTGCCGCCTTTGGTTTCCCCGTTCGATCCGCCGCGCGGCGCGCAGGTCGCGGCTCCCGACCCAGACGTCCTCGACCCCGACGTGGTCGAGGCGGTGCGCGCTGCCGTCGTGCAGGTCATGGGTGATGCCGGCACCTGCCAGCGCAAGCTCACCGGTTCCGGGTTCGTGGTCGCGGACAACTACGTGCTGACCAACGCGCACGTCGTCGCCGGCACCGACGCGGTCACCCTCGACACGGTGCTCGGGATGAAGAAGGCGGAGGTCGTCTACTACGACCCGGACGTCGACATCGCCGTGCTGCGCGCCGACAAGCTGGGCATCGACCCGCTGCGCTGGGCGCAGGAGCCCTTGATGCTCAACGACGACACCCTCGTCATGGGCTACCCCCTCTCCGGGCCGTTCGAAGCGGCCCCCGCCCGCATCCGCGGTCGCCTAAGTATCTCGGGCCCGGACATTTACGCCCGCGGGCGTGTCGACCGCGAGGCCTACGTCATCCGCGGCGAGATCCGCCAGGGCAACTCCGGCGGCCCGCTGCTGAACCCCGCAGGTGACGTGGTGGGCATGATCTTCGGCGCGTCCCTGGATTCATCCGACACGGGCTACGCGCTCACCGCCGACCAAGTCCGCTCCCGCATCGGGGACGTGGAGCGGCTCACCGCGGCAGTGGATACGCAGGTGTGCGTCGGGGCGCTCTAGCGGGCGCCGGCAGCCAGGGCGCGCGCCACAGCGTCCACGAACACGTCCGGCGCCTCGATGTGGGGCAAGTTGCCGGGGCCGAACCCCGGC
This sequence comes from Corynebacterium sp. Marseille-Q4381, assembly GCF_036881695.1. Lineage (NCBI taxonomy): Bacteria > Bacillati > Actinomycetota > Actinomycetes > Mycobacteriales > Corynebacteriaceae > Corynebacterium > Corynebacterium sp. Marseille-Q4381. The sequence goes on along the minus strand of NZ_JBAJNR010000014.1, from coordinate 4,104 downwards.
GTCGCCGGCAACTTGCGCGGGCGCAGGCGCGACGTCGCCGCGATGTGGGGGAGCGCGTTGTCGATGTCTCGCGCCGCAATGCGTAACTGGAGGAACTCGTTGAAGCGGCCGGTGCGGTGAAAGGCGTCGGTGGTGTCCGCCATCAGGTTGGCCCGCCACATCGCGTCGAGTGCGTGGTTACTTGCGCCGGCGATTTTGGCCGGCAGCCGCGCGGGCAGCCGCGACGCGCGAGCCGCGCGCCCCGACGACTGCGGAAGAACGATCACGTCGGTCGCCAGCGTGGGGTAGCGGCTAGCCGTTGCGCGGGCAATCACTGCGCCCGTATCCGAGCCGACCAGCGTCGCACCCGCGTGCCCCAGCGTTCGAATCGCCCCGGCGGTGTCACCGGCGAGCAGGTGGAGGAGATCCCCAGCGCGGGCAGCCGGCTTGTCCGACATGCCGTAGCCGCGAACATCCAACGCCGCGACGTGGAAGCCGCGCCGGGCGAGCGGGGCAACGACGTCCTTGAAGTCGAACCAGCCGCCGAAGGCGCCGTGGATCAGCACAACAAGCGGGTCGTTGTGGTTCCCGGCCGTGGCCGCGTGCAGGCGGACACCGCGGGTGTGGAGCATGCGGTGGGTGAAGTCTCCGGAAAGCTCCACCACACTTGGGGAGTGCGCGGCTGCCACGGTCTTTGGTCACCTCCTGTGCGGGTGTTGGGAATGAGCAACGCCCGCGGTCCTTAGTGAGGACTGCGGGCGAGTAATGCTGCGGGGGAGGTGACCTACTTCCGGGTCACTGCGGTGGAGCCGCCGGTCGAACCGTCGCGGGTGGTGGTTTCGGTGGTGACCGTCTTGACGGTCTTCACCGGCGCGGTGCGGCGCGGCTCGGTGTGAGCGTGCGCGGTGGTGCGGGTCGGAGCCGGGTTCGGCGCTGCCACCGGGGCGGTGGTGTAAAGGCCGGACTCGTCCTTGCGCAGGTTCTCCTGCGCCTGGCCCGGGACCAGGTTGCGTAGCTCGGAGACGCTCTCCATGGTGCGCTCCGGAGCCTTGATGCGACGCAGCTTGCGGAAGCCCAGGAACGCCAGCAGACCGGAGAGCAGCAGCATGATCAGGAAGACGATCAGGAAAGCCCAGCCGCGGTGCATCCAAGAAGCAAGCATCTCAGCGAGCGCGAAGAAGAGGAAGAACGTGGAGTAAAGCGCGATGACACCGGCAGCGGCGAACAGGCCGCCGCCGAGGGCACCCTTCTTCACCTCGCCGACGATCTCAGCCTTGGCCAGCTCGATCTCGCCGCGGACCAGGGTGGAGACCTGCTCAGACGCGTTGGAGATGAGGGTGCCGATGGAGTCCTTGCCCGGCTGGGTCACCCCGGTGTCGGTCAGCGGGATCGAATCCACCTTCGCGGACACGGCCGTGGAGCCGCTAGTGTAGAGACCTTCTTTGCTCACTGTTCTAACCTTCCTTAAGCGACAGTGCCGTTTTCAAGCGTTATCCAAGCTAAGACTAATCACTATTTCGCTGCCGTGCCCAATACATGCCCCGGTGACGTGAGATTTTTTTGGTTTAATGACGCGTATGAACCTTCTGCGCGGGCTAGGTAAGGCAGTGTTGGGGCTTCTGATGGTGGCCTTGGCGTTCGCTGTGGTGGTGGGAGTCGTTCGCGCCGTGAATACGAACCGATTCCCGGTGATGGAGTCGACTGACTTGGTGGGGGCGGAGGGGGAGATCAAGGGGGCGTCGTCAAGCGTGAGCCCCATTGCGGGGGACTACCTCAACGGGTTCCATGTAGTGCCTGACCACCGCAAATACGCAGGTGTGGTGGTGACCTACGGCGGGTCGGAGGGGTCGGCGGCGCTGGGCAGGGCGGTTGAGCTCGCGGATGCCGGTTATGAGGTGTTGAGCCTGTATTTCTTCGGCCAAGACAACCAGCGGCCGGCGCTGGCGGGCGTGCCCCTCGAGCAGTTTGATGAGGTGGAAAGCTACATTGACGCACATATCGCCGACCCGCGGCCGGTGACCGTCATCGGGTCGTCGAAGGGCGCGGAGTTCGCGCTGCTGCTCGCCGAGCACGGCTACCCGGTGGACAACGTGGTGGCCTTCGCGCCGGCGCACTACACCTACAACGGGCTGGATCCATCGGGCGGGATGAACGGGGGATCTTTCACCGACCGTGGCGAGGAGCTGCCGTACGCGTCATTTCGCACGCTGCCTGCGCGCACGGGGCTGAAGATGATGTGGGAAGGCATGACCGCTTATCCAACTAGCTACCGGAGCGTCTACGAACAGTTGGCGGCCGCCGCGGGCGACGACGCGCGCATCGACGTCTCAAGCTTCGGCGGCAACGTCCTAGCGTTCGCTGGCGAGGACGACCAAATGTGGCCCTCTGACGTTGCGGCGCGTGCGCTGGCGGAGCAGAACCCACGGGTTGAGGCGCACGTCTATCCCGGCGCGGGCCACGTCTTCTTCCCGGACGCAGAGGCGGTGGGCAACGGTTGGCAGTTGATGTTGGGTGGCACGGTGGAAGGCAACCACGCCGCTGACACCGATTCGCAGCGCCTGCTCACTGCGCGTCTTGCGCAGTGGCATCCGGGCCTTTGACCTCCTTGTGCAGTGAGCGGGTGATCAGCGTTGCGCCCAAGATGAGCGCCGCGACACCGGCCACCACGCCCGCGCCGATGGTGACCTCCTTCGCGTTCGGCATTTGCATCAGCGGCTCGGGGTTCTTAAACGACAGGATCGGCCATCCGTGAGACAGCGCGTGCTTCTTCAAAGCCCGGTCGGGGTTTACCGCGGTGGGGTGGCCCACCAGCGAAAGCATGGGGATGTCCGTCGCCGAGTCGGAGTAGGCGAAGCTCTCCTGGAGAACGTAGCTGTTGTCCGCAGCGAAGGCGCGCACGGCATCCGCCTTCGCCTCGCCCTTGAGGTAGCTGGTGATTTCGCCGGTGAGCTTGCCGTCTTCGATGCTCATCTCGGTGGCAACGACGGTGTCCACGCCGAGTTCGCGCGCGATCGGCTCGACCAAAATCTTTGCCGAAGCGGAGATGATGATCACGTCGTGGCCTGCGCGTTTATGTTCGTCGATCAGCTCGCGGGCCTCCGCGTAAATAGCCGGGGTGACCACGGTGCGCATCGTCGCCTCGGTGATGCGGGCGACGTCGTCGACGTCCCAGCCCGCGACCATCTCCGCGAGCGAGTCGCGGGTGCTGTCCATCTTGTCGCTTGACTGGCCGACCAGCATGTAGGAGACCTTCGACCAGTACATGTCCCACGCCTCGCTGCGGCTAATCATGCCGTTGTGGAGGAACTCCTTGCCAAAGGCGAACGCCGACGACGTGGCGATAATCGTCTTGTCAAGGTCAAAAAACGCCGCGGCGTGTGCTTGAGCGTGAGCAACCATACCCTGTCATTGTAGCCGTCCGGGCGACGCGGGTGACCTCCAAATGGTAACCACCAAATGGTCACTAACCGCCGTCGAGGAAAATCGTCTCGTTGCGTTTACCCGGTTGATGACCATCTGCAAGCAACACTTTGCTGGTGACCTTTTGTACCGCGCCCTAGAAGGGGGCGGCGTTAGTAAAAACGACCTGCACGCGCAAGCGGTTATCCACAGGCAGGTGGCATTTCGGGGCCAGCAGAAAATAGTTATCCACAATCGGGCTACCGGCCGTTGACCGGCTAGTTTTTGCTGGGCACGCTAGCGCCATGCAATCCACCGCCGCAATCCGTCCCGTAGTCGTCGCCGTCGAGCACCCGCTCGTGCACCCAGAGGCCCTCCACATCGCTGCCGCCACCGGCCGCCCAGTCGTCGAGGTCCGCGACGCCGCAGCGCTCGAGCGCAGCAGGCACAAAGCGTTTGCGCTGCTTGTCGACGCCCCCTTCAACCCCCACACCGACCCCTCCCACCCGAGCGACAACGTCTTTGTCGTCACCGACCAGCCCGATCCCGCTAACCCGCGCGCGTTCGCCCTGCCCGCGCAGGCGCCGGATCTGTTGCGCGCGCTTGGCATGTTGACACAGCGCGCAACGGTCCCGGCCGCCGCAGGGGGCAAGGTGCTGGCGGTGGGGGGTGCGGGGGGGGGGGGGGGGGGGTCGGGGTTGGCGGCGGCGGTAAGGCTGAGAGCCC
>NZ_JBAJNR010000013.1:0-45353 GCF_036881695.1 Corynebacterium sp. Marseille-Q4381 | reverse complement strand
CCGCCGAACCCGCCGACCTGCCCACCCCGATGCTCGCCACCGCCGCCACCGAAGCCGACATCAAACTCGCGATGAAAGACGGGGTCGAGTACGCCTTCGAGATGAAATGGGACGGCTACCGCATCCTCGCCGACGCCACCCCCAGCGGCGTCCGGTTAATCAGCCGAGGCGGCAAGGAATACACGCACTTGTTTCCCCAGATAGAGCTCATGCTTGACGACGCCACCTTCGACGGCGAACTCATCGCCCTCAATTCAGACGGCGTGCCCGATTTCTCGCTGCTGCACAACGCCGACCGCAACGGGGAGACGGAGGCGAACCTCCGCTACATGGCGTTTGACCTGCTGCGCATCGGCGAGCGCGACCTCACCGCCGTGCCGTGGAAAGTGCGCCGCGCTGAGCTGGAGAAGCTTGCCGACGCCACCGGCAACAACACCACCGTCGCCGTGCCACCAGTGTTTCGCGGCAGCTTCGCCTCCGCCTGGAAGGTTGCAGGCGAGATGGGTCTGGAAGGCGTGGTGGCCAAGCGCACCAGCTCGTACTACGAGCCTGGCCGTTCAAGCGCGTGGCTCAAAGTGAAGCGCGACCTGCACCAAGAAGTCGTGGTCATTGGTGTGCGCGAAGGTAAAAGCTTGCTCGTGGCCGTGCCGGATGAGGAAGGCGAGCTGCGCTACGCCGGGCGCGTCGGCACCGGCTTCAGCGGCAAGGAGTTCTCGGCGATAGAGCGCGAACTTCGGCGCATGCAACGCAAAACCCCGCCGGTGGAGGTCCCGAAAGAGGACCGCGACGGGGTGTTCTGGGTGACGCCGAAGCGCGTCGCCGAGGTGCGGTTAGCCAGTAAAACTGCTGGCGGAAAAGTCCGCCAAGCAAGCTGGCGGGGGTGGCGCGACGACAAGTCGCCCGCCGAGGTGCGCTGGGAAATCTAACGCGCTGGGAGGTTTAGTCCTTAAGCGTCGGGTGGTCGCCCTCGTCCTCGACGGACTCGTCGTAGACGATCTGCGCTTCTTCAACATCGTCGCTGGCTTCCTCGCCGTAACCGAGCGCGGAGCCGGAGTCCTGCGCGAACTGGTCGTCGTCGTGGTCGACGGGCTTGTTGGCCGAACCGTCAGTGGTGTAGCCGGGCTTTGCGGGATCGTTTTTCATGTGCACCATCCTAGCGCGGGCGGGGAAACGTAACCTTCCCGGCAACTGTTAGCAACCTTGGCGTTACCTTGTTGTGGTGGGATGACGTGGTCATTACTGCTGCCAAAGTCTTACCTGGCTCGATTCCCGGAGGATTCCCCGTGTCCATCGCTATCGTCCCTCGCCGCTTTTCCACCCGCGCGACGTCGGTTGCCGTCGTCGCAGCCCTGACGTTTGCCGCCGTCCCGGCTCCCGCGTCCGCGGACACCTTCAACCCGACCTTCCGCGCCATTACAGGCATCGGCGCCGACGCCTCCCAGGCGAACATGACGTGGCGTTCGAACTTCAGGGGCGCCGAGTATGTCCGCATCGCCAAGGAGATCGAGCCTGATCAGGTAACCGTGGTGAAGGCCAACGACAGGGACAAGGGCGCCATTGGCTACCGTTCGCTGACCGCGGTCGTGACCGGTCTCGAGCCGTCCACCTCGTACCTGTACCAGGTGGGCTCTGACGAGGGCGGCTGGTCCGGCGTGCACCGTTTCGTCACCGACGCCGCCGAGGGCGATTGGCGCTTCCTCGCGTTCGCTGACGCGCAGATTGGTGTCGCCAACGAGATCGCGCAGCAGGGCATACAGTGGCGGGACGCAGCAAACGCGTCCACCATCCACTACAGCGACGCCTCGTTCCTGATGCTGATGGGCGACCAGGTCAACGGCTGGCTGAACACCGAGGACCAGTACGACGAGTTCTTCTCGCCGGAGCAGATCCGCGCGTACCGCACCGGCGTGGTCAAGGGCAACCATGAGACCTACCCGAGCTCGGCTGGTGAGTCCCACTTCGCCGAGCACTTCAACCTGCCGAACGACGACGGCGACCACAACTACTATTTCGAGTTCAACAACGTCCTCGTCATCGGTTTGAACTCCAACCTCAAAGACCAGAAGGGGCTTGACACCCAGGCCGCGTTCGTGCGCAAGGCAGTCGAGGAGCACGGCGAGGGCAAGGACTGGATCATCGCCGCAACCCACTTCGCGCCGTACTCCCACGGCGGCCGCTACGACAACAGCGAGATCGTGGCGATGCGCAACACCCTCGGCCCGGTCTTCTCCGAGGTGGGCGTGGATCTCGTGCTCTCCGGCCACGACCACATGCACAACCGCTCGCACTTGGTTAACGGCACCGAGGCGACAATCCCGGACGAGCTTGCGGCACCTGGCGACGTGCTGAACCCGGCCGAGGGCGACGTGTTGTACATGACGTTGTCCACCGCCGGCGGCGGCAAGTTCTACGACTTCACCGACCGCAACGGCAAGAAGCACCGCGACATGACCATCGAGGAAGCCCGCGAGCGCGACCTCGGCCAGCCGACGATCGCGTGGTGGAACCAGGACCGCACTCCGGACTACTCCGTTATCGAGGTCGCCCCGCACGCACTCACGGTGCGCACCCACAACGTCTACGACAACTCGATCGTTGACGAGGTGACCCTGAACCACCGCACAAACACGCCGACGGAAACCCCGCAGCCTTCCGAAGAGCCAACGCCGACGGTGACCACCACGGAGACGGTGGTCGCGACCACCACCGCCACGACGACGCTCGAGCCCACGACAGTGACCGAGACGACTACCACCACTCTCGAACCGACGACGGTGACGCAGACCGAAACCGCGCAGCCGTCGACCGTCACCGAGACCGCCAAGGTGACCGAGACGCAGCAGGTCACTGAAACCGCACAGGCCACCATTACCGCCTCCTCGACCGTGACCCAGCAGGCCGCTCCGGTGACCGTGACCGAGACTGAGACCACCCAGGTCACTGAGACGGTCACGGAGACCAAGGGCGAAGTTCCGGTCACCGTCACCCAGACCGTGACCGAGGGTGCCGCTCCGGCTCAGACCGTGACCCAGACGCAGACCGAGACCGCGACCGCGACCGTGACCTCCACCGTCCGCTCGAACACCAACGAGCCCGCACCGGCGCAGGGTTCCGCGGGTAGCTCGGTCGGCTCGATCGTCGCTCTGGTGCTGGCGGCGCTGTTCGCGCTGCTCGGCGTTCTGGCGTTCAACATCGACACCATCGTGCAGCTCGCCGCACAGTTTGGTATTCGTTTCTAGGTGTCGCAGCGATCCCCCGAAAACATCCTCCTCCGGCTCTCGGCGAGCCACGAGGAGGAGGTTCGGGGGATTTACCGGGTTCTAGAGGAACAAGGGTTCCCGCCGCAGAAGCAGCGCCCGCACATTTCCGTTACGTTCGCGCCGAAAATGCCTTCGCGCGTGGTGGGGGAGGCGGCTGTGGTCCTGCCTCCGCTGCTGCCCGCCGTGTTCCGACGCGTCGGCGTCGTCGTCTTCGGCACGAAGTCGAAGCAGTCCATTGCCTGGCTGATGGAGGGACCGGAGGAGCTGGAGCAAGCTGCGCGGAGGTTGAGCTCGATGAACCCGGACGGCCGCGGAGACCGCTGGGTGCCTCACCTGACGATGGGGTTGCGCATCCCGAAAGCCATGGTCCCGGACTATATTGCTGCGCTTGCTGGCGCCACCTCCCCCCACTTCAACGACCTCAACGTGGAGCGCGCTGCGTTTTACCAGCCGAGCCTTAGCACCGAATTCGAGTTCTAGCCGTGGTCGTGGTCCCGGCGGGGCCGCGCGCTGCCGTCGAGAAGGTAAGACGCGTCGCGGCACGGCACCTCGCCGTCGAACGACAGCGGGCGATCAGACGCCGCGATCACCAGGTTGCCGTACTCGCGCCCGTCCAGCATCGCCGAGGGGCCGGCGACTGCGAGGTGGGAAAACACCTCGCTCAGGCCGGCGAGCTCCTGCCTCGTTTGCGCCAGCCCGGCGCGGTCGCCGACGTTCGCCGCGTACACCCCGCCCGGGGCAAGTGCTGCGCGGACGGCGCGGAAGAACTCGACCGTGGTCAAAGGTCGCGGGACGGCGGGCCCGGCGAACACGTCGCGCACAATGACGTCGACGGAGCCTGCGGGGATCGCGTGGGTGAAAGCGCGCGCCTCGGCGACGCGGATCGCGACAGGCGGGTCAAACGCCCAGCGCACGAGCTTGGCTAGGCCTGCGTCGATCTCGACGGCGGTGTTCGAGCTGTCCCACCGGTGAGCGAAGTAGGACGGCAGTGCGCACCCAGCTGCCCCAAGGTGGACGGCGGTGAAAGGTTGCGCTTGCTTAGCGACGAACCCCGCTACCCACCTCATGTAGTCGAAGTGGAGCACCTCGGGCGCATCCAGCACGACGTAGGAAGAGGGGACACGGTTGACTTCGAGGGTGAACGCACCGTCGCGAAGCGGATCCGGCAGGATGGCCGCGGTCCCGGTGTTGATCGGGTACGTGCCGGCGATAACGCGTTTGGGCGCGCGCGGTTTTCTCACGAGTTCCAGGATTCGGTGCGGTTGAAGAAGCACGCCAGGGCTGCGCCTGCGAGAATCACCGCGCACGGCACCCAGATGGCGTTGCTCATGGCTTGGGCGAAGGGCTCGTGGAGCGCCTCGGGCAGCGGGCCGTTGAACCCGGCGCCGGCCGCCGCGGGGTTGTCGCCAGCCTGAGCGCCGAGCTGCTTCTGCAACTGCGACGACATGGCGGCGGCGATCGCCGCGGAACCGAGGACCGCGCCCATCTGGCGCATGGTGTTGTAGACCGACGACCCGGAGCCGGCGAGTCGGCGCTCCAGATTTCGGGTGGCGACCATAGATAGCGGCCCCCAGATCAGGGAGTTGGCGACGCCGTAGAGCACGGACGAGAGGTACATCCAGCGGGGGTCGACGGCCGGGTCCGCGAGCAGGGCCGTCCATCCGATCGAGGCGGCGGCAAGGGTGAGTCCCGCGATCGCGAAGGGTTTCGGGTCGTGGGTGTTGGTGAGTTTGCCCACGTAGGGCGAGAGGAAGAGGGAAACCAACCCGGAGGGCAGTACGAGCAGTGCTGCGCGGGTGGGGGAATACGCCTGCACCGACTGGACGTAGATCATCCAGGGAATCGCAAAGGTGGAGACCGCGAAACCGACGGTGGCGATGGTCAGCCCCGCGAGCGCGAAGTTCTTGCTGCGGAACAGCTCGAGCGGCACGAGCGCGTTGTCGCCGCGGCGTGATTGCCAGGCGATGAAGAGGAGCATCGTCGTCAAGCCTGCTGAAAGCAACGCCCAGACGCGCCAGTCCCAGTCGAAGCGCTGCGCCTCCTGGATGCCGTAAACCAGGCAGAACATGCCGACCGCGCTCAGCAGCACCCCGGGCCAGTCGAAGCGGCGGTTGGTTTGTTCGAGCCGCGGCACGTTGCGGTAAGCGAGCAGGAAACCGACGACGCCGACGGGGACGTTGAGGAAGAAGATCCAGGGCCACCCGAGGGCGTCGACAAGCACACCGCCCAGCAGCGGACCTGTCACCGTGGCAAGGCCGGCGGTGGCACCCCACACTCCCATGGCGCTGCCGCGTTGCTGAGGGGAGAAGGTACGCAGCATGACCGACATCGTTTGCGGGGTGACCAGTGCGCCGCCGAGGCCCTGCACAGCGCGCGCCGCGATCAGCGCTGAGGCGGAGGACGCCAACCCGCACGCCAACGAGGCGAGCGTGAAGAGGGTCAACCCGATGAGGTAGACGGTTTTGGGTCCGAACCGGTCGCCGAGGCGGCCGGTGATGAGCAGCGGCACGGCGTACGCCAAGAGGTAGGCGCTATTGACCCAGATGACCTCGCTGTAGGAGGCGCCAAGGCCCGCGGTGATGGCGGGGATGGCCACGGAGACGATGGTCGAGTCGACCAGGATCATGAAAAATCCCAGCATCATCGACCACAACGCGGGCCAGGGCGACTGCTGCTTCTGCGGCGTTTCGGTGCGGGTCACCGCAGTGATGCTACGCGATTACAGCCGGTACTAGAACGGCAGAAGGTGCTGTACCTGCGGCGGCAACAGCGGACGCAGTACTGGCCACGAAATAGCCGCGAGGGTGCCGAGCGTGGCGATCACGCCGAGGACGATCACAGCGGTGCGCGCGGCCGCGGAGGATGCCGGAGCCGTGATCGCGGGCTCCGGCAGTGCGGGGCGGACCGTCTTCTCGCCGAAGGACTGGCGCGGTGCGACGCGATCAAAACCCTCGAGCCCGAAGGCTGTCTCCAGGCCGCGGACGCTGAACTGGGTCGACATGTAACGGTTGTTGGTGGACGTGTTCCACTGCGAAACCACAATGTCCATGTCGTTGATGCTCGAACCTGGGACGATGTAACCACCGTACGGCTGCGACCAGTTGTTCGGGGTCTGCTCGTTGCCCCACGGGCCGTTCTTCGCAATCGTCACCGCCGGGATTTGGTTCCAGTCGGTCGCGATCTCTTCCGAAATGCGCACCTCGACGCTTAAGGTTGCCTCGTTAAAGGCGACGAGCACCCAGTAGCCGTCGACGTAGCGGAGGTTCATTTCGCCGATCTGTACCGGCCGGCCCGAGCGGTCCTTCTCCAAGATCGAGGTGCCGGGCTCGTCGCTGGCAACCCAGGTGCCGTCGTTGAGGTTTACCATTTCCCACGCGTTGCGGTTGGTGATGTTTTCCGGGGCGGCGCGGAAGAGGTAGAGCGGTGCCGCGTGGTCTCGTTCGAACGTCGTGGTGACGATGTAGACGTAGCCGTCTGGGCCCATTTCCCACGACAGCATCTCGTCGAGGCCCTTGCGGCTGGTTTTGTGCTTCATGCCCGTGTAGTAGTGACCGGCGCGCTGCCACGTCTTTCCCTGGTCGGTCGACTTCCAGAACTGCGAGTACTGGACGTTGTGCAGGCCGCGCGTCCACATCGCCTGCAGGTAGAGCGTGCCGTCGATGTTGATGATGTCCGACGGGATGAGTGTGAGGTTGCCGTCGCGCAAGTACGGGATGGTCTGCTCAACGCGCTCGCCGCGGTTGAGCGGGCGCTGGATGTCCACGTAGCCGTTCGCGTCGCGCTTCGCCACGACACCGACCGGGCTCATCCACTCACCCTTGCCCACGCCGTCGCCGCGGAACGAGTCGCCGAAGATCATGGCGAACTCACCGTCGGCGTTGATCGGGGCCATCATGCCCAGATCGCCGGAGCGGAAGCCGACGTGCTGCGAGTAGCGGCCGAGGATGTCGCCCATCACCTGCACCGAAACATCCCGGCTGACGTTGCGCGGGGCGCGGGCACCCATCGCGGGGGCGATACGTTCAGTGCGCTTGTCGAAGTAGCTGAGCGGAGCACCCTCCTCGGTAGCGGCCTCCGCGATCGCTTCCGCCTCATCCTGCGGGTCGGCGGTGTCGAAGGTTACCTCCGGCTTTTCGGTTTCCTGGGCACCCACGGGCGGTGCAGCCACACTCGCAAGGGTTAACGCAGACACGGTTGCAGCGCCGATGAGGGCGCGGGAAAAGGGGCGGCGAGCCATGAGATGTAACTTCCTCGCAGGAAATAATGAGGGTCCTTTTAAGCGTTTTCACCTTAGCAAACAGCCGGGGCGCACGCCCGTATTCTTTACGCGGGGCGTGCGGGGGCACGTGCTTGGTGCCGTGTTTTGGTCACCGGCGGGGTAGTGTGTGGTCTATGTCTCGAATTAGTCCGTTGAACTGGCCAGTCGTGCGCCAGCTGCGCGGGGGAGACGTGTTCGCGCGTGGCGAGAACACCGAATCTGCTCAGACACAGGCGATGGAGGGGCGCACTGCTGACGCGGACCGCGTGGTCAAGAGCGTCTGCCCGTACTGCGCTGTGGGCTGCGGCCAGAAGGTGTACGTCAAGGACGAGAAGGTCATCCAGATTGAGGGTGACCCGGACTCGCCACACTCGCGCGGGCGCCTGTGCCCGAAGGGCGCAGCCTCCGAGCAGCTTGTGAACGCGCCGAACCGTCTCACCGAAATCCTCTACCGCGCGCCGCGCGCCACGGAGTGGGTGAAGCTCGACCGCGACACCGCGCTCGAGATGATTACCGACCGCTTCATGGAAGCGCGCAAGAACGGGTGGCAGGACTACGACGAGAAGGGCAACCCCATCCGTCGCACCATGGGTATCGCCGGCCTCGGCGGCGCCGCCATGGATAACGAGGAGAACTACCTGATTAAGAAGCTCTGGACCGCCTCGGGCGCGGTACAGATCGAAAATCAGGCGCGTATATGACACTCCTCCACGGTTCCCAGTTTGGGATCCTCGTTTGGACGCGGCGGCGCGACCCAGCCGCTGCAGGACATGGCGAATGCGGACTGCATCGTCATCCAAGGGTCAAACATGGCGGAAGCGCACCCCGTTGGGTTCCAGTGGGTAGTTGAAGCCAAGAACCGCGGTGCCCGGATTATTCACGTGGACCCGAGGTTCACGAGGACGTCGGCAATCGCGCACAAGCACATCCCGATCCGCGGCGGTTCCGACATCGCGCTGCTCGGTGCTGTGATCAACTACGTGCTGCAAAACGAGCTGTACTTCGAGGAGTACGTCAAGGCGTTCACTAACGCGTCGACGATCATCAGCGAAGACTTCCGCGACACGGAGGACTTGGAGGGCCTGTTTTCGGGCTATGACCCGGAGACCGGCAAGTACGACAACGCCTCGTGGCAGCCGGAGAAGGTCTGGGACGCGGAAGTGTCTTGGGACGTGGAGAAGGATGAGACGCTTCAGGACCCGCGCTGCGTGTTCCAGATTTTGAAGCGCCACTACTCGCGCTACACGCCGGAGATGGTGGAGAAGGTCTGCGGCATTTCGCAGGACGACTTCTACTACTTGGCGAACTCCATTGCGGAGAACTCCGGCCGCGAGAAGACCACCTGCTTCGCGTACGCGCTGGGTTGGACGCAGCACACCATGGGTGCGCAGTTCATCCGCACCTGCGCGATTCTGCAGCTGCTCATGGGCAACGTCGGCCGACCCGGCTCCGGCATCATGGCGCTGCGTGGCCACGCATCCATCCAGGGTTCGACCGACGTGCCGACCCTGTTCCACTTGCTGCCTGGCTACCTGCCCATGCCGCAGGCGGAGGTGCAGACGTGGGACCAGTACTTGGACACGGTGTCCAAGCGCGACCAGAAGGGTTTCTGGCAGAAGGGCGACACCTACGCCGTCAGCCTGATGAAGAGCTACTGGGGCGACGCGGCCACCGAGGACAACAACTGGGGCATGGATCTTATGCCGCGGCTGACGGGAGCGCACTCGACGTACCACACGCTGCAGCTGATGAACCAGGGCTTGGTCGACGGCTACTTCGTCTTCGGGCAGAACCCGGCTGTGGCGCAGTCCAACGGCCGCATGCAGCGCATGGCGCTGGCGAAGCTGAAGTGGCTCGTTGTCCGCGATTTCCAGGAGATCGAGACCGCGACCTTCTGGAAGGACTCGCCCGAGATTGCCTCCGGTGACTTGGTCACCGAGGAGATCGACACCGAGGTCTTCCTGCTCCCGGCCGCGAACCACGTGGAGAAGGCAGGCACCTTCACCCAGACCCAGCGCATGCTGCAGTGGCGCTTTAAGGCGAAGGAAGCCCCGGGCGATGCGGACAGCGATCTGCAGTTCTTCTACGAGCTCGGCCTGCGGATTAAGGACCGAGTCAAGGACTCGACCGACCCGCGCGACCTGCCGCTGCAGAAGATCACCTGGGACTACGAGGTGGACGAGCACGGCGAGATCGACCCGGAGTCCGTGTTGCGCGAGATCAACGGCTACTACCTCGACGGCCCGCGCAAGGGCGAGCTGGTGGACAAGTTCGCCGACCTGAAGGCCGACGGCTCGACCGCCTGTGGCTGCTGGATTTACTCCGGCGTGTTCGCGGGCGACGTCAACCGCGCCGCCAACAAGCGCCCTGGTCAGGAACAAGACGAGATGGCGCTCGACTGGGGTTGGGCGTGGCCGATGAACCGCCGCGTGCTCTACAACCGCGCGTCCGCGGACCCGGACGGCAAGCCCTGGTCGGAGCGCAAGAAGCTCGTGTGGTGGAACGAGGACACCGAGAAGTGGGAGTCCAACGACGTGGTGGACTTCCCGGTGGACAAGGCGCCGGGCTTCAAGCCCGACCGCGACGCGGTGGGGCCTGCGGCGCTCGCCGGCGACGACCCGTTCATCATGCAGCCGGACGGCAAAGGTTGGCTCTTCGCGCCGCGCGGCATGGTCGACGGCCCGATGCCGACGCACTACGAGCCGCAGGAGTCGCCGTTCCCGAACTTCCTGTACAAGCAGCAGCAGTCGCCGTCGCGCATTGTCATGCGCGGCCCGAACAACCTCTCGGCGCCTAACTACGGCGAGAAGGGTGCGGGTGTTGTCTACCCGTACATGCTGAACACGTACCGGTTGACGGAGATGTACACCTCCGGCGCTATGACGCGTACGCTGCCGTTCCTCGCGGAGCTGCAGCCGGAGCTGTTCTGCGAGGTCTCGCCGGAGCTGGCCGAGAAGGTCGGGTTGGAACACGGCGGCTGGGCGACAATCATCTCGCCGCGCGGCGCCATCGAGTCTCGCGTGCTGGTGACGGACCGCATCCAGTCGTTGACCGTTGGCGGCCACGACTACGAGCAGGTGGGCATGCCGTTCCACTACGGCCAAGGCAACTACGCCGAGGTAGAGGGCGACGGGCCGAACGACCTGCTGGGCATCATGCTGGACCCGAACGTGAACATCCAGGCGTCGAAGGTTTCCGCGATCGATATCCGCCCGGGCCGCCGCCCGCGCGGGGCCGAGCGCGACGCGCTTGTGGCTGAGTACCAGAAGCGCGCCGGGCTGACCGAGGACACCGGTGCGACGCTGGGCAACCACGACGCCACCGCCGCGGCTGGGCTCGACGACGAAAACACCGCGGAGAAGGACAGCACCAAGGAAAACATGGCGGAGAGGGAAGGCTAGGAACACAGGCCAATGGCTAAAACCAACAGCATCACCGAAGCGCCCTACCACGTCGGTTACGACCGGGCGGAGCGCAAAGCATTCTTCACCGACACCTCGATCTGTATCGGCTGCAAAGCCTGCGAGGTGGCGTGCAAGGAGTGGAACCGCAACCCCCAGGACGGCGGGTACGAGTTCTCGGGCATGTCCTACGACAACACGGGCTCGCTGGGTGCGAACACGTGGCGCCACGTCGCGTTCGTGGAGCAGTCGCAGGAGCGCATCGAGCGCGCCCGCGAGGAGGGTGCGCAGCTGATTTCGCTCGGCATGCCGGGCGTGGGTCCGCAGGACGTGCGCGACGCGACCCCGGAGCCGGAGAAGGTCATGCCGGCTGACACGCCGGACTTCCGCTGGCTGATGTCGTCGGACGTGTGCAAACACTGCACCAACGCCGGCTGCCTGGACGTGTGCCCGACCGGTGCGCTGTTTCGCACCGAACACGGCACCGTCGTGGTGCAAGACGACGTGTGCAACGGCTGTGGCACGTGCGTGGCGGGCTGCCCGTTCGGGGTGATTGAGCGCCGCAGCGACGGCGGCGTGCAGAAACGCAACGACCGCTCCCCGCGCGTGGGCGAGGACTTCACCGCGGGCGAGGTCGCGCCGATCAAGAACGTCGGCGTGGCGCAAAAGTGCACGATGTGCTTCGACCGCATGGAGATCGGCGAGGGGCCGGCGTGCGCGAAGACGTGCCCGACCACCTCGATTAAGTACGGCTCCTACGACGAGATGCTGGCCACGGCCAAGGCGCGAGTCGCGGAGCTGCATGCCCAGGGCCAGACGGAAGCGCGCCTCTACGGCGCCAACAGCGAAGACGGCGTCGGCGGCACCGGGAGCATTTTCTTGCTTCTCGACGCCCCCGAGGTCTACGGCCTGCCGCCGGACCCAGAAGTGCCGACCGCGAACCTGCCGCAGATGGCCAAGCGCGCCGCGTACGCGGCAGCGGGCCTGGTGGGTGCCGCGGCAGCGGCGTTCGCGATCGGAGGAAGGAGCTAGAAAGTGGCAGAGTTTGATCAATTCCGCCCGCCCGAGGAGCCACGCCGGCCCAAGGGCCAGCGCCCCAAGGGCACGTCTCGCAAGGTGCGCCGCGGCGAGGAGCTTATGGTGCCGCGCGCCGAGTTCGAGGACTTCTCCAAGGACGACTCGTACTACGGCCGCCCGATTGTGAAGTTCCCGCCGTGGGAGTGGCCGATCGCGGGCTATTTCTTCCTCGGCGGCGTCGCCGGCGGCTCGGCGATCCTCGGTCTTGGCGCAGGTGCGACCGGTGACCGGGAGTTGCAGCGCAACACCCGCATCACCGCGGCAGGCGCTTCCGCCGTAGGTTCGCTCTTCCTAGTCGCCGATCTCGGCCGCCCAGAGCGGCTGCTGAACATGTTCCGCGTGTTCAAGCTGTCCTCGCCGATGTCGGTGGGGTCGTGGATTTTAGGTTCGTTCTCCTCTTCCGCAGCAGTCGCCGCGGCAGCGGAAGTGGACGAGCTCACCGGCGAGGTCCTCCCGCTACCGGGGTTCGTGCGCGACACCCTGCACGCGGTGGCGACCCCGATGGGCGTGTTCTCCGGCGTGATGGGCGCCCCACTTGCGGTCTACACCGCGGTGCTTTTAGGCGACACCTCCGTGCCCACGTGGCAGGCGGCGCGCAACGACCTGCCCGCGCTGTTCGCCTCCTCGGCGGCATCCGCTGCCTCTGGTGCGGCGCTGATTACCACGTCGACCAAGAACAACGGGCCGGCTCGAGCGCTGGCGGTGATCGGCGCGGTAAGCGACATCGCGGCGTCGAAGCGCGTGGAGCGCAACCTGCCGGAACCGCTGCCGGAGACCATGAAGGAGGGCAAGGCGGGCACCATGCTTTCCGCCGCGGAAGCGCTTGTCGTTGCCGGCGGTGTGGGCGCGCTGGTCGGCGGGCGAAACCGCGTGATCGCGGCGCTTTCGGGTGCCGCGCTGATGGCGGGCTCCTGCCTGACCCGTTTCGGCATCATGGCTGCGGGTAAGCGCTCGACGCAAGACCCGAAGTACGTAGTCGAGCCGCAGCGCAACCGCTTGGCCGCCCGCCGCGCAGCGGGCGACGTGGCGGATTCGATCACTACCGCAGGCTAACGCGCCCCGTGCCGGCGACGGTTTCGCCGATCACGGGGTAGCCCGGCACCTCGCCGATTACCAAAAGGCCGCCGGAGGTCTGCGCGTCGGCGGCGATGAGCAGCTCCTCCTCGCTGAGGTCGGAGTCGACGTTGGGACGGACCCAGTCCAGGTTGCGGCGCGAGCCGCCCGGGATGAAGCCGGCCTTGATGGTGTCTAGGGCGCCGTCGATAAGCGGAATGCTCTTGAAATCCACCACCGCGTCGACGCCGGACGCGCGGCACATCTTGTACAGGTGGCCGAGCAGCCCGAAGCCGGTGACGTCGGTGGCAGCCTTCGCGCCAGCGGCGACGGCCTTCTCGGACGCGTCGCGGTTGAGTGTGGTCATCACCTCGACCGCCCCGTCGAACCAGTCGCCGGTGGCCTTGTGGCGGTTGTTCAGAAGGCCGGAACCGATGGGCTTGGTCAGGGTGATCGGCAGGCCCGCTTCGGCGGCGTCGTTGCGCATCAGGCGAGCGGGATCCGCGGTGCCCGTTGCGGCCATGCCGTAGATCGGCTCCGGCGCCGAGATAGAGTGCCCGCCTGTCACGGAGATGCCGGCCTCGGTCGCGGCGTCGAGCCCGCCGCGCAAAACCTCGCGGATGAGCTCCTGCGGCAGCACGTCGCGCGGCCACCCGAGCAGGTTGATCGCGGTGATCGGGGTGCCGCCCATGGCGTAGACGTCGCTGAGCGCGTTGACCGCGGCGATCTTGCCCCACGTGTACGCGTCGTCGACGACGGGGGTGAAGAAGTCCGCGGTGGAGATCACGGCGAGGTCGTCGCGCACGCGGATCGCGGCAGCGTCGTCGCCGTCGTCCAAGCCCACAATCACGTTTGGGTCGGTGAAGCCAACCAAGCCTTGCACAGCATCCTCGAGCTCACCTGGGGGAATCTTGCAGGCGCAACCGCCGCCTGCGGCAAACTGGGTCAAACGAATGGTATCCATAGGCCGTCATGGTAGCGTTTCGCGGCGGAGGCGTACGTGTCCTGGTGGGCGCCCCAGTCTTCAAAACTGGTGAAGTCGAGCATCTCGGCTTGGCAGGTTCGATTCCTGTCCGTCTCCGCCACTTGTGCTTGAAGGAGGCTTTCATGGACCCGCGCCGCAGCATCCCTCGGACCGATGAGCTGTTGCTGCTTGCCGACGCCCCGTTGAACCTCTCCCAGCCCACACTCAAAGCCAAAGCGCGCGCGGCGCAGGACGCAGCCCGCCGCGGCGAGATCGCCCCGGACGACGTCAAAGACGTGTTCCTCGCCTCCCTTGCCGCGGGCGCCACGGCGTTGACCCCTGTGCTCAACGCCACGGGGGTGGTGGTGCACACCAACATTGGTCGCGCACCGCTGTCTTCCGGCGCCGTCGAGGCCATGCGCGCCGCCGCCGGGTACGTCGACGTGGAAATGGACTTGCACGCTGGCGTGCGCTCGCGCGAGCGGGGTAAAGAGGCTACCGCCGCGCTGCTCGAGGCGTGCCCGGCAGCTGAGGACGCGCTCGTGGTGAACAACGGCGCGGCCGCGCTCTTGCTCGCCGCTGCCGCGTTTGCCGAGGGCGGCAAGGTGGTCATCTCCCGCGGCGAGCTGATCGAGATCGGCGCCGGGTTCCGGTTGCCCGAGCTCATCGAGTCGGCGCGCGTCGAGCTTGTGGAAGTGGGCGCGACCAACCGCACCCACGCTGTCGATTACGAGCGCGCCGCCGACGCCGCCGCGATATTGAAAGTCCACCCCTCGAACTACCGCGTGGAGGGCTTCACCGCGAGCGTGCCGGTGCCGCAGCTGCGCGCGATCGCGGACGCTCACGGCCAGACCCTCATCGTCGACACCGGCTCCGGCCTCTTGCGCCCCGACCCGCTGCTTCCGGACGAGCCGGACGCCACCACCGCGCTCGAAGCCGGCGCCGACGTCGTGCTGTTCTCCGGCGACAAGCTGCTTGGCGGGCCGCAGGCGGGCGTGGTGCTGGGGCGTGCAGACGCGATCGCGGCTATGCGCACGCACCCGCTCGCGCGAGCCGTGCGGATAGATAAGGTGCGCCTCGCGGCGCTCGAGGCAACGCTGCGCGCAGCCGACAACCCCACGTACGCCTACCTGCACGCCGACCCCGCGGAGCTGAAACGCAGGGCGGAGGCGCTGGCCGCGCGTGTCGGCGGCGACGTGGTTGCCCACGACGGGCGTGTCGGCGGCGGGGGAGCCCCCGGCCACCCGCTGCCCGGCTTCGCGGTGCGTTTGGACGAGGCGCTCGCCGCCCCGCTGCGCCGCGGCACACCCGCGGTGCTCGGACGCGTGCACGACGGCCACCTCCTGATCGACATGCGTTGCGTGCCGCCAGAGCGCGACCAGGAGCTCGCCGACGCAATCGAGCGGGTGCGCCGATGAGCCAGAAAACCTTCGTCGTCGCCACCGCGGGGCATGTGGACCATGGCAAGTCCACACTGGTCAAGCGGCTCACCGGCATGGAGCCGGACCGCTGGGAGGAGGAGGTCAAGCGGGGGCTGACCATCGACCTCGGTTTCGTGTGGGCTTCGTTCGACGCCTCCTCCGGCCCCATTGATGTGGCGTTTGTCGACGTCCCCGGCCACGAGCGCTTTATCGCAAACATGCTCGCAGGCGTGGGCCCGGCACCCGCGGTGCTTTTCGTCGTCGCCGCCGACGAGGGATTCAAGGAGCAGTCAGCGGACCACCTCGCGGCGATCGACGCGTTCGGCATCACCACCGGCGTGATCGCGATGAGCCGCGCCGACAACGCCGACGCCGCCCGCCGCGCCGAGGTCCGCGCGCAGATCGCCGCCAAGACTTCCGCCACCACCTGCGCAGACTGGCCGGTTGTCGAGGTCTCGGCGAAGACGGGGGAGGGGATCGCCGAGCTCCAATCCACCCTCGCCGACGTGCTCACCGCCGCGTCCGAGCCCGACCCGGGCGCCCGCGTGCGCTTCTGGGTCGACCGCTCGTTCACCGTCAAAGGCGCCGGCACCGTGGTCACCGGTACGCTCACCGCCGGCACGATCCGCCCCGGCGACACGCTCGCGCTCGGAGACCGCGAGGTCACCGTCCGCAGCATCCAGTCCGAAGACACCCCCATCGACGCCGCCGCACCCGCCCGCCGGGTCGCGCTCAACTTGCGCGGCATCGACGCCGCCCGCATCGGCCGCGGCGACGCGCTTCTCACCCCAGGTGCGTGGTGGAGCACCACGCTTATCGACGCCACCTTCAACCCCACCACCACCTCCACCATCTCCCGCGAAGCCGTAGCCCACGTGGGCACCGCGTCAGTCCCGTGCGCGGTCCGCACCCTCGGCGACGACTTTGTCCGCCTCACATTCGAGCGCCCGCTGCCGCTGACCATCGGCGACCGCGTGGTGCTGCGCGGCTCCGGCGAGCAGCACATCCTCGCCAGCGCCGAAGTCGTCGACGTCGACCCGCCCGCGTTTACCCGCCGCGGCGACGCCGCCCGGCGCGCCGAGGAGCTCGCGGGGCTGCCCGATATCGACCGCGAGATCGCCCGCCGCGTCGCCGTCGCACCCGCGGACCTCGCCCGCCTCGGTTTCGCGGTGGGGGAGGCGCCACCGGCCGGTTCGGTCGCGTTCGCCGGTTACTGGATCCGCGCGGGCCAGGTCATGCAGTGGAAGGACGAGCTGCTGCGAGCTGTCGCGGAGCACGAGGAGGCGAATCCGCTGTCGGCGGGGTTGGGGTTGAAGGAGGGCGTCGACAAGCTGAAGCTCCCTGACGCCAAGCTGCTGCCGCTCGCCGCCGCGGCGGCGAAGCTGACCGTCACCGACGTGATTTCCAGCGGACGCGCGGTGGATCTCGGCCCGGGGATGCAAAAGCTGAAAGCGCACCTAGAGCGCGACCCGTTCGCGGCGCCGGAAGCCCGCGACTTGGAGGCGTGGGGCGTGGGGCCAGGAGAGCTGGCCGCGGCGGAGCGCGCCGGTGCCATCGTGCGGATCGCAGACGGTGTCGTGCTGCTTGGCGACGCCCCGTCGAAAGCCGCTGCCATGCTCACCGATCTCGATCAGCCGTTTTCCGCCTCTGACGCGCGCAAAAAATGGGGGACGACCAGGCGAGTGGCCATCCCCCTGCTTGAGCTGCTCGACGCGCGCGGTGTGACCCGGCGCGTTGACGGCAACTCAAGGGTGTTGCGCTAGCGGTTACAGGCCAGCGTCCTCGTGCGGGTCGTTGTCGGCGTCAGCCTTCGTCTCGTGGCGCGTGCCCGGCTCGTGCTCGGCAGGGGCGTAGATGGAGTACAGCTTCGCCGGGGCGTCGGACTCGTTGACGAAGTTGTGGAACTTGCCGCTGGGCACGAACGCCGCCCAGTCAGCGCCGATGACCTGGTCGATCTCGAGATCGTCTTCGCTCGGGCCGATCTTCGCGCGCAGCTCGCCCTCCTCGAGGCGGAGGAACTGGTCGTGGCCGTCGTGGATCTCGGCGCCGATTTCGCCGCCGGCCGGGATGGTCATGACGGTCAGCTGGAGGTTCTTCCCGGTCCACAGGGTGTCGCGGAACGCCTCGTTGGAAAGCGTGGCCTCTTCGATGTTGACGATGTACGGGTTGGGTCCATGATCGTTGCTCATAGGCCCCAGGGTAC
Source organism: Corynebacterium sp. Marseille-Q4381 (assembly GCF_036881695.1). Taxonomy (NCBI): domain Bacteria; kingdom Bacillati; phylum Actinomycetota; class Actinomycetes; order Mycobacteriales; family Corynebacteriaceae; genus Corynebacterium; species Corynebacterium sp. Marseille-Q4381. The sequence continues at coordinate 27,716 of NZ_JBAJNR010000013.1, read as the reverse complement.
GGAAGTTCTACTTGCGGTGCCGCCCGCCGCGGCGCGAGAGCCTTGCTTGACGACGCAACCTCACCTTCTCAACCTCCGTCAAAAACTCACCCGCCGCCTCCACGTCCTTTACTTCCGCCGCGGTCTGCACGGACGCGATGGGGGTAGCGCGTTTCCGCTCAGGTTCCGGCAGGTCCACGGTGTGGAACATCTCCGTCGGCGCCGCCACGTCGTCTGGCCGGTCCTCACCGGAAAGCGAGACGTAGCGCGACGTGTGCGCGGGGCGCAGCGTGTCGGCCTCGTCGACCGAGTATTGGCGGAGCACGGTCACCGCCCACGTCCCGTCGGGGAAGTCGGTGAGCTCCCACGGCGTGACGGGGCGCGGATCCGGCACCTTCAGCGCGGGCACGTGGGCCGCCGGGAGTTCTGGTGCGACGTCGAGCGCCGCCATCCCGTCGAGCACCACCGCGCGGGCGTACACCTCGCTTTGGCCGTCGCCAACGAGCTCTGTTGGATCGCCCTCCCACTCGACGCCGCCGAGCACCTTGCCGCCCAAGGTGGCGGCCACCGCGCCGCCGATCGGGTGCAGCGCGACGAGCCACTGGCCGGGGGAGCGCACGGCGAGTTCTTCGGCGCTGAACTCGCCCCTCGAGGTGTCGACGACCAGCATGTCGCCGGGCTGCAGGACGACGGCGGTGGGTGGGGCGTCGTTTCGCGGCACGATCAGCTCCGGCGGCGGCAGCAGCACGTTGACCTCGAAGCGGCCGGTCTCCGGGCTCAGGTACACCTCGGCAAGCGTTACCGGCATGAGCAGCGACGCCTCAACGCGGCGCAGGTCCTCGAAGCGCTCGCGCTCCCTCGCCGGCAGCGTGCCAAGCGCCGCGCCATTCGCGTGCCTGACTTTCCACCCGCCGCTCAGCGGCTCCGCTTGCAGGTGGACGGGGACGAACGCGGTGCCGGGGTGGGCGGCGAACTCAGAAAACAGCGCTGCCTGCACCACGTCGCGCACCGGCAGCTGTAGGGCGGCGCCCCATACCGACGGCGCCAGCGGGTAGAGGCGCGCAGCCATTACGACTGGGCTGCCTTCTCCCCGGAACGGGCGCCGCGGAGAAGCGAGACGATGCCGAGGATGATGAAGCCGGTGATCAGCCCGGCGACGAGCGAACCTGCGGTGTCGACGAACCAGCCGGCCGCGCCGCCGCCCACGGCTTCAGCGCCGCGCTCGAGGATGTCGTGCGGCCAGTGCCAGCCGAAAACTTCGTTCAGGCCGCGGATAATGAGGTGGCCGCCGACCCACAGCATTGCCACCGTGCCGATAATGCCGATCAAGTTCAACACGTGCGGCATGCCCTTGACCAGAGCGCGGCCCGTCTTCGGCGCGTTGCCGCGCTCGATCATGCCGCGGCCGATGTCGTCGATCTTCACTAACAGCGCCACGGCGCCGTACACCGCGATCGTGATGAAGATGCCGACGGCGATCAGCACGGCGGCCTCCATCCAGATGGGCTGGTCCGAGACCTCGTCGAGCGAGATGATCATGATCTCCGCGCTCAAGATGAGATCTGTCATGATCGCGCTTTTGACCAGCGAGTCCTCATCCTGCGGTGTCTTGTTCACCGCCTGTTCCTGCTGGGTTTCGGAATCGGTGGTGAATTTGTGCCAGATCTTCTCTGCGCCCTCGAAACACAGGTAGCTGCCGCCGATCATCAGGATCGGCACCAGCGCCCAGGGCGCAACGGCGTTGAGCAGCAGCGCAATGGGCAAGATGATGAGCAACTTGTTACGCAGGCTTCCCTTGGTGATCTTCCAGATCATCGGCAGCTCGCGCGCCGGGGTGACGTTGGAGACGTACTGCGGGGTCACCGCCGCGTCGTCGATCACCACGCCCGCGGCCTTCATCGAGGTCTTCGCGGTCATAGCTGCGACGTCGTCCACCGAGGCGGCGGCGGTGCGGGCGATCAAGGCCACGTCGTCAAGCAGTGCTAGCAAGCCACCGGGCATGAGAAACCTTTCCGAAAAGCGAAATTGTGATTCGAACTTAGCAGCTGTTGGTGCACCCTTTGAGAACGCGCCGATGAACTGGAGGTAAACGAAATTGGAACGAAAAACGACCCCTTTGGTACAAACCCAGTTGCTTTTGTGATTGAATCTAGAAATCCCCCAGCAGTGTGACAGGCGTTCCAAACCTGTCGTCGGACGAAGGAGAAGCACAATGAGCGTCAAGAAAGTGGTGGCCGTCCTCGCCGCCAGCGCAATGACATTTGCTGCGGCGAGCTGCAGCTCTGACAGTTCCGCAGGCGGCGGCGACAGCGCCGGCGGCGGCAACTACATCACCGCTAAGGGCAGTGAACCGCAAAACCCGCTGATCCCGGGCAACACCAACGAAGTCGGCGGCGGCAACATCGTCGACCTGCTCTACTCCGGCCTCGTCTACTACGACGAGGACGGCGAGATCCACAACGAGATGGCGAAGTCCATCGAGGCCGAGGGCGACACCACGTACAAGGTCACGCTGCGCGACGACATCACCTGGTCCGACGGCACCCCGGTCACCGCCAACGACTTCGTCAACACCTGGAACCGCGTCGTCGAGGACGCGATGCTGGGCGCCTACTTCTTCGAGCCGATCAAGGGCTACGAGGAGGGCAAGCCGCTCGAGGGCCTCGAGGTCATCGACGACCAGACCTTCACCATCGAACTTGCGCAGCCGGAGGCCGACTTCCCGACGCGCCTGGGCTACGCCGCCTTCTACCCGATGCACGAGTCCGCGTTCGACGATCTCGCCGCCTACGGCGAGTCCCCGCTTGGCAACGGCCCGTACAAGCTGGCCGAGTGGAACCACAACCAGGACGCCATCGTGGTGCCGAACGAGGAGTACGACGGCGAGCGCACCCCCCAGAACGACGGCGTGAACTTCGTCTTCTACGCCCAAGACGACGCGGCGTACGCCGACCTGCTTGCAGGCAACCTGGACGTCACCGACGCCATTCCGGACTCCGCGTTCACCACCTTCGAATCTGAGCTGGGCGAGCGCGCTGTGAACCAGCCGGCAGCCGTCTTCCAGTCTTTCACCATCCCGGAGAGCGTGGAGCACTTCGGCGGCGAGGAGGGCAAGCTGCGCCGCGCCGCGATCTCGCGCGCGATCAACCGCGACGAGATCACCGCGACGATCTTCGACAGCACGCGCACCCCGGCGACCGACTTCACTTCGCCGGTGATCCCGGGCCACTCGGACAACCTCCCAGGTGCCGAGGTGCTCAACTACGACGCCGACGAGGCGAAGCGCCTGTGGGCTGAGGCCGACAAGATCAGCCCGTGGTCTGGCACCTTTACCATCTCCTACAACGCTGACGCTGGCCACCAGGCGTGGGTCGACGCGGTGGCCAACTCGATCAAGAACACGCTCGGCATCGACGCCGAGGGCAACGCGTACCCGGACTTCAAGTCCCTGCGCGACGACGTGACCAACCGCAACATCGAGGGCGCGTTCCGCACCGGTTGGCAGGCTGACTACCCGTCGTTGGGTAACTTCCTCGGCCCGCTGTACGGCACCGGCGCTGGTTCCAACGACGGCGACTACTCCAACCCGGAGGTCGACCGCCTGCTGAAGGAAGCCGCGAACGCTGCTGACGTCGACGCTGCGAACGCCAAGTACAACGACGTGCAAGAGATCCTGCTGCAGGACCTGCCCGCCATCCCGCTGTGGTACGCCAACGTCACCGGCGGCTACTCGGAGAACGTGGATAACGTGGCGTTCTCGTGGAAGCAGGTGCCGGTCTACCACAACATCACCAAGAAGTAGATACGCGGCGTTTCTAACCAATGAGAACCCACATCCCGGTAACTTGCTTGCCCGGGTGTGGGTTTTACCCTTGGTTTCTCACGTTCACACCGATTGAAAGGTAGCTAGCAAGATATGTGGCGCTACATCGGACGACGCTTACTGCAGATGATCCCCGTCTTCTTCGGGGCCACGTTTTTGCTCTACGCGCTCGTCTTCCTCATGCCCGGTGACCCGGTAGAGGCACTCGGCGGCGACCGCGGCTTAAGCGACGCCGCCCGCGAGCGCATCACCGCGGAGTACAACCTGGACAAGCCGTTTATCGTTCAGTACCTGCTCTACATCAAGGGCATTTTTACGCTGGACTTCGGCACCACCTTCTCCGGCCAGCCGGTTCGTTCCGTGATGGCGCAGGCGTTCCCGGTCACGATCAAACTCGCTTTGATGGCGCTAGTGTTCGAGGCGGTCTTCGGCGTCATCTTCGGTGTGATCGCCGGCGTGCGCCGCGGCGGCATCTTCGACTCCACCGTGCTGGTTGTTTCCCTGTTCGTCATCGCCGTGCCCAGCTTCGTCATCGGTTTCGTCCTGCAGTACGTCGTCGGCGTGAAGTGGGGCTTGCTCCCCGTCACCGTGGGCCGCAACGAAACGTTCGAGGCGCTTTTGATGCCGGCGGTTGTGTTGGGCGCGTTGTCGTTTGCCTACGTCGTGCGGCTGACGCGCCAGTCCGTGAGCGAGAACCTGCGCGCCGACTACGTGCGCACCGCGCGCGCCAAGGGCTTGAGCAACGGCCAGGTCATGCGCCGCCACGTGCTGCGCAACTCGATGATCCCCGTCGTGACGTTCCTCGGCGCCGACCTCGGCGCGCTGATGGGCGGCGCGATTGTCACCGAGGGCATCTTCGGCATCAACGGTGTCGGCGGCACGATCTACCAGGCGATTATCAAGGGCGAGCCCGCCACGGTCGTGTCGTTCACTACCGTGCTCGTCATCGTCTACATCGTGGCCAACCTGCTCGTTGACCTGCTCTACGCCGTACTAGACCCGAGGATCCGCTATGCGTAACAACGATTTCAACACCGCCGCGGCGGCCGATCGCGTGCTGCCCGGCCAGGACTACTTCGTCGCCGCGACCGATGAGACCGGGTTAGGTGCCGTCGACGCGGTGCCGGACGACCGGGCGCCGTCCAGCCAGTGGGGCGAGGCGTGGCGCTACTTGCGGCGCCGCCCCCTTTTCTGGATCTCCTCCGCCCTGATCCTGCTCGCCGTCGCCATGGCTGTGTTCCCGCAGCTGTTTACCTCGACCGACCCGCGCGAGTGCATCCTGTCGCGTTCGCTCGACGGGCCGGCGCCGGGCCACCCGTTCGGCTTCGACCGGCAGGGGTGCGACATCTACGCGCGCACAATCTACGGCGCCCGCGCCTCCGTCACCGTCGGTGTGCTGACCACGATCGTGGTCACGCTGCTCGGCACCCTTATCGGCGCGATCGCCGGCTTTTACGGCGGTATCTGGGACACCCTACTGTCGCGCCTGACCGACATCTTCTTCGCGGTGCCGCTTGTGCTGGCCGCCATCGTGGTGATGTCCATGTTCCAGAACCGCCGCTCCATCTGGATGGTGGTGATCGCGCTTTCGATGTTCGGCTGGACACAGATCGCCCGCATCACGCGCGGCGCGGTCCTCGGAGTGAAGAATGAGGAGTATGTGGCGGCTGCTCGGGCGCTCGGGGCGTCGAATAGCAAGATCCTCTTCTCCCACATCCTGCCGAACGCTGCCGCACCGATCATCGTCTACGCGACGGTTGCGCTCGGCACGTTCATCGTCGCGGAGGCCACCCTGTCCTTCTTGGGCATTGGCTTGCCGACGTCCGTCGTGTCCTGGGGAGGCGACATCTCGAGCGCGCAAGCGTCGCTGCGCACCCAGCCGATGGTGCTGTTCTACCCGGCGATCGCGCTGGCACTGACCGTTTTGAGTTTCATCATGATGGGCGACGTGGTGCGCGATGCCCTCGATCCGAAGGCGAGGAAGCGATGACCCAGCCGCTGTTAGAAGTCAACGACCTAAAGATCACGTTCGATTCGACCACCGGGGTCGTCGACGCGGTGCGCGACTTCGACCTGACTATCTACCCGGGCCAGTCGGTCGCCATCGTCGGCGAATCCGGCTCCGGTAAATCCACCGCCGCAATGTCGATGCTGGGGCTTTTGCCCGGCAGCGGCAAGATTACCGGCGGCACCATCACCTTCAACGGCAAAGACCTGACCAACCTGGACGACCGCCAGTGGCAGGAGATCCGCGGCTCTGAGATCGGGCTGGTGCCGCAGGACCCGATGAGCAACTTAAACCCGGTGTGGCGCATTGGCACGCAGATCGAGGAATCGCTAAAGGCCAACAACGTCGTGCCGGGAAGCGAGCGCGAAGCGCGCGTGGTGGAGCTGCTCGAGGAAGCGGGTCTGCCCGACGCGCAGCGCCGCGCGAAGCAGTACCCTCACGAGTTCTCCGGCGGCATGCGCCAGCGCGCGTTGATCGCCATCGGTCTCGCCGCGCGCCCGAAGCTTCTGATCGCGGACGAGCCCACCTCTGCGCTTGACGTGACGGTGCAGAAGAAGATCCTCGACCACCTGGAAAAGCTCACCTCGGAGCTCGGGACGTCGCTGCTGTTCATCACCCACGATTTGGGTTTGGCGGCGGAACGCGCCGATTTCCTGGTGGTGATGCACCGCGGCCGCATTGTGGAGCGCGGACCCAGCCTGCAGATCCTGCGCAACCCGCAGCACCCCTACACCAATCGGCTTGTCGCCGCGGCGCCGTCGCTCGCGTCCGCGCGCATTCAGTCCGCGAAGGAGAAGGGGCTGGAAAGCTCCGAACTTACCGCCGGGCGCCGCGGCGGCGGCGAGGTTGTGCGCGTGGAGAACTTGGTCAAGGAGTTCGACGTGCGCGGGCAGAAGGGCGACAAGAAGGTGCTGCGCGCCGTCGACAACGTCAGCTTTTCTCTGCGCCGTGGCACCACGTTGGCGCTGGTGGGGGAGTCCGGCTCGGGCAAGTCCACCGTTGCGAACATGGTGTTGCGCCTGCTTGAGCCCACCAGCGGCCGCGTGCTGTTCGAGGGCAAGGACACCGCCCAGCTCACCGGCAAAGAGTTGTTTGCTATGCGGCGCAAAATGCAGGTCGTGTTCCAAAACCCATATGGATCCCTGGACCCGATGTACTCGGTGTACAAGTGCATCGAGGAACCGCTGGCGCTGCACAACATCGGCGGGCGCAAGGAGCGCCAGGCGCGGGTCGCCGAGCTGCTCGACATGGTGCAGATGCCGCGCTCGGCGATGCGCCGCTACCCGAACGAGCTCTCCGGCGGCCAGCGCCAGCGCATCGCGATTGCGCGTGCGCTGGCGCTCGACCCCGAGGTTGTCGTGCTCGACGAGGCGGTCTCCGCCCTCGACGTGCTCGTGCAGAACCAGATCATCACCTTGCTCGCGCAGCTGCAGGATGAGTTGGACCTGTCCTACCTCTTCATCACCCACGACCTCGCCGTCGTGCGCCAGACCGCCGACGATGTGGTGGTCATGCGCCAGGGGGTAGCCGTGGAGCAGGGAACCGCGGACGACATCTTCGGCAACCCGCAGGACCCGTATACCCAGAACCTGATCAACTCGGTGCCCGGTCTCGGCATCGAGTTGGGTACGGGCGCTTAGTTGGCCGTGGTCCGCGCGGCACAGGGAAAACAGTACGGGGGACGGCATCGGCGCACGCCGGGGCGCCACCCGGTGTGGGCGACGTTCCTCGCGCTTCTCATCGCGCTCGCGGTGGCCGTCGCGGCGCTGTGGGCGATGCGCGGCTTCCCCGGCGGCGGGGGCCAGGCCCCAGTTGGCGCTCCGCCTCCGCCGCCTACCGCGGAGGCACCGGTTCCCGACATCTACATCGAACCGTCGCGCCCCGTCGAGATCGCCATCCCCGCCATCGGGCTGCGCGCCGGTTTCGAAGACACGGACTGCCGGGTGGTCGACGGCAACATCGACCCGGCCACGCTCGACCTGGCGTGCGCGTACACCGCGCCCGACCGCCCTTACTCGCTGCCGGGCACCGATAGCCCGGACATCGTGGTCATCGCCGGGCACACAGGAGCCGGGGTGGAAGCAGTGTTCAACCAGCTTTACGACGGCCACGCCAACCACCACCGCGTCCACACCGGAGACGCCTTGTACGTGCGCACCGAGGCATCCGGAGCGGCGTGGCTGAAATACGTCGCGACCGACCTCCACGAGCCGCAGAAGGAGCTGCTTTCCGGCGACGCAGCGGTGTGGGGGACCGGCGCGACACCGGGGCGGTTGCTCACGATTAGCTGTATTCAGCCGCCGATGTACGCCCCGTCGATAAGAAATGCTGTTGTGGGCTGGCAGTTCGACAGCGTGGTCACGGACAGTGGATTGTCAGCATCTTCTTAGAAATGCCGGTCGATCGGTGTTTCTGAGCTGCATGTATGTAGCCATTGCGCGAAACCTAAGAATCAGATGTTAACGCTTCGGGATGGCGTAGCGATAGACCGAGTGTGATGCCTGCCTTGTGAGCCTGGGGCCAAATCGGTCCCGCACGAGGTTGGGTGAACCACGCACGTGAAGGAGTAACTCATGAAGCGCATGAGCAAGACCACCATTGCCCTCGTTACTGCCGGAGCACTGGGCTTCGGTGTCATCCCCGCGGCAGGGGCGCAGGTGGTGCCGGTGCCGGGTAATGTCGACGCTGTCCAGGAAAACCCGTACCCGGCTGATCCCGTCGAGCTAACCGGCCCTGAGCTCTTCGGCGAGGAGAGCGCCGAGTTCAACGAGGACGAGAACCCGGCTAACCGCGAGGACCTCGATGCCACCGACGTATTCGGCAAGGAGGGCGCCGAGTTCGTCGAGTCCGAGAACCCGGTCGCCGGCCGCGAGGACCTCACGATGGAAGAATTGGCTGGCGAGGAGGGTGAAACCTGGGTAGACGGTATCGCGCCCAAGGACCCGGTCGAGGGCAACGGCGTGCCTGTCATGGACGGCTCCACCACCGGCACCGAGCCGGCGGAGATGAACAACTTCGGCCCCAAGACCACCATCACCAAGGTCGAGGACGGTAAGGACAAGGGTCTCTTCATCGACGAGAACGGCGTCTACGTGTGGCACCTCATCGACAACCGCGGCCGCGCGATCAACGACCAGCACGAGTGGATCGACGGCGTTGTGCCGGCGACCTCGCTGCCGGAGGTCAAGGACGCGGAGAAGAACACCGGCGCGCTCCTCGGTATCGCAGCCGGCATCGCCGGCCTCGTGCTACTGATCCAAGGCGTGAAGTACTTCATGAACAAGGACGGTGTCTTGGTTGAGGACCCGAACCGCGTCAACGAGAAGGCCACGGCCGAGGAGAAGGCCAAGTCCGACCAGCTGATGGCGGAGCACGGCGAGGAGATCGCCGCGCAGATCGCGGATGCGAAGGGTGGCGATGCCGCCGACGGCAACGCCGCTAACGGCGAGCGCGGTATCGGCGCCTCCACCGGCGTAAACGAGGTCCCGGCTGGTCTTTTGAGCCTGCTGCTCGCCTCCGTGCTGGGCGCCGCGGCGTTCGTGTTTGGCCGCCGCCAGCTGATCTAAGTTACGCGCGCACGAAAATTACCCACCCGGGCTGCGGGTGGGTTTCGTCGTTAAGCAGGGGCTTTTTGCTAACCGACGGGCGCCAGCTCCACCTCATCCGCCCAGGTCAGGTCTATGCCCTGGGCGCGCAACCACTCCATCGCGTCGTCCTTGTGGCGGGTAATGCCCTCCACCGCGTTGAGGGTGACGTCAATCGCCTTCTCGGCCTCCTCGGCCGTGATGAAACCAGCGGAGGTGGCGGCGGCGAGCTCGTCGATATCCAGCACGTCGATCGGCATGCCGGTGTTGGAAACGAGGTCGACGTAGAGGTCGCGCGTCACCCACACGTCGCCGTCGACGTCGATGTCCGCCACGTCGAAGTAGAACTCCTGCTCAACGTCGACGCCGTCGCGGAAGTGGAAGATGTTGGCACGCAACCCCAACTTCGGCAGCAACCAGCTCTCCAGGTAGCCGAAGCGCGGGTGGTTCGCACCGCGGGCCATGTAGAGGCCGAAGTCCGTGACTCGGAACGTGTCCACGTTGCGCAGGAAACCTTTCGGGTCCGTGTTGGTCTTCGACGCAGTGTCGAAGGTCTCCTGCTTTACCGGGTGCAAGTCAACGGTGCTCATCATCACCTCACATGGAACGAAGCTGCGGTCGGGGCGAAGTTGCACACCCTATCAAGGGTGCGGACACCGCCGTCGACCACCGCGATCACGTTGCCGGGGCCCGTGTTTGCGGTGGCGGACAGCGTTGCCGGTCCTGTTGGGTTAATCCCGTTGTTGCCGAGCGGTGTTACGCCGGTGCGGAAATTCGACGTGTTGAGCCAGTACACGCGCATCAGGTTCTGCTGCGGCGCGGCGGCCGGGGTACCCAGCGCGGTGAAGACGAACGTTGCCTGGCCCGGGCCTGCGCCGGGTGCGGGGGTGGTGGTCGGTCCCGGCACCGCGATCGCGGACGCGGTGGAGTGCAGTCCGGGCCCGATGCAGTTGCTGGAGACCGTCGGCCAGTAAAACTGCGTGAACGGCGGGGCGTCTGCGGGCAGCGGGGGACCGCCGAGCTCGCCCGTGCCGCCGTAGAAATTCACGGCGGTGCGCAGCGCGTTGCCTACGCGCTCCGGCACGTACGGCTTGTCAGCGAAGGAGTTGACTTGCCTGACGACTTCGGGGGTGGGGCGCCCCAGCTCGTCGAGAAGCGGATTAAAGCTGGACGCGGAGCTTCGCGCTTCGGCAGGGGTCACCTGCGCAACGGCGAGGGTAGTGGCGAGGCATGCTGCTGCCAGGGCACGGGTCAGGGTACGCACCTAAGCAACATTAGTCACATCCGTAACATCGTCAAGCGGAAATGTGCACCCCGCCGCCGGTCGCTTTGAGCGAAGCGGCCCCGTTGGGGGTAGTGTTTAACCGTTCTGTACCGCATATATATAAGGAGCAGCGGTTACTCGTGTCGCACCCCGAATTTCGTAACGTCGCCATCGTCGCCCACGTTGACCATGGCAAAACCACTCTCGTTAACGCCATGCTTGAGCAGTCCGGCGTCTTCGGCGACCACGGTGAGCACGGCGACCGCGTGATGGACTCCGGCGAGCTTGAGTCTGAGCGCGGCATCACCATTCTCGCTAAAAACACTGCTATTCGACGCGCCGGGGCAGGCAAAGACGGCTCCGACCTCATCATCAACGTCATCGATACCCCGGGCCACGCCGACTTCGGCGGCGAGGTCGAGCGCGGCCTGTCCATGGTGGACGGTGTTGTCCTGCTTATCGACGCATCCGAGGGCCCGCTGCCGCAGACCCGCTTCGTGCTTGGCAAGGCGCTCGAGGCGAAGAAGCCGGTCATCATCTGCGTGAACAAGACCGATCGCCCGGACGCGCGCATCGACGAGGTTGTCGAGGAGGCCCAAGACCTGCTGCTGGAGCTCGGCGCGTCGCTCGAGGATCCGGAGGCTGCCGAGGCCGCAGAGAACCTGTTGGAGCTGCCGGTGCTCTACACCTCCGGCCGCGCAGGCCGCGCCGCTTTGGAGAACCCGGGCAACGGCGAGCTGCCGGCCAACGAGGACCTGCAGCCGCTGTTCGACGTTATCTACGACGTGCTGCCGGAGCCGTCCGCCGACATTGAGGCGCCGTTCCAGGCGCAGGTGACCAACCTCGACTCCTCGTCCTTCCTCGGCCGCATTGCGCTCATCCGCGTGCGCAAGGGCTCGGTGAAGAAGGGGCAGACCGTGGCGTGGGTGCACTACGACGCCGACGGCAACGAGCAGGTCAAGAACGTCAAGATCGCCGAGCTTTTGGTCACCGAGGGCCTTGACCGCGTTCCGGCGCAGGGCGAGGTCATCGCCGGCGACATCGCCGCCATCTCCGGCGTCGAGGACATCATGATCGGCGACACGCTGTGCGACCCCGAGCATGTTGAGCCGCTGCCGCGCATCAAGGTTGACGACCCGGCAATTTCCATGACCATCGGCGTGAACACCTCCCCGATGGCGGGCCGCAACGGCGGCGACAAGCTCACCGCCCGCGTGGTCAAGGCCCGCCTCGAGCAGGAGCTGATCGGTAATGTCTCCATCAAGGTGCTGCCGACCGACCGCCCCGACGCGTGGGAAGTCCAGGGCCGCGGCGAGATGGCGCTCACTGTGCTCATTGAGACGATGCGCCGCGAAGGTTTCGAGCTCACCGTTGGTAAGCCGCAGGTGGTGACCAAGGAGATCGACGGCAAGACCTACGAGCCGTACGACCACATGGTCATCGACGTCCCGGCCGAGCACCAGGGCGCGGTGACCCAGCTGATGGCCAACCGCAAGGGCCAGATGACCTCGATGTCCAACGCCGGTTCCGGCGATTGGGTGCGTATGGAGTTCGACGTGCCGTCGCGAGGCCTGATCGGCTTCCGCACGACCTTCCTCACCGAGACCCGCGGCGCCGGCATCGCCAACTCTTACTCGATCGAGCACCGTCCGTGGGCCGGCGAGATCAAGGGCCGCCCGACCGGCTCCCTGGTCGCCGACCGCTCCGGCCAGGTCACCGCGTACGCGCTGCAGCAGCTGGCTGACCGCGGCGACTTCTTCGTAGAGCCGGGCGCGGAGACCTACGAGGGCATGGTTGTTGGCGCCAACTCGCGCGACGAGGACATGGACGTCAACATCACTAAGGAAAAGAAGCTAACCAACATGCGCTCCGCCACCGCGGACGCGACGGTTACGCTGCAGAAGGCGCGCACCCTGTCGCTGGACGAGGCAATTGAGTTCTGCGACGACGACGAGTGCGTCGAGGTCGCGCCCGAGGCGATGCGCGTGCGCAAGATCATCCTGGACGCCACCGAGCGCGGCCGCGCCCGTTCCCGCGCGAAGCAGCTGAACAAGTAGCATGCGCGATCTCACCGGCTTCCGCGTTGTTTTAGTCCACGCCCACCCGGACGACGAGGCGATCACCACCGGCGGCACCATTGCCGCGCTTTCGCGCCGCGGCGCCGACATCCTCGTGGTCACCTGCACGCTCGGGGAGGAGGGCGAGGTGATCGGGGAGACGTACCAGCACCTCGTCGCCGACGAGGCCGATCAGCTGGGTGGGTTCCGTACGCGGGAGCTCGACGCGTCGCTGGCGGCACTCGGTGCGCGCGGCGCGTACCTCGGCGGCGCGGGCCGTTTCCGCGACTCCGGTATGGCCGGTTCTAAGGCGAGCCGCAACCCGCGCGCGTTTGTGAACTCCGGCGACGCGCCCGTCGAGCTGCTTGCACAAATCTTCGCCGCCGAGCGCCCGCACGTGGTGATCACCTACGGCGCCGACGGCGGGTACGGCCACCCGGACCACGTCCGCGCACACGAGATCACGCATGCGGCCGCCGAGCGCGTCGCTGTGCCGTGCATTCTCCACGCTGTCCGCCTCGCGCGAGAAACCGCCGCGCTCATGCCCGCCGAGGCCCCGCAGGGCTGGAGGTTGCCGGAGGAGGGAGAGCTCGACGGCGTCGACACGGCGGATTGGAGCATGCAACTTGACGACGCCGCCTATTCCTCCAAAATCTCCTCCATGCGGGCCCACGCCACCCAGTTGTGGATCGCGGACGGGCAGGTGTCGCGCACGAATCCGCACGCCGCGTTCGGGAGGGGACCTGTTGTTTACTACGCGCTCTCGAACTTGATCGTGCAGCCGATTCAACGCGTTGAGCACTTCCAGCTCGGGGCGGGGGAGCTTCCCGCCGAGCTGTGACCCGCCAATACTCCCGGCGCGAGATCGTTCAGGCGTATGTATGGCTTGCGATCTTTGCCGCGGCGTCGGCAACCATGCAGTTCGCAGCTGCCCGTCCGGCCGCGGTCGCGCTCGCCGCGGCTTTTGCGTTGCTCTTCAACGCTGTGCTGACGAAAACCGCGTGCTTGTGGACTTCCAACTCCCTCGTTCCGCTGATCCCGCTTGGTGTGTGGTGCGCGGTGTGGGCGCTCCTCGGCGCCTCTTGGATCGTGCCGGCGGGGATAGCGGGCGGCGTTTGGCCCTTGCTGAACCGGAAGTGACATACTAGAGCGCATGACTTACGTAATCGCTCAACCCTGTGTAGACGTCAAGGACCGCAGCTGCGTCGAAGAGTGCCCGGTGGACTGCATTTACGAGGGCAAGCGCATGCTCTACATCCACCCGGACGAGTGCGTCGACTGCGGCGCCTGCGAGCCGGCCTGCCCGGTCGAGGCGATCTTCTACGAGGACGACACCCCGGACGAGTGGAGCGAGTACTACGACGTCAACGTCGGTTTCTTCGACGAGCTGGGCTCCCCGGGCGGTGCCGCCAAGACTGGCCCGCTGGACTTCGACCATCCGTTCGTCGCGGCGCTTCCCCCGCAGAACCAGGATTAGGGCCGTGTCCCGCACGCCTCTGGGCTCTCTTCTGCCGGATTTCCCCTGGGACACGATTGCGGACGTGAAGGCGCACGCCGCCGAGCACCCGGGCGGGTTGATCGACCTCTCCGTGGGCGGCCCCGTCGACCAGGTTGCTCCGTCGATCCAGCTCGCACTCGCCGAGCACGCCGCGACCCCAGGCTACCCGCAGACCTCCGGCACTCCGCAGCTCCGCGACACTATCGTGCGCGCCCTAGACCGCCGCTTCGGTATCGCCGGGTTGACCACGCGCTCCGTGCTGCCGGTGATTGGCCTGAAGGAGGCCGTCGCCTGGCTGCCCACGCTACTCGGCCTGCGCGGCGAGACTGTCGTCATTCCCGAGGTTGCCTACCCCACCTACGAGGTCGGTGCCTTGATCGCCGGGTGCGACATTGTGCGTTCCAACGAGCCTGTCGACGGCGCCGCGTTCGCGTGGATTAACTCGCCTTCGAACCCGACTGGCCGCGTCGCCACCGCCGAGGATCTGCGCCGCTGGGTCGAGTTTTCTCGCGACACGGGCGCGATAATCGCCTCCGACGAGTGTTACCTGTCGCTGGGCTGGTCCGCGGACCCCGTCTCAATCCTGCACCCGAGCATCTGCGACGGCGACATGACGGGGCTTCTCGCCCTCCACTCGCTGTCGAAGTCCTCCAACCTGGCGTCCTACCGCGCCGGCACTGTTTCCGGCGACGAGACGCTGGTCCAGGAGCTTCTGGAGGTGCGCAAGCACACCGGCTTGATCGTTCCGGGCCCCATCCAGCACGCGATGGAGGCAGCGCTTGACGACGACACCCACGAACTCCTCCAGCGCACCACCTACGCCTCGCGCCGCGTCGTGCTGCTCAAGGCGCTGACCGATGCCGGGTTCACTGTCGACAACTCCGAAGCCGGCCTCTACCTCTGGGCCCGCCGCGACGGCATGTCGTCGCGCGACGCGCTGGCCTGGCTCGCTGACCGCGGCATTTTGGCCGCGCCAGGCGACTTTTACGGCCCTGCCGGCGCGAACCACGTCCGTGTGGCGCTGACAGCCACGGACGAGCGCGTGGCTGAAGCGGCCGCGCGCATCACTGCGTAGTCAAGGCTCGTCACGTGCTTAATCCCGTCCAACCTCTCGATGCTGGCGTGCCCGCCGGTGCGCCGGAAAGCGCTTTCCCGCCGCGTGGTGTAGCTGCGAGCTTGCGCGAGTTTTTGAAGTTCGGCATCGTCGGCGGCTCCGGCGTGATCGTGAACTTCGCGGTGTTCTACCTTGCCAACAAGTTGCTCGAGGGCGGATTCGGTCTCCACGCCGACGACGTCGTTGCGCAGATCCTCAGCACCAGGTGGAACGTCCGCTGGTACCACGTGCTGTCCACCCTTGCCTTCCTCGTGGCAAACACGTGGAACTACCAGCTCAACCGTTCTTGGACGTTCCGCGGAGAGTCGAAACGATCGTGGCTGAGAGGCTACTTCGCGTTCCTCGCTACCGGCTTGCTCTCGCTTGCCGTATCGCTGACCTGTATGACGCTGCTGATGAACCCCACCACGCCAGTTGGGTTGCCCGACCACATCTTTGACGGCTCCACGGGCTTGCGCACCAAGTCCTACTGGGCGCAGGCAATCTCCACCTTCGTGGCGATGCCGGTGAATTTCATCATCAACAGATTCTGGGCTTTCGCTAGGCCGAAACTTCCAACGTAGCAGTATCGCGTCCCGCGAATCTACCGGCAATGCCGAATTGTGGATAACCCGGCCCGGGCCGCCCTGATTTCGCAGCCGCCTGTGGAATTTCGTTTTACCATCCTTGCGCGCCGCCTTAGCGTGACGTGCATGACTCCGTTTGAAGAATTCTTAAGTACGCAACCCTCAATAGCCTCGCTGATTGGTTTCGATAAACGCGCCGCCGTTGCCGCCGGTGTTATGCCCAGCCTGGCCAACAAATGGGCCAAGATCCACTCGGTGTATTACGGGGCAACTAGGTGGGCGAAACAGCAGCGCCTCAGCCTCAAAGCTGCCCAGGGCTTTACGCTGAGCCAGCTGGTGTACATCGAGGAACGGCTGAAAAAGATACCCAACGACGCCGAGCGGTGGCGCGTCCGGCGAAAGCTGCTTGAACGGCGGTCTACCCACAACGCGCTCAAGGACAAAGCGGACCGGCTCATTCCCAAACCTGTCCGAACCCGCCCCAAACTGGGCGTGACCATCGGTAGGTCGGTGATGGGCACCCGGCGCATTCACGCGACGCTTGATGAGCACAAAGCGGCCGACATCGAGCACTACCTTCGCGACGGCCTTGACCCCACGAAGCCGCCGGGGCCGCAGATGCTGAGACGGCTGCTCGAACTGCTAGAGGGCGCCGGGGGTATTCCGACCAGCGTGCGTCGGCCAATCGTAGTGGTCGGGCTTGATCAGCACGTGCAGATCCTGCGCGGCGAGGCCGACGACGTGGTCCTCGGGCTTACCGACGGCACCACCATCACCGGCGCCGAGTACCTCGCGATGCAACCGGGTCTGGACGAGGTCGCCATGTTCCACCCCGCGGTCGGCGCGGTGAACCTGTACCGCACACAGCGACATGCCAGCGACAAGCAGCGCGACCTCGCACGAATGACACTTACCGCCTGCCCGTGGCCCGGTTGCCGCCACGGCTCCGACCACTGCGAGATCCACCACATGGAGGCGTGGTCGCAGGGAGGCGAGACGAACATGGACAACCTCGTTCCCGTGTGCCGCTATCACAACCAGATCAATCACGACAACGCGTCGCACGCCAACAGGCGAGGCAGTGTGAAGCGGATCGGTGGGGTGCCGAAGTGGGTGTCGCCGAACGGGTTTCCGGCGGACAACACCTACCACCCCTACGGCGCGATGGCGGTGCTGTTCGGAGCGAGGGGTTAGTTCGCGTGAAGCGCTTCGTTGAGCTCAATGCCCTTGGCGGGCACGGCCTCGACCGCTCCGGTCAGCGAGTTGCGGCGGAACTGCAGGCCGCTCGCACCGGAGAGCTCAAGCGCTTTAACGGACGCGCCTGCCTCCTTGCCCAGGGCTTCGGCAACGGGAGCGGTCAGCACCACTTTGGTGCCGGCGGTGATGTAGAGGCCGGCTTCGACAACGCAATCGTCGCCAAGCGAAATGCCCACACCGGCGTTGGCGCCGAGCAGGCAGCGCTCGCCGAGCGAAATGACTTCCTTACCGCCGCCGGACAAGGTGCCCATGATGGACGCGCCTCCGCCAATGTCGGTGCCGTCGCCGACGACAACACCGGCGGAAATGCGGCCCTCAACCATGGATGCGCCGAGCGTGCCGGCGTTGAAGTTCACGAAACCCTCGTGCATGACGGTGGTGCCCTCCGCCAAGTGCGCGCCGAGGCGGATGCGGTCCGCGTCGCCGATGCGAACGCCCGACGGCACGACGTAATCCACCATGCGCGGAAACTTGTCCACCGAGTAGACGATGACCGGGCCGTTCGCAGCGAGACGGCCGCGGGTCATCTGGAAATCGCTGACGGCGCACGGGCCGTAGTTGGTCCACACCACGTTTGCGAGCAGCCCGAACACACCGTCCATGTTCGCGCCGTGCGGCTTGATCAGGCGGTGGGATAGCAGGTGCAGGCGGAGGTAGACGTCGTAGGCGTCGACCGCGGGCTGGTCGAGGTCCGCAATGTGCGTATCGACGGTCACGCGAGCCACCCCGCGCGCCTCATCAGGGCCGGCGAGCTCCGCGAAGCGCGGGTCCTCCTCATCCACCCGCTGCGTTCCGGACTCCTTGCCGGATTCAGCGTCCAGCTTGGGCGCTGGGTACCAGACATCGAGAACAGTGCCGTCATGCGTGACGGTGGCCAAACCGCGGGCGGATGCAGAAGTCATAGGAAGCACCTTAGCGCGACCTGTCTTTGGTCAGCAGCGACAGACCGATTAACACGGCGGACAGGACGGAGACGGAGATGATTTGGGTGCGGGACGCGTCGTCGAAAAGCATCAGCACCACGAGCACCAACAGCGCAGCCAGGGTGACCCACGGCACCCACGCCGCACCGCGGACCTTCACCGCCGAGTTTTTGATCTGCGGGTGCAGTTTGATGTAGCTCAGCGTGATCATGATCCAGGTGACGATGAGGCAACCGCCGGTTGCCGCCATGATGAAGTCGATCATGCCTGGCGGGTTCCACCACTGGAGGAAAACTGCGACGAACGCGAAGAACACGGAGACCAGCACCGAGTTGCGCGGCACGCCGGCGTTTGTGGTTTTCGCCATCCAGCGCGGGGCGTCGCCCTCGAGCGCCTGTTGGTACGCGAGTCGGGACGTGCCGTAAATCTGCGCGTTGAACGCCGACAGCAGGGCCAGCACGATGACAGCTTCCATGAAGCCGGCGGCGCCCGGAATGTTCGCCATCTCCAACACGGCGGTGAACGGGGAGTCGGCAGCGGAATCGGCACCGTCAATCTGGGAGTAGGGCAACAACAGCGTGATGATGATCACTGAGCCGACGTAAAACACGGCAATGCGCCAGATGATCGTGTTCACCGCGGTCTTCACGGACTGGGCCGGATTCTCCGACTCGGCCGCTGCGATGGTGACGACCTCGATGCCGCCGAACGCGAAGGCTACGGCGAGGAGCCCCGCCGCGATCCCGGTGAAACCGTTGGGGGCGAAGCCTGACTCGCGCACGTTGTCGAAGCCGACGAAGCCAGAGGCGGGCAAAAGACCCAACCACAGTGCGGCGCCGATGGCGATGAAGCCAACAATCACCGCGATTTTGATCATGGCGAACCAGTACTCGAACTCGCCGAAGCCCTTCACCTGCGCCAGGTTCACCGCGGTCAGGATCGAGACCACAACCAGCGCGGGGATCCACTGCGGGACACCGAACCAGCCGGCCATGATCGCGGACGCGCCTGTCATCTCAGCGCCGCAAGCCATGATGAGGAGGAACCAGTAAATCCAGCCGAGGAGGAAGCCCGCCCAGTGGCCGAAGGCTTGGCGGCCGTAGGTGGAGAAGGATCCTGAGGACGGCCGCGCCGCCGCCATCTCACCAAGCATCCGCATCACGGAGATGACGATGGCGCCGGCGATGACGTAGGCGATCAGGATCGCGGGGCCAGCCGCGCGGATACCCACGCCGACGCCGAGAAAGAGGCCGGCGCCGATGGCGGTGCCGAGACCCATGAGCGTCAGGTGGCGGGATTTGAGGCCGTTGCCGAGGTTGCTCTCGGCGGTTGGGGTGGTGGGGGTGTGGGTGGAAGTCATCGGCGAGTCCTCGTAGTAATAACACCTGCCAGCGCGATCACGCCGACGACAACAGCGACGGCGAACACTTGGAAGCGCCCATCAGGGTTCGTGAGCATGAGCAACACCAGCCCGCCGATGAGCGCGATCGTCGCCCACGGCAGCCAAGAAGGCGCCCACATGCGGACGTGGGTGATCTCGCCGCGCTGGACAAGCTGCGGGTGGATGCGCAGATAGGAAAACGCGATCGCAAACCACACCACGACAAGGCAGCCGCCGACGGCGTTGAGCAGGAAGGCCAGCAGCCCCGGCGGGTTCCAGTACTGCAGGCCGACGGCGACCAGGCCGAAGAACACGCTGACCAACACGGCGCGCACGGGCACGCCGCGGGAATCGGTGACTGCGAAGGAGCGCGGCGCGTCGCCGCGGACGGCAAGCGAGTGCAGGAAGCGCGAAGAGCCGTAGACCTGCGTGTTGCAGGCCGACAGCAGCGCGACGGCGATGACGGCTTCCATGATGCCGACGGCGCCGGGGATCTCGGCAAGCCGCAGCACGGCGGTGAACGGCGACTCGGACGCTTCGGACGCGCCGCCGATCTGCTCGAACGGCAGCAGCAGCACGATCAACAACACCGAGCCGATGTAGAAGACGCTGATGCGCCAGATGATGGACTTGATCGCGGAGTGCACGGCAACCTCCGGGTCCTCTGACTCGGCGGCCGCAATGGTGACCAGCTCAATGCCGCCGAACGCGAACGCGACGGCCAGAAGCGCCGTCGCTACACCGCCCCAGCCGTTGGGCATGAAGCCGACTTCGCGCACGTTGTCCAGCCCCACAAAGCCGCTCGCCGGCAGCACGCCGAGCCACAGCAGCACGCCGAGCACCAAGAACGCCACAATCACGACGACCTTGATCAGTGCGAACCAGAACTCGAACTCGCCGTAGTTCTTCACCGCGGCGAAGTTGATCAGCGTGAACACCACGATCGCGATCAGCGCCGGGATCCACGCGCCGATGCCGAACCAGCCCGCGATGATCGCAGACGCGCCGGTGATCTCCACCGCCATAATCATGATCATCATGAACCAGTACAGCCACCCGATGGTGAACCCGGCCCACCGCCCGAAGGCCTGCTCGGCGTACGTGGAGAATGTGCCGGAGGAGGGGCGCGCGGCGACCATTTCGGCCAGCATCTGCATGATGCACACGGTGATGGCGCCGGCGATGACGTAGGCCAGCAGCACAGCGGGACCGGCGGCGGCGATGCCGACGCCCGTGCCGAGGAACAGCCCGGCACCGATCGCGGAACCGAGCCCCATCATGGTCAAATGACGCGTTTTTAAGCCCCGCCCCAGCGAGGTATCAGAAGACATGAGGAATACTTTACGTTAGGCCTTTTCGCGCAACACCGGCGAGTTCGAGAACGGTTCGTTGCAGATCACGAGGTTGGATTGGCCGGCGATGTCGTGGGCGTGGATTTGGTGGCCGGCGCGGGCGTCGTAAAGCAACGTGCCCTTATCCAGCAGTACTCCGAGCCCCAGCTCGCAGTTGTCGCCGAGGTCGACCCCGATGGTGCCGGAGCCGTGGTTGAGGCGACAGTCGCGCCCGATTGTCAGCGGCACGCGGTTGCGCCGGACCCCCTCGTCGGCGACCACGACCGCGGACTGTGCGATGCGCGTGCCCTCGCCGATGGTGACGGTGGACGACAGACGGCCTTCGATGCGCGCCGGCCCCAGCGTGCCCGCGTTGTACGACACGTACCCTTCGCGGATCACCGCCGTGCCCGGCGCCAGGTGGGCGCCGAGGCGCACGCGCTCAGCTTCGGCGATGGTGACGCCGGACGGCACGACGTAGTCCACCATGCGCGGCAGCGGTTCGATGCTGATGACTTGGATCGTGCCGCGCGAGCGGAGGTTGGTGCGGATGTATTCGAAGTTGTCGCTCAGGCACGGACCTTTGTTGGTCCACACGACGGGCACGAGGTGCTCGAGGCAGTCGAGCATGTTGATCTCCATCGGCTTGACCAGGCGGTGGGAGAGCAGGTGGAGGCGCAGGTACACGTCGTGCGCGTCGACGGGCGGAGCACTTAGGTCGGCGATGGTTGTGTGCACGGGCACGAGCTCGACCAGCCGGTCGCGGTCCATGCCGACAAGGTTTAAGAAGCGGTCGGACAGCTCGCGCGCGGAGACGCGGCGGGAGCCGGTGGTCAGCTCCGCTGCGTCGCCGACCAGGCGCGGGTTGGGAAACCACGTGTCGAGCACGGTGCCGTCCATGGCGATGTTGGCGATTCCGGTTCCTTCAGCTCCCTGCGGCATTGCTGCATCGTACTACGCTTGGCGCAATGGAGCTTCAGCTTATCGACGCCCCCGTCACCCTCACCACCCAACTCATCGACATCGAATCGCCCTCGCACCACGAGGCCGCGATCGCCGACGCCGTGGAGACGGCGCTTGCCGCGCTCGACGCTGACGGCGTGGAGGTGCAGCGCTTCGGCAACACCGTTGTTGCGCGCACGCACTTCGGCCGCGGGCAGCGCGTGGTGCTCGCCGGCCACGTGGACACAGTCCCGCTGGCGGACAACACGCCGCACCGCATCGAGCGCGACGCCTCCGGCGCCGAGATCCTCTACGGCTGCGGCGCCGTCGACATGAAATCGGGGCTGGCGTGCTACCTTTCCGCCTTCGCGGCGCTCGCGCGCGACCCGGAGCGGGCCGCGTTCGACCTCACGCTGATCGCCTACGAAGGCGAGGAGGTCGCCACCGAGTTCAACGGCCTCTACCACCTCGAGCGCGACCATCCGGAACTGCTCGCCGGCGACCTTGCGCTGCTGGGCGAGCCCTCCGGCGGCATCATCGAGGCCGGCTGCCAGGGCTCGATCCGCGTGTTCGTGGACGCGCACGGCACCCGCGCCCACTCCGCCCGCAGCTGGTTGGGTGATAACGCGGCGCACCGGCTCGCCGGTGTGCTGCAACGCATCGCCGATTACACGCCGCGCTCGGTCGAGATCGCGGGCTGCGAGTACCGCGAGGGGCTCAACGTGGTCGGCATGGAGGGCTTCGTGGCGACGAACACGATCCCGGACCACGCGCGCCTGACGGTGAACTTCCGCTACGCGCCGGACCGCAGCGTCGAGGACGCCAAGGCGCACTTGGAGGAGGTGCTTGCGCTTGAAGGCGGTTTGAGCTTGCTTTACGACGACATCGCCCCCGCCGCCCTGCCCGGCCTCGACGACCCGGTGGCCGGGGGGCTTGTGGCCGCCGTGGGCGGGAAGTTCCGCGCGAAATACGGATGGACGGATGTGGCGCGCTTCTCTAGTCTGGGAGTTCCCGCCGTCAACTTCGGCCCGGGCGATCCCGGTTTCGCCCACAAGCGCGACGAGCAGTGCCCGGTGGACCAGATCGAGCACGTCTACGCGCAGCTCATGGACTACCTCACGGCGAAATAGGAAGCGAGAACACATTGGCCCCCCACATCACCCCTCGCCCCGAGCGCGACCGCAAGCTGCGCGGCCCGCTGATGGTCCGCAGCGAGGACCAGCATCAGCCGAGCACGCACGACCAGCGCCTGCTGGAGTCGCTGGGCCAAACCGACGACGCGTGGAAGCACGAGGACCCGTGGCGCGTGATGCGCATCCAGTCCGAGTTCGTCGCAGGCTTCGACGCGCTGTCGCAGCTGCCGAAGGCAGTCACCGTGTTCGGCTCGGCGCGCCTCGGCGAGGGCACTGCCGAGTACGAGATGGCGCGCAACGTCGGCCAGGCGCTCACCGAGGCCGGCTACGCCGTGATCACCGGCGGCGGCCCGGGGCTGATGGAGGGCCCGAACCGCGGCGCGCACGAGGCCGGCGGCGTCTCTGT
The DNA here is from genome assembly GCF_036881695.1 of Corynebacterium sp. Marseille-Q4381. Taxonomy (NCBI): domain Bacteria; kingdom Bacillati; phylum Actinomycetota; class Actinomycetes; order Mycobacteriales; family Corynebacteriaceae; genus Corynebacterium; species Corynebacterium sp. Marseille-Q4381. The sequence goes on along the minus strand of NZ_JBAJNR010000013.1, from coordinate 4,450 downwards.
GGGCTTGGGCATCGAGCTGCCGTTCGAGCAGGGCCTCAACGACTGGGTCGACCTCGGTCTAAATTTCCGCTACTTCTTCGCCCGCAAGACGATGTTTCTGAAGTACTCGCAGGCGTTCATTTCGCTGCCCGGCGGTTTCGGCACCATGGACGAAGTCTTCGAGGTGCTGTGCATGGTGCAGACGGGCAAGGTCACCAACTTTCCGATCGTGCTCATGGGCACCGACTTCTGGTCCGGGCTGGTCGACTGGATCCGCTCTCAGCAGCTCGCGCGCCGCCTGATTTCGGAGGGCGACGACGAGTTGTTCATCGTCACCGACTCCGTCGACGAGGCCGTGAGCCACATCGTCGAGGCGCACAAGGTGATGACGGACCAGCGCCTGGCCAGCCTGCGCGACGATGGGTAGCCCGCTCGCGAGCGTAATGGCGATTGTCAACCGCACGCCCGATTCCTTCTACGACCGCGGCGCGACGTTCGCGGTGGACAAGGCAGTCGAGCGGGCGCGGCAGGCGGTTGCCGACGGGGCTTCGATTATCGACGTCGGCGGGGTCAAAGCCGGACCCGGCGACAACGTCGACGAGCAAGAGGAGATCGAGCGCATCGTCCCCGTCATCGCCGCCGTGCGCGATGCGCACCCGGACATCGTCATCAGCGCGGACACGTGGCGCGCGCCCGTGGCGCAGGCCGCCGTTGACGCCGGCGCGGACCTGATCAACGACACGTGGGCGGGCTACGACCCCGAGCTCATCGAGGTCGCCGGCGCCAACCGCGTCGGCTACGTCTGCTCGCACACCGGTGGCGCGGTTCCCCGCACCCGGCCGCACCGCGTGCGCTACGACGACGTGGTGGAAGACGTCATCGCGCAGACCACCGCGCTCGCCGAACGAGCCGCCGACCTCGGCGCCGACGAGGCGAAGATTTTCATTGACCCTGCGCACGACTTCGGCAAGAACACCTTCCACGGCCTTGAGATTCTGCGCCGCGTCGACGAGCTCGTCGCCACCGGCTGGCCGGTGCTGATGGCTTTGTCGAACAAGGACTTCGTGGGCGAAACGGTCGGCCGCGGCGTGGACGAACGCGTCGCCGGAACGCTCGCCGCTACTGCCTGGGCCGCAGCCCACGGCGTGGCGGCCTTCCGCGTTCACCAGGTGCGGGAAACCGTCGACGTGATCCGCATGGTCGCCGCCATCGACGGCTCAGCCGCCCCAATTAACACAGTCCGGGGGCTTGCGTGATCGCCGGCCACACAGTCAGCGTGGTGATTCCCGCGCTGAACGAGGAGAAAACCGTGGCAGACGTGGCGCGCGCCTGCCTCGCATCGAACACCGACGAGGTGATCGTCATCGATTCCGACTCCACCGATGCGACTGCCGGAAACGCGCGCGCGGCGGGGGCGCGGGTGGTGGGATGGCGGGACGTCGATAAGCAATTGCCCCTGCCGGGCAAGGGGGAGGCGCTGTGGCGCGGTGTCAAAGCGGCGTCGGGCGAGGTAGTGGTCTTCGTGGACGCGGATGTCACCAACGCCGAGCCGTGGTGGGTGGACAAGCTCGCCGAGCCGTTCGCAGACCCGGCCATCCACCTGGTCAAAGCCAGCTACACCCGCGACGGCGCCGGCGGGCGCGTGACCGAGCTGACCGCGAAACCGCTTCTGCGCACGTACTTCCCGCAGCTCGCCGCGCTGGACCAGCCGCTGGCGGGGGAGTACGCGATTCGCCGCAGCACCGCGCTGAAGGTGCCGTTCGTCGCAGGGTACGGGGTTGAGGTGGGCTTGCTTATCGACGTCGCCTCCCTCCACCCCAACGCCATCACCCAAGTCGACCTCGGCCGCCGCACCCACCGCAACCGCCCGCTTGCGCAGCTCGGGCCGATGGCCGACATCGTCGCGCGTACCGTGCTCACCCGCGCCGGTGCGCTGCCGCCCGGGGTCGAGCCGGTGGCGCAGCGCGAGCCGTGGGTAAAATAGCGCCATGTTTTCTTGGCTCGTGCTCATCCTCGCGCTCATCCTGTTCAGCATGCTCGGGATGCTTTTGTTCTCCGCCATCTTCGGCCGCGGCGAGGCGCTGCCCGCTATGGAGGACACCGCGAACGTGAAAGCCGCGAACCGGGAGGCCGTTGAGGAGGGCCGCTTCGACGACATCCAGCTCGAGGTCGTCCACCGCGGCTACCGCATGGATCAGGTCGACGCGCTGATCGCGCAATTGACCGGTGACGCTGAGCGCGACGAGAGCGTAGAATTGCCGGAAGAAACTGTTCTGCTTGAAGGAGAAGCGACGCATGGCAGCAATGAAACCGCGCACCGGTAACGGCCCGATGGAGGCCGTCGAGGAAAGCCGAAAGATTGTAATGCGCATCCCGTCCGACGGCGGCGGGCGTCTTGTAGTGGAAATGAGCAAGGAAGAGGCCGGCGAGCTGGGCCAGCTGCTTTTGGACGCCAGCAAGTAACCCGTTTTCGCCCCATCGCCCCGCCCAGCGGGGTTTTTTCTTTGGTGGGGTACGATCAGCGCATGCTGAAAGATATCGTGGACGTTCTCGCCGACCCGGTTGACCGCTCGCCGCTGACCGGCGCCGACGATTTCACCCGCCTGGTCTCCGCGACGGGTCACTCGTACGACGTCGCGCGCCAGGGCTACGTCACCCTCGCGGGCGGCAAGGGGCTGAACCACGACGGTGATTCGCTCGAGATGGTGCAGTCGCGCGAGGCGTTTCTGTCGCAGGGTTACTTCGCGCCGTTCGTCGAGGCGGTTTCCGCTGCGGTGGAGGACGTCGTCGACGCTGCGGCTGTGGAATCCCCGGTGGTCCTCGAGGTCGGCGCCGGCACCGGTTACTACCTCGCGCACACGCTGGATTCGATCGAGGGCGCGCGCGGTGTCGGCCTGGACATCTCCGTGCCGGCGGCCAAGCACCTGGCCAAGGCGCACCCGATGGTTGGGGCGGTGGTTGCGGATGTGTGGGAGGGCATTCCGCTTATCGACGCCACCGTGAACGCCCTCACCGTCATCTTCGCCCCCCGCAACCCCGCCGAGTTCGCGCGCGTGCTTGCGGACGGCGGCGAGGCCGTCATTCTCACCGCCGACAAAGGCCACCTCGACGAGTTGCGAGAGCCCCTTGGCATCCTGGGCGTGGAAGACGGCAAGCTCGAACGGATGCTGGAGCAGGCGTCAGGCCACTTGGAAATCGTTGGTGAGCCGCAGCTCATCGAATTCCCGATGCAGCTCGAGCGCCAGGCGATCGCCGCGCAGGTGGGCATGAGCCCGTCCGCGCGCCACGTGGACCCGGAGACGCTCGCCGAGCGCCTCGCCTCCCTTCCTGAGACGATGGAGGTCACCGCGCGCGCCAACTTGGTGCGCATGCGCAAGGCCTAGTTGTTTCTAGTTGTTGTAGGCCCAGAGGGTGAGTCCGACACCGTCCATGACTTCCTCGATGCTCATCGCGCCGAGGCCAATCTTGGAGTAGTCGTTCAGGTTGGAGAAGACCCCGATCGCGTAGGCATCTCCCTCCGGGGTGCGTGCCCACACCGGTCCGCCGGAGTCGCCGCGCTCGCCGTAACCTCGGAAGGAGAACTGGCCGTCTCGCTCCATCGAGATAAACTCGCCGCACGAGTACCCAAAGGTGGCGCCGAGTTTGCAGATCGCGTACCCGTTCGCCTCGGCCCACTCGGGTGTGCGCCAGCCCTTGATCTCTTCGCCCGTGGGCAGGTAGGGGTCGACGAGGGATGGATCGGTGATTTCAATTAGGCCGTAATCGCGTGAGAATTCGCCGTTGTTGAATCTCTCGTATTGCGACGCCACGATACGCCCGATCTCGATGCCGCCGTTCGGGCCGGGGATATACATCACCTCGCCGGGTTCGCCACAGTGTCCGGCGGTGACGATATACGGGGTCTCGCCCCGATACGCCATCCAGCCCATCGAACACGAATACGCCTCACCGTTCGGCTGAATTTTGTACATGAGCCCGCCCGGCACGATCTTGCCTGGGTTGCTTAGCCAGCGGTAGTCGGGGAAGTTGTGGTAGTAGATGCCGAGGTTGTCGCGGCGGCTTTTCTCGGCGGGGGCCTGGTTTGTCGGCCGAGCCTGCGCCGCCGGCGGTGCGGTTGTGGGCGGGGCTGACGTGACCGCCTGCTCGGGCATCGAGACGATGCCGACGAGCTCTGCAACGACCGAATCTTTCGCCACGTCGATGTCGCAGCTCATCTGCACCTCGTACGGACCGGCGTCCGTCTTCACGGTGGCGGGGATGAGACCGAAGTAGCTGTCTGAGGTGAGGTCCGCGTTGTCGATATCGCCCTCGGAGATGACCACGTCGTTGTGGCCGATCCGGTTTGCGTCGAGTTCAGCGATGAAGTCTTTGCGGCAGAAGTGGACGACGTCGGAGGCGGTGAGCGCGCGAAGTGCCGTGCTCGATGTGGACGTGGTCACCACCGAGGAGGTGGGGGCGGAGGTGGTGGGGG
>NZ_JBAJNR010000012.1:0-47862 GCF_036881695.1 Corynebacterium sp. Marseille-Q4381 | reverse complement strand
CCCCCATTTAGAGCGCAAGTAGGCGGGAGGGCCTCGCCCCCTTTTCGGGCCCCCTTCTCAGCTCGTAGGAGCTCGCTCGAACTAGTACGAGCTCGACCCGCCCGCGCCGGAGAACCCGGAGCTGAAGCCCGTGTTCGCGCTGGACGAGGAGCTCTGCGCCTGCGCGGCCTGGTGCGCCGCCACGTTGGACGCGTGCCACGAGTTCATCGTCGCGTACGGCACGTAGTTGACGTAGATGAAGTCTGGGTCCGTCAGGCGCGGCTGTTGCAGTGCGTTGTACTCCTTCACGTCGGAGAACTCGCGGCGCTTGATCTCCTCGAGCACCAGCGTGTAGTCGCCCAAGATGCGGGTGAACTGGTCGACGAACTGCGGGTAGTCCGGATTCTGGTCCAGGTAGTCCAGGCTGCGTTCCAGCTCTGCCAGGTCCCGCTTGAGCTCCTTGTCCTTCACTTTGCGGCGCGCCTGAATCACGTCGGCGCGGACCTCGGTGATGATCACGCGGCGCTCCGCTGCGTCGCCCTGCTCCACGGCGAAGAGGCGGTTGATGTTCTCCTCCGCGTTGCCGGCGTCTTGCACGGTCTCGGCGTACTGGGCGAGCTGCTTGTGGTTCTCCCACGCTTGGCGGTCGGTGCCCACCTCCAGCTGCATCGCGTCGTGCATGCTCAGGAAGCGGTCGCGCACCTCCTCCCACTGCTTGCGCAGCTCGGCGTTGGCGAACGCGCTGGAGACGGAGTTCGCGCGGATGTCCAGCTCGTCCAACCGCTGCGACAGACCCGTGTAGTCGGCGCCGATCAGCTCGTGGTCGGTGCGCGCCTGCGCAATGGCCTTGCGGCGCTTACCGCGGCGCGACGCGGCAACGGAGCCGCCGATTAAGGTTGCGCCGCCGCCGACGATGCCGCCGATGATCGCCGCTAAGGCCTGATCGGTCTCCCCGTCCTCCACCGGGTAGTTCTGGGCGCTCTCAGTATCCAACGCCATGTCGGCGCCGGCGAAGTAGCCGCCCGGCAGGTTGTTGTCGCGCAACCCCGGTTTCATCGCCTCGAGCGCGGACTCCAAGCGCTGACCGGAGCGCAGGTAGAGCTCGCTCGCCACGTCCTCGCCGGCGAAGATGAAGTTGTTTCGTCCCTCAACATCGGTGCCGATGATTAGCACTCCGTCCGCGAACGTGTCGTCGCCGATCTCGTCTGGGTAGTGGTCGCGCAGGAAGTTTTCTACCGAGTCGTTGACGTTGTCGCGCCCCTCGGCAAGCGTGATGTAGTGCAGCTTCGTGACCACTTCCGGGTGCGGCAGGCGCTCGGCGTCGCGCACCATGCGCTCCTCGTCTTCCGGGCTGACTACGTCGCTCGGGTCGGAGATCTCCACGTGCGGGGCCTGGGCCTGCGTGGCGATTGCCGCAGGCTCCGGCACGTCAGGAAGCGTGTGCCCGAGCGCGCCGGCGCCCACGGTCGCAAGCGCCGTCATCCCGATCACCGCGGCCCAGTCCTTCAGCGGCGTGCTCCGGGATCCGCGGTAGCCCTTGTCTACATTTCCGTTGGAAGCTTCAGACATGGGTTCATAGTACGGCGGCGGGGGAGGGATTGAAGGGAGCGTCGATAAGCAACTTGTCCTGTTGCCACCCGTGCTACGTTCAAGCTGTACAACCCCACTACGGATCGTTCGGCACGTACCTGCCGATGGAGGAGAACATCATGGCATCTGTGACCTATGAGCAGGCCACCCGCATCTACCCCGGCGCGGACAAGCCGAGCGTGGACCGGCTCAACCTCGACATCGCCGACGGCGAGTTCCTCGTGCTGGTCGGCCCGTCGGGCTCCGGCAAGTCGACTGCGCTGCGCATGCTCGCGGGCCTGGAGGAGACCAACGAAGGCCGCATCCTGATCGGGGACCGCGACGTGACCAACGCGAGCCCGAAGGACCGCGACATCGCCATGGTGTTCCAGAACTACGCCCTGTACCCGCACATGACCGTGCGCGAGAACATCGGCTTCGCGCTGAAGATCGCCGGCATGGACAAGGCGGAGATCAACCGCCGCGTGGAGGAAGCGGCGCAGACGCTCGACCTGACCCAGTACCTGGACCGCAAGCCGAAGGCCCTGTCCGGCGGCCAGCGCCAGCGTGTGGCCATGGGCCGCGCCATTGTTCGCGAACCGCAGGTGTTTCTAATGGATGAGCCGCTGTCCAACCTGGATGCAAAGCTGCGCGTGCAGACCCGCACCCAGATCGCCAACCTGCAGCGCCGCATGGGCGTGACCACGATCTACGTCACGCACGACCAGACCGAGGCGCTGACCATGGGCGACCGCATCGCCGTGTTGAACTTCGGCGTGCTGCAGCAGGTGGGCACCCCGCGCGAGCTGTACGACCACCCGGACAACGTCTTCGTCGCCGGCTTCATCGGCTCCCCGGCGATGAACCTGTCCACCTTCGACGTCGACGCCGCATCGAAGGCCGCGCGCATCGGTGAGGCCAGCATTCCGCTTAGCCAAGACACCTTGGCCGCCATCACCCCCGAAGACAACGGGCAGGTCATTCTTGGTTTTAGGCCCGAGGCACTTGAGCTTGTGGACGGCGCGGTGGCCTCCCAGGAGCACACCATCCCGGTGGAAGTCGACTTCGTTGAGGAGCTCGGCTCCGACTCCTACGTCTACGGCCACCTGGCCGGCGGCAGCTGGCGCGCGGCGGGCCGCGACGAGTCGGATGCGGGCCAGATCGTCGTGCGCACCCCACCTTTGTCCGGCGCGCGCGAGGGCGACGTTATCCACGTCCGCATCAAGGACGGCGGCCTGCACGCCTTCTCCAAGGCGACCGGCAACCGCATCTAGGCGGCGGCCTAGGTGGAAAAACTCAACGTTGTTTCCCCGCAGTACGCACCCACGCTGCTGAAGATGCCGTGGTCGCTACCCCTTGAGCAGTGGAGCGGCGACCTGCTTGCGGCCCTGCCGCGCGGCATCTCGCGCCACACTGTGCGCCTAATCTCGGCGGACGGGCTGGTGTTTGCCGTCAAAGAGATCGGCGAGGAGGTCGCGTACCACGAGTACCGCATGCTGCGGCGGCTGAAGGAGCTCGACGCGCCCTGCGTTGAGCCGGTGGCGGTGATCACGCACCGCACCGATGCCGCGGGCGAGCCGCTCACCGCCTGCCTGGTCACCGAGCACCTGCGTTTCTCGCTGCCGTACCGCGACGTGTTCTCCCGCGTGCTCTCCCCGGACACCGTGACCAAGCTGGTGCGCGCACTGGCCGTGCTCCTGGTTCGCCTGCACCTGCTGAACTTCTACTGGGGCGACGTGTCGCTGTCCAACACGCTGTTTCGCCGCGACGCCGACGAGTTCTCCGCCTACCTGGTGGACGCGGAAACAGGCGAGTTCCACGAGCCGCTGTCCGAGGGGCGCAGGCTTTACGACGTCGACGTAGCCCGCGTCAATATCATCGGGGAGTTGATGGACCTCCAGTCCGGAGGGCTGATCGGCGCGGACGAGGACGTCATCGCGCTCGGCAACGACATCGAGCGCAACTACCTCGACCTGTGGGAACTCATGACCGGCGAGCTGGTGGCCGAGGACAGCCACGCCTTCGACGCGATCGCGGAGCGGGTGCGCCGCATCAACGAGCTCGGCTTCGACGTCGGAGAAACCGAGATCACCACCCGCGACGGCGTCCACCACGTTCGCATCGAGCCGGCGGTGTTCTCCACCGGCTTCAACCGCCGCAAGCTGATGGCCCTGACCGGTTTGGACGTGCAGGACCGCCAGGCGCAGCGGTTGCTGGGCGAGATGGAGGTCTACCGCTCCGTGCGCTACGGCGGCAAGCTGCCTTTGGAAGCCGTCGCGCACCGCTGGATGGTGAAAGAGTACGAGCCGGTGGTCAGCCTGGTGCCGGAGGAGCTGCGCGAAAAGCTGGAGCCGGCGCAGATCTTCCACGAGATCCTGGACCACCGCTGGTTTATGAGCCAGAACGACCGGCGCTTTGTGCCGCTGGCGGAAGCCGCGGAGTCCTACTTCGACTGGGTGCTGCCCAGCCGCCGGGACGAGGCGATGGTGTACCGCCTGCCCAACGAGGCGGGGGAGTGATCACGCTCACACCGTTTTGTCAGTTGTGCACACGTCACTAGAATGAAAGTTGTTACTTTTCCGAGTAGAAGGATTGCTCATGCGCAAGTTTTCCCGCGTGCTGGCCACCACCGCCGTGGCAGCACTGACCGCGACCAGCCTCACCGCCTGCGGCGGCAGCGGTGGCGAAGACGGTCCCAGCGTCTACTTCCTCAACTTCAAGCCGGAGCAGGACGCTGCCTACCAGCAGATTGCCCAGGAGTACACCGAGGAGACCGGCGTGCCGGTCAAGGTGGTCACCGCGGCATCCGGCAAGTACGAGCAGACGCTTCGTACTGAGGTGTCCAAGTCGGACGCCCCGACCCTGTTCCAGATGAACGGCCCGACCGGCTTCGACACCTGGAAGGACTACACCACCGACCTCTCCGACACCGAGGTGGCCAAGCAGCTCAACGAGGACGTCACCCCGCTCACCGGCGAGGACGGCTCCGTTCGCGGCGTTCCGTTCGCCGTTGAAGGCTTCGGCATCCTCTACAACGAGGAGATCCTGGACAAGTACTTCGCGCTGCCGGGCGCCGAGATCACCTCCATCGACCAGGTGAAGAACTTTGAGTCGCTGAAGAAGCTGGCCGAGGGCATGCAGGCGAAGAAGGACGAGCTGGGTATCGACGGCGCGTTTGCCTCCACCTCCCTCACCTCCGGTGAGGACTGGCGCTGGCAGACCCACCTGGCCAACGGCCCGATGCACTACGAGTTCGAGAACATCGGCGACCCGAACACCGCCGACGTGACCTTCGAGTACAACGAGGAGTTCAAGAACCTCTTCGATCTCTACCTGCAGAACTCCACCGTGGAGCCGTCTTTGGCACCGTCCAAGGCTGTGTCCGATTCCATGGCTGAGTTTGCGCTTGGCCAGGCAGCCATGGTGCAGAACGGTAACTGGGCGTGGAGCCAGATCGCCGACGTCAACGGCAACGTGGTCGAGGAGGACAAGATCAAGTTCCTCCCGATGTACATGGGCCTGCCGGACGAGGAAAACACCGGCATCAACGTGGGCACCGAGAACTACTTCGCCGTGAACTCGGAAGCCTCCGAGGAGGACCAGCAGGCGTCCAAGGACTTCCTGGATTGGCTGTTCACCTCGGAGAAGGGCAAGGAGCACGTGATCAACGACCTCGGCTTCATCGCCCCGTTTAAGAACTACTCCGAGACCGACGTCCCGGCTGACCCGCTGGCGAAGCAGGTCCAGGCAGCGATCTCTGACGATTCCGTCACCACCATCCCGTGGGACTTCCAGTACTTCCCCTCCCAGCAGTTCAAGGACCTCTTCGGCGGCAACCTTGCGCAGTATGCAAGCGGGAACATGGAGTGGGATGATGTAGTGGCCAAGTTCGTCGAGGACTGGAAGGCTGAGAAGCGCACCAACTAAGTCGCTTATACGCACCGAAATGAATACGAACGCGGAGCGCACGATCGCCGAGTAGGCGACCGTGTGCTTCGCGTTTTTCCGAAAGAGGCACCCGATGCAGCAATCTTTGAAGAAGTACTTCCCAATCTTTGTGCTGCCCACCCTGATCGCGTTTCTGATCGCGTTCTTGGTCCCGTTCGTCATGGGCTTCTTGCTCTCGTTCACCAAGTTCACGACGATCACCAACGCCACCTGGGTGGGCCTAGACAACTACGCACAAGCGTTTAGCGCCCGCGAGGGATTCGTCCGCTCGTTCGGGTTCACCGCGCTGGTGTCCATCGTCTCCATCATCACGGTGAACGTCTTCGCGTTCGCCATCGCCTGGGTGCTCACCCGCAAGCTGAAGGGCACCAACTTCTTCCGCACGATCTTCTTCATGCCGAACCTCATCGGCGGCATCGTGTTGGGCTACACCTGGCAGTCCATGATCAACGCGGTGCTGGCCCGCTACGGCACCACCATCGTGTCCGACTGGAAGTACGGCTTCGCCGGCCTGATCATCCTTCTGAACTGGCAGCTGGTGGGCTACATGATGATCATCTACATCGCGGGCCTGCAGAACGTCCCGCCGGAGCTGATCGAGGCCGCCGAGCTCGACGGCGTCTCCCGCTGGGAGATGCTGCGCCACGTGACCATCCCGATGATCATGCCGTCGATCACCATCTGCTTGTTCCTCACCCTGTCGAACACGTTCAAGCTGTTCGACCAGAACCTGGCGCTGACCAACGGTGCCCCAGGCGGGCAGACCGAGATGGTGGCGCTCAACATCGTCAACACCATGTTTAACCGCGTCGGCGTGGAAGGCGTGGGTCAAGCGAAGGCCGTGATCTTCGTCGTGGTCGTCGTTGTCATCGCAATGTTCCAGCTGCGCGCTACCCGCAGCAGGGAAGTGGAGGCGTAGAAACCATGACTAGCCGTATCAACCCATCGATGAACTCCACACCAGGCCCCAACGAGGGCAAGGTGGGCGTGGACACCGAGGCGTCGCGCAGCGGGACTTCGGATCTCGCGCTCGACGCGGATACCGACACCGAGGCGGAAGTTTTCGGCACCTCGAAGCGCGACCGTAAGCGCGAGTCCGCCGCAGCTGCCTCCCAGGCGCGCGTCTCCGGCGGCGCGAAGGTGCTCATTTACGCGGTGCTGGTCTTCCTCACCGTCGTGTTCTTGGGCCCGATCTTCTTTATCCTGCTGAACTCCTTCAAGCAGAAGTTCTCCATCTCGAACAATCCGTTCGCACTCCCGCTGGGAGACATGTGGGCCGGGTTCGAGAACTACATCACCGGCATCCAGGGCGAAGGTTTCGGCATGGCGATCGTCTGGTCGTTCGTGATCACGATCCTCTCGGTCGCCGCGATTGTGTTCTTCAGCTCCATGACGGCGTACTACATCACCCGCGTGAAGACGTGGTGGACGGCGCTGCTGTACTACCTGTTCGTCTTCTCCATGGTTATCCCGTTCCAGATGGTGATGTTTCCGACCGTGGCCATCGCCGACCGCCTGAGCCTGGACAACCCGCTCGGCATGGTCGTGCTCTACATGGGCTTCGGCGCCGGCTTGAGCGTGTTCATGTTCGCTGGTTTTGTGAAGTCGATCCCGCTTGAGATCGAGGAAGCCGCGGTTATCGACGGCTGCTCGCCGCTGACCACCTTCTTCCGCGTGGTGCTGCCGATGCTGAAACCCACCGCGATTACGGTGGCGATCCTGAACGCCATGTGGGTGTGGAACGACTACCTGCTGCCGTACCTGGTCATCGGCCTGTCCACCCCGTACCGCACGATCCCGGTCGTGATCCAGCAGTTCGTCGGCTCCCAGGGCAACCGCGACATGGGCGCCATGATGGCCATGCTGGTGCTGGCGATCATCCCGATCGTTATCTTCTACATGTCCGCCCAGAAGCACATCGTGGAAGGTGTCGCCGCTGGTGCCGTGAAGGGCTAGGCTCTATCGGGTGCTGCACCCTGACTCTCGGTTCATGTCCGCCATCACCTTGATGGCGGACATTGTCATTCTCAACATGCTTTTGGTGGTCAGCTGCTTGCCAATTGTGACGGTGGGCGCCGCTGTGCGTGCCGCCAGCGCCGTCGCACGCGATATGGCCGCCGGCATTGGGTCGCGCTACCACTTGCAGTTCTTCCGGGAGCTCACGTTGCGGTGGAAGCCGGTGTCCCTTTTCTGGGGTCTCTTCGCAGTCCTCAGCGCGCTGTTGGTCTACCAACAGTTCGTCGTTTTCCAAGCCGGCGTGGGCGGCGCCGCGCTCACGGTCATTCAGGCGCTTGCGCTCTCGGGTGCGTTCATCATCGCCGGCATCAGCGTCTGGTTCTTCGGGCTCGCCTCCACCCGCGGTGAGGACCGCGGTGAGGACCGTGGGTTTGCGGACTACTTCACCGCGGCCACGCTGATGGCGTTCCGCTTCCTCGGCCGCACCGTTCTAGCAGTCGCGATCCTCGTCGCCGCTGCCGCCGTCATCGTGGCGTTGCCCATCGCGTGGGCGGTGCCGCTGACGTTCTTCTTTGTGCCGGCCTTCGCGATCTACCTCATTCGGCTCGTGATCGCGGGGCCGCTTGGAGAGCAGCTCGGGGTGGACTAGGCCGGGGTGGACTAGACGGAGCCGCCTAGAACGGCTCCGCGACCGCCCGGGCGAGCACCACGGCTTGCTCGTCAATGCGCTCGGTCAGCTTCGCCTCGACGCTCTCCAGCGCCTCAGAGGTGAGGAACCACCCCGCCCAGGCAGTCTTGCCGGGGGAGAATATGCCGTCGCCCTTGCCGATGATGTTCAGCGTCGCGTCGCGAACCCACAGCGGCCCGATCCACTTCGCCTGCTCCGTGCTCTCCATCTCGGAGATGGTGGGGTGGAAGGCGACGGCGTTGACGTCGGCAAGCAGTGCGCTGAAAAGCTGCTGTGCCACCGCCTCGTTGGTTTCCGTGCCGAGGTACACAACGGTGATGAGGGAGAGCTCGCCCTCGATGCCGTCGCGGACCTCGAGCTCCGAGATGCCGCCGAGGGTCGACGGGTAGCGGGTGGGATCAGCAGGGCCTTCGAAGAAGAAGTCCTCCATGGCTTCGTCCCGGTCCGCTACCACGAAATCAACCAGCGCGTTCAGCTCGTAGAGGTTCATCGTCTCCGGGGCGGGCATGTTCGCGTACGCCGCTTCGCACCGCAGGTCCCACAGGAAGAAGTCGCTCTCGATCGGGTGGGGCCGGGGCGAGATCGCAACCACCTCGGCGCGGCTCGCGCTTACGCGAGCGCGGAAGAGCTCGTACGCGTCGTCGAGGTCCTCCTCGTGTGCGACGAAGTGGTTGGAAACGATCTCAAAAGCCATGGAGGCTAGCGTAGCGGGTTAGTTACTTTGCTAGCCGATACCTGCGATTCCGGCTCGTGGGCGGGGCAGTTGGAGAAATCTCGCCTGCATCGATGAGTTTGCGTAAACGGGGTCGAAGACTTCCGAGGGTGATACCAAGTGCCTCCGCAATCTCTCGGGCGGACAACTCAACCCCATCAGCCAGCAGCCTCGAGATTTCCTCATCAGCCCCCGCCGTTCGCGTCGATTGAAAGGTGAAGGAGTCCGTTTCTCCCGCCGGAGCCAGAATGTGCTTATCGACGAGACCGTTGAGCACCTCTCTCGCGTCATTGCTATCCAGACCAATGTTGTTCTTCAGCTCTCGAACGGATACGGCCCCTAAACCGTGCGCAATCGCCAGAACAATGTGCTCCTCGCGTGTGGCGTCAGGAGCGACAGATTCTAACCACGCGGCGATCTCGGGAGTCAGGAGGCCGAAACGAAACAGTGTGACGGTGAAATCACTGATAGTGGCGGTAAACAACGGTTGGGGAAGTCCCTGGTGCTGCATACCGAGCTTCATTCGCTGGATGCCGCTGCCCTGGTTTTCCGCAACACGGGATGACCCCCCTGGCGACGGGAGGTGGCTCAAGAGGTTAGCGAGCGCAGGGTTGCGCGTCGTCGAGCGGTTTTCGTCCAAATTCTCCACAGTGCGATCGCCCCAGAGACCGCCCGGGTTGTTGATCTCCACCCTGTCGGGGTAGATGTCGATCTGCACTTGCCTGCCCTGCACCTGAGGGTTGTAGTCGCGGTGCATTACTGCGTTGACCACAGCTTCGCGGATCGCGATCTCCGGAATCTCCGGTTCATCGACCATCACCGAATCTCGTTCCACCGCCCGAGTCCGCAAGTTCGCCATCACCGTCTGGATTGCAGTTTCAACGGCAATCGGCAGCGGGCCGTCGCACTGCTTACGGTCCAGGAACCGCACTTCGCTGGCCGATTTCTCAGTCATCGGGTGCACCGCAACGTCGATGAAGAGCTGCGGGTAGAACTGCTGCGGATATGTTCCAAGCGCTAGGAGCCCAGCCAACGTCGGCTTGCCCTCAGCATCGACAACATGGAGACGCTCCAGCGCTTCAGTGTCATTCCGAGTGCCGTACATCAGACGGGATCCGGACTTCACAAACGAATCCAATAAAGCAACCCAGGCAGACCTTTCGAGATCGTCGACTGCAGCCAGTGGCGGCGTGGCCAGCTCCGCTACGTCTGTCTCAAACAACGACGACAGTTGGAAGATTTCGTATGAGGACAACCTCTGATCGCCGTCCAGCACCCGCTTGTACGAACCGTTGCGCGGGCCTTGCGACGTTACGAAGCACGGCATCTGCTTACCGAGCTTCGGGTCATCCCGCATCGGATGCACCGTGATCACAATGACCGGCTGGTCTTCAAACTCGTCGGCCTCAATCTCCGTCCGCGGCATCGGAGTGACGCCGGGATCTTCTCTAGATGGGCGGAACGCGTCCTCGACCCGATCCGCCGCGCGACGATAATCAAAATCCGGCTGATATGGAACGTTCCACGCTGCTGATCTTCAGAGACACCTAGGACGATGATGCCGCCGCGAGTGTTCGCGAAGGCGCTCACCGTACTCCAAAATCCCTTGTCCAGTTTGCCCGTGCCACTCTTGGCCTCAACGCAATGGTCGTCGTCTCCCTGACGGTTGAGGCGTTCCATGATGCGCTCCATGCGTTCACTCACACCGTCACTATAGTGAGATTCTTCAGTGAAGACGTCACTTTTACAGTGACAGACCTGATTTGGCGTCACTTCGTTCACTGAGAGCATCACTTTCCATAGTGACGACCCGATTTTTACAGTGAGGACACAGTGACGGCTAAGTGACGTGCACTGAGGCCAAAGAAAAGCTCCCCGCCGCGGCTGATTGCTCAGCCCGCGATCGGGGAGTGGTGATCTAAAGATCCAACGCTTGGTTAGCGCACGACGGTGGAACCCTCAGAGGCAGCACCCTCCGTTTCACGTGAAACATTACCGGAGATCTTGCCGGACGCGAACTTGTTCACGATCAGCGCGATGGCACCGTCGCCGGTGACGTTCGCAGCGGTACCGAAGGAGTCGACCACGATGTAGGCGGCGATCATGAGGGAGACCATGGACTCGTCGAAGCCCAGGTTCGCCTGCAGCAAGCCAACAGCTGCCATGATCGCGCCACCTGGGACGCCCGGCGCGGCGATCATCATGATGCCCAGCAGCAGCACGAAGCCGATAATCTCTCCAGGGCCAACGTCCAAGTTGCCCATGAACACGATCGCGAGCGCGTACAGGGTGATCTTCATCATCGACCCGGAGAGGTGGATGGTTGCGCAGAGCGGAACCACGAAACCGGCGACATCCTCGTCCACCTTGTTCTTCAAAGTGGAGGCGTAGGTGACCGGGATGGTCGCGGCGGAGGAGGAGGTACCCAGCGCGGTGAAGTACGCCGGCGCCATGTTCTTCAGCGCGGTGAACGGGTTCACGCCAGCCACGGCACCTGCCACGAGGTACTGCAGCAGGATGATGACGAGCGTCATGACGATGGAGAGCACCAGCACCGTGCCGAAGGCCGCCATCGTGGAGCCGAAGTTTTCGTTCATGCCCAGGTTCAGGAAGGTGCCGAAGATGTAGATCGGCAGCAGCGGAATGACGAAGCTGGTGACCACTTTCAGGATCACCTCGTTGAGCTCCTGCAGCAGCGCGTACATGTTGTCGGATTTCACCGCCGTCATGGCCAAGCCCACCACAAAGGCGAGCAGCAGCGCAGACATAACCGCGAACGGCGCGGGCATCTCAACGGTGAAGTAGGGGGCGAGGCCGCCAGCTTCCGGGTCGTCCACGTTGGTGATGAGGGTTCGGCCGTCAAGAAGCCTCGGGTACAGCGCCGAAGCCGTACCCCACGCAATCAGGCCGGAGATAACCGTGGAGCCATAGGCAATGCCGGCCGTAGCCCCCAGCCACTTACCCGCGCCTTGGCCAAGACCCGCGATCGCAGGCGCGATGAGACCGAAGATGAGCACCGGCACGAAGAAGCCGAGGAAGTTGGAGAACAGGCCGTTGAACGTGACGAAGACGCGCGCCAGCCAGGCGGGGAAAAACAAGCTGCACAACCAGCCGCCGATGATGGCGACCACGATCCAGAACAGCAGCGAGTTCAGGAGTTTCGATTTCATACCGGAAGACCTTCACTAGTGGAACGGGAATTGCAAGACCATTTTCCCCCACGGATGGGCCAATCGAGGAATTATTGGAGAATTTTATTGGTCACCCCGCCCGGTTTATGCTGGTTGCTATGAGCCCATTTGCCACTACGACCACCCTCAACGTGGTCCTCGGTATCATCTTTTTGCTCGCGGCGATCTTCTTCCTCGTCACTGGCGGCATGGCAACCGCCGGCAAACTCCCCGGCAACACTGTGATCGGCCTGCGCGTGCCCGAGGTGCGGAAGAACGAATCCACGTGGGTCCAGGCGCACCGTGTCGTCGGCCCGTTCTGGGTCCTCACCGGCCTCGCCATGGCCATCGGCGCAGCGTTCGCGTTCATCGCGCACGGCTGGGTGTGGATTGCGCCGGTTATCGCGCTGGTTGCGGCAGTTATTGCGCTGTCGGTGGGAGGGAACTTCGGCGCCAGGGCAGCGCTGCTTGTCGACGCAGCCCAGAACTCCACCACCGCCGAACCCGCACCCAGCCCCGCCGTGGATCTGGACGCGCTGCGCAACGCTGCAAGTAAAGCAGACGGCGAGGCGTAGTTACTGCTACGCTGTGATCCGTGACTCGTTTCAACACCCAACTCAGCATCTGGTGGTGGCGCGCGTAGACGGCGTGCCATGAGTCTGCAACAATCTCTCATACATTCTCCGGCCCGCCAGCTTGATTCAAACCAAGCACCGCGGGCCTTTGCTCTACATACCCTCGGTGCACAGAACAAAACCAAGGACAACAGATGAGCAACCCACCACCACCACGGTTCACGCGCCGCGAGGTGCGCTACCACGAGGACGTCTCCAGCCTCTTCGCGCACCTCGGCGGATTAGACGAGACCGATTCGGTGCTTTTAGAGTCCGCCGATATCACCACCAAGTCGGGGCTGCATTCGCTTGCGGTGCTCAAGGCGTCGCTGCGCGTGACATGCAACGGCACGCGGGTAACGGTGGAGCCGTTCACCGCCTCGGGCGAGGTACTCGCTGCCCGCGCCGCCCAGCAACTCACTGAGTACGCAGCGGGGGAGCACGCTTACGAGTTTCCCGCCTCTCGCGCCGAGGACGAGCGCGAGCGGCTCACCGCCACATCGTCGGTGGAGGTGCTGCGGGCGCTGACCACAAGTGCGGACTACAGCAACGAGGATTTCCCGATGCTGGCCGGCGGCTTCGCGTTCGACTACCTCGAAACCTTCGAGACGCTGCCCGCGGTTGAGGACGGCCCGAACACGTACCCCGACTACCAATTCGTCCTCGCAGAAGTGCTGCTGCGCGTCGACCACCAAGCCCAGACGGCGTACCTCGCCGGCGTGGACGCCGCGGGCGACGGGATCGATCTCGACGAACTCGCTGCGGCGATTGACGCAGCCGACCCCGACAACACCCACGCCTACTCGTCTGCCGGGGGCGGCGCCGGGACGCTTGTAACTCGGGCTGATGTGGGGGACAGGGAGTTTTGTGGGAGCGTCGACAAGCTGAAAGCTTCCATCTACAACGGCGACATCTACCAAGTGGTGCCTGCGCGGGCCTTCGAGGCCGAGTGCGCGGACGCGTTTGCCGCGTACCGGCGCCTGCGCGCGACCAACCCCTCGCCGTACATGTTCTACGTCCGCGGCGTTGACAGGGCGGGCGAGCCGTACCAGCTCTTTGGCGCGTCGCCGGAATCCAACCTGAAGTTCGACGCGGCGACACGCGAAGTGCAGCTGTACCCGATCGCGGGCACCCGGCCGCGCGGGTTGAACGCCGACGGGACCGTCAACCACGAGCTGGACACCCGGATGGAACTGCAACTGCGCACGGACGCAAAGGAGGTTGCAGAGCACACCATGCTGGTGGATCTCGCCCGCAACGACCTCGCCCGCGTGGCCAAGCCGGGTACCCGCAAGGTGGCGGAGCTGCTTCAGGTGGACCGCTACTCGCGCGTCATGCACCTCGTCAGCCGGGTCACGGCGACGCTTGCAGACGACCTTGACTCCCTCGATGCCTACCGCGCCTGCATGAACATGGGCACGCTTACCGGCGCGCCCAAGCTGCGGGCCACGGAGCTGCTCCGCGAGGCGGAGGGAACCCGCCGCGGCTCGTACGGCGGCGCCGTCGGGTACCTGCACGGCACGGGCGACTTCGATACCTGCATTGTTATCCGTTCCGCCTATGTTTCACGTGAAACAGCGGTCGTTCAGGCGGGCGCCGGCGTGGTCCGGGACTCGGTCCCGCAGGCCGAGGCGGACGAAACCCTGCACAAGGCGTACGCCGTGCTCAACGCGCTGGCGCAGGCCGCCAGCGCCGAACTGGAGGTGACCAAATGAGAATCGTGCTGCTGGATAACCAGGACTCCTTCGTCTATAACCTCGTGGACGCGCTGCACGGCATCGGTAACCACGAGATGGCGGTGTACCGCAACACCGTGCCCGCCGACACCGTCCTCGGTGGCGGGGCGGGGGAGAAGGAGCCAGACCTCATCGTGCTCTCGCCCGGGCCCGGCTACCCGGCCGACGCCGGCTGCATGATGGAGGTTATCGCCAAAGCGCAGGGGCGAATCCCGCTGCTCGGCATCTGCCTCGGGTACCAGGCGCTGATCGAGCACTTCGGTGGCGCGGTTGAGCCGTGTGGGCCGGTGCACGGGGCGTCGATAAGCATGCAGCTCACCCCGGCCGGGCAGGACAGCCCGCTCTTTACCGGCTTGACCCTCGGCGGCACCCCAGGCGAGCCGGGCATCGACGTGCCGGTGGCGCGCTACCACTCTCTCGGCGCGACCCGCGAGCCGGGCGGCGTGCGCGCTCTCGCGTGGACCGAGACCGAGATCGGCAGCGTCATCATGGCCGCCGAGACGACCGATAGCATGTCTATCGGGCTGCAATTCCACCCCGAATCCATCCTCTCGCCGTCTGGGCCGATTCTGCTCGAGCGGTGCGTAACCACGTTGCTTGAAGAAAGGACTCCGAACAATGGCAAGTGACACATCGCTCGAAATTCTCCGCCGCTTTTTGGACAACCGCGAGCCGTCCCTCGAGGAGGCCATCGAGGCTTTCACTCCGCTCACCGTGGGCGACTACGACGACGTCCACATCTCAGCCCTTCTGGCCACGATCCGCACCCGGGGTGAAACCTTCGCCGACACCGCCGGTGCTGCGCGCGCATTCCTCGCCGCGGGCCGGCCGTTCCCCGTGACGGGGGAGGGGATCATGGACACCGCAGGCACAGGCGGTGATGGAGCCAACACGATCAACATCACCACGGCCGCCTCGCTCACCGCGGCCGCTGGAGGCGTGAAAATGGTCAAGCACGGCAACCGCTCCGTGTCTTCGAAGTCCGGCTCCGCTGACGTGCTCGAGGCGCTCAACATCCCGCTCGACCTGGATCCGGAGCGCGCCGTGCGCCAGTTCGAGTCCTCGAACTTCACGTTCCTCTTCGCGCCCGCCTACAACCCAGCGGTCGCGCACGTGCAGCCGGTGCGCAAGGCCCTCGGTGTGCCCACGCTGTTCAACACCATGGGCCCGCTGCTCTCGCCGGCGCATCCCGAATACCAGATCATGGGTATCGCGAACCCCAAGCAGGGGCAGATGATCGCGGAAACCCTGCGTGAGTTGGGCCGCGGCCGCGCACTCGTCGTGCACGGGGCGGGCACAGACGAGATCGCTGTCCACGGCGAGACGCTCGTGTGGGAGCTCGACCGCGAGGGCAATATCACCCACTACACCGTGACCCCCGAGGAGCTCGGCGTCACCCGGCACTCGCTAGCAGACCTCGCGGGCGGCGACGGCGCCGAGAACGCCGCCATGATGCGAGACACCTTCGCAGGCGTCGGCCCCCGCGCACACCGGGACGCGATCGCCGTGTCCGCCGGCGCGATGTTCTACCTCTACGGCATTACCAACACCATTGCGGACGGCGTCGCGCACGCGGGCAAGCTGATCGATAACGGAACGGTTGCCCAGTGGCTGAAGACGCACGAGGAGGCGGACTACAGTGAGTAGCCTCGCCACCGTCCTCGAAGAAATCGTCGAGGGACGGAAACGTCACCTTGACGAAATCCGGCAACGCGTAGCACACGTTGATTTCGACACGTTACCCAAATCGGAGCGCTCGCTGTACGACAACTTGAAGCGCCCCGGAACGAGCTTCATCCTCGAGTGCAAGTCCTCCTCGCCGTCGCTCGGCACGATCCGCGAGCACTACGAACCGGGGGAGATCGCCGCGGTATACTCGCGGTCGCGGAACCTGGCGGCGGGCATCTCCGTGCTGTGTGAGCCCGACCGCTTCGGCGGGGACTACGATCACCTCGCCACCGTCGCCGCCACCACCCACTTGCCGGTACTGTGCAAGGACTTCATCATCGACGAGGTCCAGGTCTACGCCGCGCGCTACTACGGCGCCGACGCAATCCTGCTCATGCTTTCGGTGCTTGATGATGCCACCTATACCCGACTTTCCGCCCTTGCCGGCTCCCTCGGCATGGACGTGCTGACCGAGATCATCGACGAAGAAGAAGCCGAGCGCGCCGCCCGCCTGGGCGCCAAGATCTTCGGCGTCAACCACCGCAACCTCCACGACTTAAGCATCGACCTCAGCCGCTCCGCCCGCCTCGCAGCCCACGCCCCGGCCGACGCCGCCGTCGTCTCCGAGTCCGGCATCCGCACCGTTGAGACAGTGCGCCAACTCGGCGCTCACTCCGACGGCTTCCTCGTCGGATCACAACTCACGAGCCAACCAGACGTCGACCTCGCCGTGCGCGAACTCGTGTACGGCCCGAACAAGGTGTGCGGACTCACCTCGCGGACCGCGGCCCAGGCGGCCAAAGCTGCGGGCGCAGTGTACGGCGGCCTCATCTTCGAGGATGGGAGCCCGCGCAATGTTTCACGTGAAACGGCGCGCGACATCATCGACCACGAACTGGGTCTGCGCTACGTCGCGGTATCCCGCCGCAGCGAGGGCTACGGGGCTTTGCTTATCGACGGCATCGTCGCCGTCCAAGTCCACGCCCCCTACCAGGGAAGCGCGGAGGCCGAACGGGCCCTGCTCGAGCGGGTCCGCGACGAGGTCGACGGACGGGCTGAAGTCTGGCGCGCCGTCTCCATGACCGCGCCCGAGGGCCCCGAGACCGCCAACTTCTTGGCGGAGGCAGGTCTCGCCGACCGGCTGGTCCTCGACTCCGGCCAGGGCGGTACCGGCGAAGCTTTTGACTGGGCGACCGTCTCCGACACCGTCAAGCACCACTCGCTGCTGGCCGGCGGCATCGGCCCGGAGAACATCGAAGCCGCCCTTCGCGTTGGCTGCCTCGGCGTCGACCTCAACTCCGGCGTGGAGTACCCCGCCACCGCAGGGGAATGGGCAGGCAAGAAGGACGCTGGTGCACTCCGCAACGTCTTCCGCACGATCGGCAACTTCCACTACTAAACCCGCATTATCTGAAAGAGCACTCTATGTCTGATTACGCTCACGGCGGCAGCACCATCCTGCCCGCCTACTACGGTGAGTTCGGCGGCCAGTTCGTGCCGGAATCCCTTTTGCCCGCGCTCGACCAGCTCGAACGAGCCTTCGTCGACGCGATGGAGGACGAGGAGTTCATGAGCGAGTACCGCGCTCTGCTGCGCGACTACCTCGGCCGCCCGACCCCGCTCACCGAGTGCCGCAACCTGCCGCTCGACGGCGCGAACGCGCGCATCTTTCTCAAGCGCGAGGATCTTGTCCACGGCGGCGCCCACAAGACGAACCAGGTGATCGGTCAGGCGCTGTTGGCGAAGAAGATAGGCAAGACGCGCATCATCGCTGAGACCGGCGCCGGCCAGCACGGCACCGCAACCGCGCTCGCCTGCGCCCTGCTCGACCTCGAGTGCATCATCTACATGGGCAAGGTGGACATGGCCCGCCAAGAGCCGAACGTCTACCGGATGCGTCTCATGGGCGCTGAGGTGGTCGGCGTCGAGTCCGGCGCCGGCACGCTGAAGGACGCGGTGAACGAAGCGCTGCGCGACTGGACCGCAACGTTCCACGAGTCCCACTACCTCCTCGGCACGGCTGCGGGCCCGCACCCGTTCCCGAAGATTGTGAAAGAATTCCACCGCGTCATCTCCACCGAGGCGCGCGCCCAAATGCTGGAGCGCATCGGCCAGCTCCCGGACGTTGTGGTCGCCTGCGTTGGCGGCGGATCCAACGCCATTGGCATGTTCGCCGACTTTATTGATGACGAGGGCGTGGAACTCGTCGGCGCCGAGCCGGGCGGCGAGGGCTTCGGCGTTGGCAAGCACGGGGCGGCCATCGCCGCCGGCACTGTGGGCATCCTCCACGGCACCCGCTCCTACTTGATGCGCGACGCCGACGGGCAGGTAGAGGAGTCCTACTCCATCTCCGCCGGTCTGGACTACCCGGCCGTTGGCCCGGAGCACGCGCACTTGGCCAACACCGGCCGCGCGACCTACGTACCCGTCACCGACGAGGAGGCGCTCCGCGCCTTCCAGCTGCTGTCCAAGGAGGAGGGCATCATCCCGGCGCTCGAGTCCTCCCACGCGCTGGCATACGCGCTACAGCGCGCTGCCGATCACCCGAAAGACGCGGAGCCGCTGAACATCCTGGTCTCCCTCTCCGGCCGCGGCGACAAGGATGTCGCCCACGTGCGCGAGACGCTGGAGCAGCACACCGACTGGGTGATCCCGGGCAAGCTCCGCGCCGCCGACACCGAGACCGACACCGAGACCACCGGTTCCCCCGAACACGCCGAGGAGGCGAAGTAGATGACCCGCTACGAAAACACATTCACTCGCCTCGCAGACAGCGGTGAGGGCGCATTCGTCCCCTTCATCATGCTGTCGGATCCCACGCCGGAGGACGCGGTGGAAATCATCTCGACCGTGATCGAAGCCGGCGCCGATGCTGTTGAACTCGGCGTGCCGTTCTCTGATCCTGTCGCCGACGGTCCCGCGATCCAGGGGGCGCACGTCCGCGCGCTCGACGGCGGCGCGACCGTGGATCAGGCGCTGGAGCAGATCTCCGCACTGCGAGAGCGCTATCCGGAGATCCCGATCGGCATGTTGATCTACGCCAACGTGGCATACGTGCGCGGGGTAGAACAGTTCTACACCGCGTTCAGCGAAGCCGGAGCTGACAGCATCTTGCTTCCCGACGTCCCCGTGCGCGAGTCACAGCCGTTCACCGCGGCTGCCGAAGCCGCGGGCATCGACCCGATTTACATCGCTCCGGCGAAGGCGTCTAAGGAGACTCTGGAGGGTGTCGCAGCGAACTCGCGCGGCTACATTTACGCCATCTCCCGCGACGGTGTCACCGGCGCAGACAAGGAGGCAACGGTTGACGGGCTTCGCGAAGTCGTCGACAACGTGCGCGCCTTCGGCGGCGCTCCGGTACTCCTCGGCTTCGGCATTTCGAAGCCGGAGCACGTCCGCGATGCGATCGCCGCTGGCGCGGCCGGCGCCATCACCGGATCCGCAATCGCGAACATCGTGGCGAAGCACGTGGAACACGAGCACCCGAACCCAGGCCGAGTAACAGACATGGAGGCGCTGAAATCGGAGCTGACGGCATACGTTCAGGCCATGAAACAGGCTACGGTGAAGCCATGACACACGCACCTGAGACCGCTCAACCGTCCTGCTCCCGCCGCCTGTTCCTGCTCGGCTCGGCGACCACCTTTGCCGGCGCGTTCCTCGCTGCCTGCGGCTCGCCCGCCCCGGCAGAGATTGCGGAGACCGATGTTCCCGTCGGCAGCGCGGTGATCGTGGACAACTTCATCATTGCCCAGCCGACTGCGGGCAACTACGTCGCGTACTCGACGCTGTGCCCGCACGAGGGCGCTCGCATCACCAAAGTGCAGGGCGACGAGGTCCGCTGCATGAAGCACGGCTCCACCTTCGCAATCGAAGACGGAGCCGTTATTACCGGCCCGGCAGAGAAGCCGCTGCAGCCGGCGTCGGTGATAAACAACGGCGGTACGCTCACCGTCGAGTAGCTCCGACCTCGCTAGGCCCAACCGCGGAAGTAGGAGTCCGGGTAGGGCAGCTCCTCTGCGGGCACGCCCCCCTCACTCAATGCGTTCAGCGCCCACTCCGAGTCGCGCAGCGCAGCGCGGCCGATCATGACGGCATCGGCGGCACCGGATGCCACGACCTCGTCTGCTTGTTCTGGTGTGGTGATGAGGCCGACGGCGGCCGTCGGCAAGCCTGCGGCTTCCTTCACCGCCTTTGCGTGGTCCACCTGGTACCCGGGAGCAACCGGCACCTTTGCCTTGGTGTTCCCTCCGGTGGACACGTCGATCAGGTCGACACCGTGGTCCTTCAGCTGCGGGGCAAGCCACTGCGAATCCTCCAGCGTCCAACCCTCGGGGTCCAGCCACTCGCTGACGGAGAGGCGCACGAAGAGTGGCATCGTGTCGGGGATCGCGCTGCGAACCGCATCGACGACCTCGAGCAGGAGGCGGGCGCGGTTCTCGCAGCTGCCGCCGTACTCATCGGTGCGCTCGTTGGAGAACGGGGAGAGGAACTGGTGCAGCAAGTAGCCGTGGGCAGAGTGGATCTCCACGAAATCGACGCCGATGTTCACCGCGCGCTTCGCGGCCTCAGCGAAGTGGCCGGGCAGAGCGCGCACTTCTTCGGTCGTGAGCTCGCGGGGCGGGTTGTGGCCGCCGGCAGGAACAGGGGAGGGGCCCACCGTCTGCCAACCGCCCTCCTCAACCGGGATGGTGCGGCGGCCTGCCAGCTGCGGCAGCATCGCGAACGAAGAACCTTTGCGGCCGGCGTGGTTGAGCTGGATGCCAAATGTGGCGCCCTGCGACTTGGCGAAGGCCACGATCGGCGCCCACGCCGCAGCGTGCTCGTCGCTCCACAGGCCGGCGCAGTAGTTGGAGATGCGTCCCTCCGGGACCACCGCGGTCGCCTCAGCAACGATGAGACCGAAGCCGCCGGCGGCGCGGGCCCCGTAGTGCATCATGTGCCAGTCGTTCGGCATGCCGTCTTCCTCGCGGCAGCGGTACTGGCACATCGGCGGGAGCCAGATGCGGTTTCGCGCGGTGGCGGATCGGATAGTCAAAGGTTCATTCAAGCTCATACTCGCGAGGGTACGCCCGAGAGACGCGGGCCGTTCGTAGAATTACCTGCATGCCCGGTTTCTTAAGAAAAATCGATCCGCTGCTCATCGGCATCTTCGTCGCGGCGATTATCGCGTTCATTTTTCCCGCCCGCGGGGGATTCGCGGACGGTTTCGACGTCGCCGTGAAAGTCGCCATCGCGCTGCTCTTCTTCCTCTACGGCGCGCGCCTGTCCACGCAGGAGGCGCTGAAGGGCCTCACGCACTGGCGCCTTCATCTGGTGATCCTCGCGTTCACCTTCGCTGTGTACCCACTGATCGGACTAGCGCTGCGGCCGATGACCGCGTTCATGTCGACGGAGCTTTACCAGGGCGTGCTGTTCATGACGCTGGTGCCGTCGACGGTGCAATCGTCGGTTGCGCTCACAGGCATCGCGCGCGGCAACGTCTCGGGCGCGGTCGTGGCCGCCTCAGTGTCGTCCCTCGTCGGTGTCATTGTCACCCCGCTGCTCGTCATGTTGCTCATGGGCGCGGGCAACGGCGTGCAGGTGGACGCGTCGGTGTTCACCGATATCGCCCTCCAGCTGCTGCTGCCGTTCGTGCTGGGCCAGCTGGCGCACAATTTCGTCCCGAAGATCGCTGACGTAGCGAAGTCCAAGGCAACGAAGATTGTGGACCGGGGCTCAATCTGGATGGTGGTCTACGCCGCGTTTTCCAAGGGCGTCGTCTCTGGTGTGTGGTCGAACGTGACGTTCCTAGAGATCGCGTCGCTCATCGTGCTGACGGCTATCTTGGTGGCGGCGATGCTCTGGCTGACCAAGGCAGTCCCGAGGGCAATCGGGTTCGACCGCGCGGATATCGTTACTGTGCAGATGTGCGGCACCCAGAAATCGCTTGCCACGGGCCTGCCGATGGCAACGGTGATCTTCGGCGGCGAGGCCCTAGGCGTGCTCATCATCCCGCTGATGATCTACCACATGGTGCAGCTGGTGATGTGCTCCGCGTACGTCTCCCGCATCGCCGAGAGCGACACCGCAATCGCATAACCCACGAAAGGCGTTTCACGTGAAACATTACGTTCGGCTCCACTACTCCGTCCCCGAGCTCGGCGGCGAGCTGCTCAATATCGCCGAGTTGGAGGAGATCAACGACGCCGCGTGCACCATGCTCCGCATGATCGAGCTCGACCCGGCCGAAACGATTACAGGCATCTACATCGACGGCCGCGTGCACGGCCAGGCCAACGTGCCCATGGACACCGTGCCCCACCCAAAGACGTACGGCGCCATCGAAGGCATTGAGGCCACCCACCTCACCGCAGAAGAGTTCGAGGGGCTTTGGGAGGAAGCGAGCGCGAAGTTCCCCCACTAGGGCATTGCTGCTTAACGACGAAACCCCCACCACAATCACCGGCCCGGTGAATCTGGTGGGGGTTTGGCTTGCGCCTGCTAAGGCAACCTTAGAACTTGATCAGGCCCTGCTGGAACGCCCATGCGCCACCGCCGAGGACGGCGAGGATCGCAGCGGCGATGCCGGTGCCGACCAGGATGTCGTGGGTGGTGCCGACCTTGTAGCCGCGGGCGGCGTCGTTCCTAGTGGAAGAATTGACCTGCTCGAGGACACTCTTGCCTTCAGACGACTTCTTGTAGGGCGCGGAGAACCCAGAGCCCTCGGTGATGAGCTCCTTGACCTTGCCACCGTAGATGTAGCCGGTCACGTAGCTGTCGTCCAGTTCCGAGGAACGCGTGGTCTCCGAAGAGCGGTTGGTCTCGGACGAGCGGTCGGTCTCAGCAGCCTGTGCCGGGATGCCGACCAGGGCGAGGGAGGTGGCAGCAGCCAGGGTTGCAGCGGTGAAACGCTTCATGGGGTGTCTCCTTGTCAAGTTGAATGGAGCGCCAGTAGTTCTGACGAAGCCAACATAACCCGGGCTTCCGTAGAAGAGCAAACAATTTATCCTGGGAATTTAAGGTGTAACGCGGTCAGTACCCGCGCCGATACGGGCTTCCACAAAGCCCCGTCTACCTAGAACACCCAGTTGACAAACACCATGTAGATGGCTGTTCCGGCGAGGATGGAAAGGGCCATGGAGCGTCGCCAAGCATGGAGACCAAGGGTGGCAGCCGCAGCCAAAAGCGCGGCGGCGATACCCCCGTTCTCGCTCTCGGCGCCCCCGATGGAGTAGACAACTAACACTGTCATCACACCCACGGGCATGGTGATCCCGAGGAAGTCCAGCAGCGGGCTGCCGCGGAGCACACGGCGGAAGACGAAGGGAAGCGCGCGGAGCACGAGTGTCACGGTCGCCACGGGAATGAGCACGCTCCACACCGCCGCCGCGGTGATGCTGGCAGGAAGTCCCACCGCTTACACCTTCCACAGCACAGCGCTGTCGACAAGCGGCGACCAGAACCGGACCAGCAGCAGCACAAAGTAGGTCACGAGCGCGACGATGAGCATCTGGGCGGGGAAGCCGAGGAACGCGATCACACCCACCAGCAGTGCAGTCACCACTAGGGAGACATCGCGCGTGGACTGAAACGCTTCGTACGCCAGGACGATGAACAGGGCGGTGAGAGCGAACTCGAGGCCCTTCACGTCCGGAGGGATCACCGCTCCAGCAAGCGCGCCGACGATGCCGGACAGCACCCAGAACAGCTGAACGACGACCTGGATCGTCAGGATGCGCACGCCAGTCAGGCGCTCGGTCTTCGGCAAGGCGGAGACGACGGCGTAGCTTTCGTCTGTGAGCGCGTAGGCGCCATAGGCGCGGCCAAGCGGAGAACGGACCTTTTCCAGGGGGTAGGTCAGCCCGTAGAAAATGTGCCGGAAGTTCACCATGAAGCCGGTCACCGCAGCGGCAGCAGGGCCAGCGCCCGCCAGCACCATGTTGAGCGCCACGAACTCCATCGAGCCCGCGTAGATCACCACGGAAAAGATCGGGGTCCACCACCAAGCGAACCCGGACTGCGTCATCAGCACCCCGAAGGCCAACCCCAGCGGGATCAGCCCGAGGCCGACGAGCCAGATGTCCTTCAGCCCGCGCCGTAACTCGCGCGATGTTTCACGTGAAACAGCCATCCCTAGCCCCGCCTAGAGCTCCTCTTGGTTTGCAGGAAACGTGGCAAAGAGGGGGAGCGGCATGGGCTGGCGGCGCATCACGCCGCCCCACAGATCTGCCGCGCCGGCCGCGATCACGTCCGACGGCAGCGCCGGGGTGACGTACCAGTCGCCGCGCGCAATCTCCTCCTCCAGTTGGCCGGTGTCCCAGCCGGAATAGCCGGCGAAGATGCGCAAGCCCTCAATGTCGTCCGCGATCACCTCTGGCGAGACGCCTAGATCGATGTGCACCAGCTTGTTGGCAAGCCTGGTGTAGTGGGGCTGGTGGTCGATGTCCACACCGTTCTTTGTCACCCCGACCGCCACCGCGGCCTGCGGCATCACGGGCCCGCCAATGTACAGGGCGCGCGGTGAGGACACGAGGTCGTGCCACTCGGGGATAACAGTGTGGATCGCCAGCTCGCTGCGCCGGTTCAGCACGACGCCGACGGTGCCGTCGATGTCGCGTTCCAAGATGAGCACCACGGTGCGGGCGAACTCGGGGGAGAGCATCCCGGGCGAGGAGACCAGCAGCATGCCCGGCGCCGGCTCCTCGCGCTCCAGCGCGTTGAACAACCGGTCGGCGTAGAAAAACTCAGGCATCGGCGTTTCCGTCCTGCTGCGCAGCCCACCAGGCTTTCAGTTCCGCAACGGCCTCGTCGTGGTCCAGCTCGCCGCGCTCAAGGCGCAGCTCTTTCATGTACTTCCACGCCTTGCCCACCTCGGGGCCAGGCTTAAGGTCCAGGATCTGCATGATCTCGTTGCCGTCCAGGTCCGGGCGGACGCGAGCCAAGTCTTCCTTTTCCGCCAGCTCAGCGATGCGGTCCTCGAGGTGGTCGTAGGTGCGCTGCAGCCGCGCGGCCTTCCTCGGGTTGCGCGTGGTGGAGTCAGCGCGCACCAGCTTGTGCAGGCGGGGGAGAAGCTCGCCCGCGTCCGTGACGTAGCGGCGCACGGCCGAGTCGGTCCACTGGCCCTCGCTGAAACCGTGGAAGCGCATGTGGAGAAACACCAGCTGCCCCACGTCCTCGATGACGTGCTTCGGGTACTTCAGCGCCTTCAGACGCTTGCGCGCCATTTTCGCGCCCACCACCTCGTGGTGGTGGAAGCTCACGCCGCCGCCCTCCTTCACCGCGCGGGTGTCAGGCTTGCCAATGTCGTGCAGAAGCGCGGCCCACCGCAGCTTCAGGTCGGGACCCTCCTCCGAGTCTTCGAGCTCCGTCGCCTGCCGCAGCACGGTCAGCGAGTGGCGGTAGACGTCTTTGTGCTGCATGTGCTCGTCGCGCTCAAGCTTCAGCGCGGGGATCTCCGGCAGGATGTGATCGGCCAGACCCGTCTCCACGAGCAGCTCAATGCCCTCCCACGGCTGCGCGCCGGCCATCAGCTTGTCCAGCTCGGCCTGCACGCGCTCCTTCGTGATGCGGTTGATCTCATCCGCCATGTCGCGCATCGCGTCGAAGACGCGGTCCGCCACGGAAAACCCCAGCTGGGAAACGAAGCGGGCGGCGCGGAGCATCCGCAGGGGATCGTCCCAGAAGCTCAGCTCCGGCGCCTGCGGCGTGTCCAGCCGGCGCGCAAGGACGTCCTCGAGGCCGCCGCAGGGGTCGTGGAAGGTGGGGTTGAGGTGGCCGTCGACAAGCAAAAGCTCCAGCGCCATCGCGTTGCACGCGAAATCGCGGCGCACCAGGTCACCCTCGATCGTGTCGCCGAAGGTGACCTCGGGGTTGCGCGACACACCGTCGTAGAGGTCGGCGCGGAACGTCGTGATTTCCACCTGGTTGCCGTGCTTCACCGCGCTCACCGTGCCGAAATCGATGCCGGTGTCCCAGGTTTTCTCGCCCCACGCGTCGAGAATCTCGCGGATCACCTCAGGCCGCGCCGAGGTAGTGAAGTCCAGGTCGTGGCCGACTTTGCCCAGCATCGCGTCGCGCACCGGGCCGCCCACAAGATATAAGGACTCCCCGCGCTCGGCGAAGGCGGCAGCCAACGGTTCTAGCAGGGCTTTTTGCTTGTCGACGCCCCGCTGCAGTCTCCCCATGACCACCGCCACCGCGTTCGGATCATCCGGTTCCGGCAGCTCATAAACACTCACCCGTGACACGATACCCGCGCTTCTCTCGAGACCCGATACGATGAGGTGAATGACTGACCAAAACCGCACCTCGCAGCCCTCCTCGGGCGACGCTGCACCCCGGGACACCTCCCAGGGGCCGCAGAAGCGTCGGCGCCGCCGCAGCCGGGGCAAGGGCCGGCCCGCGCAGGGCGGCAAGCCGCAGGGCGAGAAGCAGCAACCCTCCAAGCCGCCGGCGAAGCAGGGTAGCAAGCCCCAGTCAAGCAACCAGCGCCGGCGCCGCCGCGGCGGCAAGAACCAGTCGAACCGGCCGGGAGCCAAGCCGCAGCAGCGCCGCCGTCCGCAGTACGCCGACCGCTACGACTCCTCGATCGCGACCCGCGACGAGACCTCGGCCGGAGGACTGGTGGTTTCCGGGATGGCGGAGGCGGTCAACGCCGGCGGGGACGTGGACATGTCGCAGATCTACGCCGCGCTGATTGGCCGCCTCGACCGCCGCGGGCGCCTGTTGTGGTCGATGCCGAAGGGCCACGTCGAGGACGGCGAGCACCAGTGGAAGACGGCCGAGCGCGAAGTGTGGGAGGAGACTGGCATCTACGGCGAGGCGTTCGACGAGCTCGGCACCATTGATTACTGGTTCGTCTCCGACGGCGTCCGCATTCACAAGACGGTGCACCACAACCTGCTCCGCTACGTCGACGGCGAGCTCAACGACGAGGACCCGGAAGTCACCGAAGTTGCCTGGGTGCCCATGAGCGAACTGATTGAGCGCCTCGCCTACGCCGACGAACGCAAACTTGCGCGCATCGCCGTCGACCGCATGCCCGAACTGGCAAGAAAGGAACGCCGCGCCGGAAGGGCCACCCCGCGATGAAACGCGCCGCGCGGCTGGTCGCGCTAATTTGCGGCGCAAGCGTCACCGCCGCCACCAGCGCCGGCCTGCCCGCAGCCGCCGCGCCGGTCCCCGTCGATCCGGAGAACCCGCAGGTTGCCGACGAGTGGGTCAACCCGGCGATTCGCCCGGGAGAGGGGGACAAGGCGGAGCTCAGGCTTGTCGACGCCACCCCGAACCCCTCCACCCCAAACACGATGTTTCACGTGAAACTTCGTGTTTCGAACTCCTCGGACGAGACGATGGAGGAGCTCGCGGTCGTGCTCAGGCGGGGCCCCATGACTGGCTCCCCGTGGGATCAGCGCGCAGCCACCGTCGCCCAAATCGGCGAGTACACCCCGGTCGGCCAGCGCATCGAGCTGGGTCCCGCGCTGAAGGCCGGCGCCGAGCGGGAGGTCGAGCTCGACATCGAGATGCCGGCGCACCGCGGCACGTACCCGGTGATGCTGCAGCTTGTCGACGAGTACGGCGCCACCCTGGACACCGAACGCTTCCACCTCAGCGGCGCCGGCCCGATGCCGGAGGGTGCCCGGCCCGCGGGGATGACCGCGCTGTACCCGATCTCCGCGGAGGTGGACATTCTCCCCGGCGAGACAGGGGACGCGCCAGAGGATCCGCCGCTCATCCTCGCCTCGGAGGAGCTCGCTGGCGAGCTTGCACCCGGCGGCAGGCTGGACGAGTTGGTAGACAACTACATCGCGGCCAGTGCGGATCCCCGCGTGGGCACCGCGATCTGCGCAGCAATCGACCCGGCGCTGATCGACACCGTCGACCGCATGAGCCGGGGCTACCTCGTCGCCGACGAGCGCCCGGCCGTGGTGGAGGAGCCGAAGCGCCTGCGCGACTCGTGGGGCAGCGGCGGCGCCGAAGCAGGGGAGGCCGGCACTGGGGCAGAAGACGCCGCGGCCTGGCTGGCGAAGCTGCGCGACATCTCCGCCACCGGCTGCACCGTCGCACTCCCGTGGGCGAACACCGACATCAACGCGCTGGTGCGCACCGGCGACCCCTGGCTGGTGCGGGAAGCCATCGAGCGCGGGCCGTTTACCCTCGGCCGCGTCCTCGGCTCACCGGGCGAGCTCAACGTGGTGATCCCGTCTGCCGGTTACGTCACCGACGACGCGGTCGCCGCGCTCGGCTGGGCAGACCACACGAGGTCCACAATCCCGACCGAAGGCTTAAGCGGCGCGTGGGAACGGGCCGTGACCGCAGCAAACGCGGCCGCGCCGGAAGCGCAAGGGCAACCCAGCTCCGGCAGCGCGCTTGAGCGCCGCGACATGGCGGCCCCCGCCTTGGCCGCCGCCCCGCAGCCGGCCGCACCCGTGCGCGTGCTCGTGCCGTCGTCTTCAGTCGTTGCGGACCCTTCTGTCCCGGTGGCAACAACCGCCACCGACCCCGGGCAACCCGCGCCCCTTCCGGCCGACCGCTTCGCGTGGGCGGCGCCCGGCATCCTGTCCGTCAGCTACCAGGACTCGCTCGCCTCGACGTGGGCGGCGGTGGGGCCGAACCCGCAGACTCCGGGATACTCGACCGACTGGCTGCGCTACGACTACACGGACGATTCCGAGTTGGCGCGGCGGGTCAACGCCGCCTCGGGTGTGCAGGTTGCCGCGCAGTCCGCGTGGACCTGGGAGGGACAGCCACCGCGCGAACCAGTGCTGGTGAACCCGCCGGCCTCCTGGTCCGCCGACGACGGCGCGGCGCTGCTCGGGGCGCTCGCCGAGCTGATTTCCGCCGGCGCCGCAAGCCCAGTCGCATTCGCCGACTACCTCACCGTGCCCGCGGGTGCCGCGGTAGCCAACGCAACGCAGGTGCAACCGGCGTTTTCTGACCCCGCCGCATACTCCGACGCCGAAGTCCTCTCCGCCACCCAGCAGGCCAGCTTCATCACCGACCTGTCGACCATCCTCGCGCCAGACCCCTCGATCGCGCTGACCCGCTACGGCTTCACCCTCCCGCTGCGGCGCGACATCCTGGCGGCGTTCTCCCCGCCCGCGCGGCGCTCGCGCGAGGGTTACGAGGACGCAGTGGAGCACACCGCAGCGTGGCTGAGCCGTTCGCGCGCGACGCTTGGCGAGTTGCGCTCCGCCGTCACCCTGATCCCGCCGGGCAACGTGTACACCAGAACATCGCCGTCGAGCCCGCTTCTGATCGTGGCGCAAAACGGCATGCCGCTGCCGGTCGACACCTCCATCCGCTACGTGGCGCCGGAGGGCGTGCGCCTCAACGTGCCGGACGAGCTGCGCATCCCGGCCCGCGGGTCGGTCACGGTTCAGATGACCGCCGACCTGCCGCAGGACGCGCGCGACACCCACCTCCAGCTTTACCTGGCGGGCAACCAGGGGCCGGCAATCTCGCGGCCCGTCGACATCGCCGTGCGCACAGCGTCGCACGCGCTGCACAGTGGGTTGTTGGCCGCGCTCGCCTCGGCGCTCGTGGCGCTGATGCTGCTGTTCAGCATCAGCAGGCGCAGACGCCGCGACGTCCGCCCGCCGCCAAACGGCAAGGACGGCGCGAGCACCGCGCACGCAAGAGCACCTGCACCGACCAAGAATGGAGACTAGGACGTGACACAGGACGAGTCCCGGAAGGGCGAGTCCCAGCCAAGCGCTGGTTTACGACGCCGCATCGTCACACCGGCGCCGCCCGCACCAGTGCCCGCGCCGCGCACGCCGAAGCCGACCCAGGCGGCCACGAAGCCGGGGGAGCCGGACCGCTCGCTGCTGACCACCAGCCCCAAGGGCGAGACCATCGCCCCGCCAGTGCCGGCTGAGACCGCAGCGGTCACCGCGATGGGCGACGAGGGTGCCGTAGAGGTGGCGCGCTCGGCGGTCGCCACCGCCAATGGCCGCGACGGCGAGGGCGCCGCGGCCGACGGCGGCACGCCCAACGAATCGGTCGTGCGCGCGACCGGCTCGATGGCGGTTGCGACGCTGATCTCGCGCATCACGGGCTTCATCCGCACAGTGCTGATCGGCGCCGCGCTGGGCCCGGCGGTGGCGTCTGCGTTCAACACAGCGAACACGCTGCCGAACATCATCACCGAGATCGTGCTCGGCTCGGTGCTCACGGCACTCGTGGTGCCGGTGCTCGTGCGCGCGGAGAAAGAGGACCCTGACCGCGGCGAGCGGTTCGTGCGCCAGCTGTTCACGCTCACGCTCACGCTGATGATCGCGGTGACGGTGCTCGCCGTGGCCGCCGCGCCGCTTTTGACCCGGCTGTTTCTTAACGACGCCGGCAAGGTCAACGTGGTGCAAGCCACCAGCTTCGCCTACCTCGTGCTGCCGCAGATCTTCTTCTACGGCATGTTCTCGCTCTTCATGGCGATTTTGAACACCAAGGAACACTTCCGGCCTGGCGCGTGGGCCCCTGTTGCGAACAACATAGTGTCCATCGCGGTGCTGATCGCGTACATGGCTCTGCCGGGGCGGTTGAATGCGGCGGCGCCGGCGTCGATAAGCAACCCCCATGTGCTCCTGCTGGGCCTCGGCACCACGTTGGGTGTGGTGGTCCAATGCCTGATCATGCTGCCCGCGCTGCGCAAGCTGGGCATCAACTTGAAACCCCTGTGGGGCCTGGACGACCGGCTGAGACAGTTCGGCGGGATGGCCATGGCGATCATCACCTACGTGGCGATCAGCCAGGCCGGCTACATCGTGACCACCCGCATCGCGTCCAACGCGCACGAGAGTGCGCCATTTATCTACCAGCAGCACTGGATGCTGCTGCAGGTGCCGTACGGCATCATCGGCGTGACCCTGCTGACCGCGATCATGCCGCGGCTAAGCCGCAACGCCGCGGACGGCGACGACGAAGCGGTGGTGCGCGACCTCACGCTGGGCACCAAGCTGACGTTCATCGCGTTGATCCCCATCATCGTGTTCATGACGGCGCTGGGCCCCGACATCGGCCACGCCCTGTTCGCCTACGGCGACTTCCCGCCGGAGGCTTCGCGCACGCTCGGCCTGACCATCAGCTTCGCCGCGTTCACTTTGATTCCTTACGCGCTGGTGATGCTGCACCTGCGCGTGTTCTACGCCCGCGAAGAGGCGTGGACGCCGACCTTCATCATCGCCGGCATCACCGCCACCAAGGTGCTGCTCAGCGCGCTGGCGCCGCTCGTGGCGAACCGCGCCGAGCACGTCGTGGTGCTGCTGGGTGCCGCCAACGGCTTCGGCTTCATCGCCGGCGCCGTCATCGGCGCGCTACTGCTGCGGCGCAAGTTGGGCACGCTCCAAGCTGGCTCCGTGCTGAAGACCTCGGCTTGGGCCGCGGCGTCCTCCCTCGCCGGCATCGCCGTCATGTACTTCACCCGGTGGATGGCGCGCGACGTGATCGGCATCGACTTGCCCGGGATGCTGGGGGACTGGTTGGGCATGCCGTCGGTAGGCATGCTGCTTGAGGTGGCGCTGCTCGGCGTCTTCTTCGTCGTCGCCACCGGCGTGGTGCTGGCTCGTTCGGGCCTGCCCGAGGTGCAGAACCTGGGCCGCGCGCTGACCCGCATCCCGGGCTTGGGCCGCTTTATCCGCCCAGACGAGGAGCGCGCCATCGACACTGGCGAGGTCGACCCGCGCGACGTGTCCACCCAGTTCCTCGCCTCCGACACCTTCAACGCCACGCCGGTGCCACCGCCGATGTCCGCCGGCGTGGTGCGCGGGCCCCGCCTCGTGCCGGGCGCGCTGGTGTCCGACGGCCGTTTCCGCCTGATCCGCGACCACGGCGCGACCACGGGCGCTCGCTTCTGGCAGGCCCGCGAGGTGGCCACTGGCCGCCCTGTAGCGCTGACGTTCGTCGACACCACCGGTGCCGCCCCGATGGCGCCGGCGAGCCCGCGCGAAGCGGCGATCAGCGCCGCCGGCGTGGCGCGCCGTACGCGCCGCCTGGCGCAGCTGCGCCACCCCGCAATCGCGGACAACATCGAGATCCTGTCGTACCGCACCGGCGCGTTGATCGTGGCCGACTGGATCGACGGCAGCTCGCTGAAGGCCGTGACCGACAGCGGCCAAACCCTGCACACCGAAGCCGTGGCCAACGCACTCGCACCGCTTGCGGGCGCGATTGCGGCGGCCCACACTGCGGACATCCCGCTGGGCTTGGACAACCGGCAGCGCCTGCGCATCGACACCGAAGGCAAGATCCGCCTCGCCTTCCCGGCGGTGCTTCCGGGCTCGTCCGCGGCAAAGGACGCCACGTCCTTCGCCTCCGGTCTGGAACTGCTGACCGCGAACGTGAACTCCGGGGCGCTGGACGAGCTCACCCGCAACACCCGCGCGTTGGTCGACGCCGAGGCGATTGAGGCGCAGGACTTCCGCGACATTCAGGTCGCTCTGCGCCGCGCCGCGAACCTGCCGGGCACGGTGACGGACGCTGAGGCGGCGGTTGCCGCGCGGGCTCAGGCTGCGGAGAAGAACGCGGAGGGGGAGTCCCGCGACGGCCAGCTGGTGCGCACCGTGCAGCGCGACGCCCCGGACAAGGACCCGGACGCGCTACGCGGCGGCTTCGGCGCGGCGCGCTACCGCCCGCTGACGGTGGCGCTGCTGACCGCCGCAGCCGTGATGACGGTGATTCTCATCGCCGCGCTGACCACCTACCTCATCGGCGTGTTCTCCGGCGACAGCGATGCGCCCGTCAGCTCCGAATCCATCCAGAGCGGGCAGACGACCGAGGCCGCGCCCACGACGAAACTGCCGGTGGTCATCGAGCCGCTGAAGGCGCAGCTGCTTGAGAGCGCCGAAAGCGGCACAGATGCCCAGGCGATCGTCGACGGTGACAAGGCGACCTCGTGGACCACCGAGCGCAACGCCGCGGTGCTGCTGCGCCCGACCGGTGTGACCACCCCGTTCACCCTTGAACACCTGCTGATCCACGCCACGACCGAAGGCGGGCCGTACGAGATTTACGGCGTGCCGGCCGGCAGGCTGGGAGAAGTGGAGGCCGACGGCCCGAACTGGGAGGAGCTGCCGTTGTTCGCCGCCGGCACGTTCCACGCCGGGCAGAACAACATCGACGTCACCTCGGTGACGTTGGCGAACCTGCGGCTCGATGCGGTGATTCTGGGGCTGCCGCCGCGCGTCGCCGTGGGCGACGCCGGGGGCGACGCCCACGGTGACGCCGGCGGTGAGGCCGGCACCGCGGAAGGCCCCGGCACCGCGACGATCCGCGAGGTGTCCTTGATCGGCTTCCGCGAAGTGCCGTAACTCCGCCGGCACGCCTGTCCACTGAGATGTGCGCCCGCACCCTGTGAAAGCAGGGGGCGGGCGTGCATGCTTTCTACGGGTACACCAGGGGCACACCAGATAACCAGGGGGAAACGGAAGCCATGCCGCACCGGACGGACCGCCAGCTGGCGGCAGACTACGCCGCGGGGGACACGCGCGCGTTCAAGGTAATTGTGAAGCGCCACCGCCAGCGCATGTACTACGTGGCACGCAACTACGCGCGCAACGAGCAGGACGCGCAAGACATCGTGCAGGAGGCGCTGCTGCGCGCGAGCCGCAGTCTCCACACGTACCGCGGGGAGGCGCAGCTGAGCACGTGGCTGCACCGCACCGTGACAAACGCCGCGCTCGACCACCAGCGCAAGGCCAGCAAGCGCGAGCGAACCGTGAGCTACGACGACCACACCATGATTGACCAGGACTCCAACCGCCTACTCGCGCACGATCCGACGGCGACACTCGAGCAGTTCCTCGCGCTGCGCCAAGCGGTCGCTCAGCTACCGGCCGCGCAGCAGCGGGCCCTCGTGCTTGTGGACGTCTACGGGATGAGCGTCGAGCACGCCGCCGAAGAGCTCGGCGTGCGCCCGGGCACGGTGAAGTCGCGCCGCCACCGCGCCAGGGAGGCGGTGGCTCTGGCGCTACACTGATGCGTATGACCAACCCCGGATTCATCAACCTCGGCAGCCTGGGCAACAACGAGGCCGCCGCGCAAGGCGCCGCCCAGACCGCGACGTCCGACGACCACGTGCACGACTTGATCATCGTGGGTTCCGGCCCGGCCGGGTACACCGCGGCAATCTATGCCGCCCGCGCTGAACTTTCGCCGCTTGTCTTCGAGGGTTTCGAGTACGGCGGCGAGCTGATGAACACCACTGAGGTGGAGAACTTCCCCGGCTTCGAGGACGGCGTCATGGGCCCCGACCTCATGTCCAACATGCGCGACCAGGCTGAGAAGTTCGGCGCTGACCTACGTCCGGAGCTGGTTGACCGCGTAGATTTCTCCGGAGACGTGAAGAAGGTCTACGTCGACGACACGGAGTACAAGGCGAAGGCAATCATCCTGGCCACCGGCGCGGCACCCCGCCACTTGGGCGTGCCCGGCGAGGCTGAACTCACCGGCCGCGGCGTATCCACCTGCGCGACCTGCGACGGCTTCTTCTTCAAGGACCACCACATCGCGGTCGTCGGCGGCGGCGACTCGGCGATGGAGGAGGCGACCTTCCTCACCAAGTTCGGCTCGAAGGTGACCTTGATCCACCGCTCCGAGAACTTCCGCGCGTCCAAGATCATGCTGGAGCGCGCCCGCGAGAACGACAAGATCGAGTTCCTCACCAACACGGTGGTGGAGTCGGTCGAGGATGAGGGCGGCAAGGTCGGGGGCCTGAACGTGCTGAACGTGGAGACGGGCGAGCGAAGCGTGCTCGACGCCACCGCCATGTTCGTCGCCATCGGCCACGACCCGCGCTCGGGGTTCTTGGAGGGCCAGGTCGCTGTGGACGAGGGCGGCTACGTCGAGGTGGCAGACCCGTCCACGCTCACCAGCGTCCCGGGCGTGTTTGCCGCCGGCGATCTAGTGGACAAGACCTACCGTCAGGCGATCACCGCCGCGGGTTCGGGCTGCCGGGCCGCGCTCGACGCCCAGCACTACCTCGCGGCGCTGTAGAACGGGCACCGGCGCACACATCACACCGCTCCTCGCGGTGGGGTAGATGCGCTCAGCCTGCTGGCGGAACTAAGATAGGCCACTATGAACTCTCCGATCGATGTCACGCAGGCAACGTTTAAGTCCGAAGTCATCGAAGCCGGCACGCCGGTGCTGGTGGACTTTTGGGCGGAGTGGTGCGGCCCGTGCAAGAAGCTCGGACCCGTCCTCGACGAGATCGCGGCTGAGATGGGCAACCAGGTGAAAGTGGCCAAGGTCAACGTGGACAACGAGCGCACGCTCGGCGCCATGTTTCAGGTCATGTCGATCCCGACGGTGCTGCTGTTCAAGGACGGCAAGAAGGTCGACGAATTCGTGGGTCTTCGCCCGAAGAGCGAGATCGTCAAACGAGTCCAGGCCCAGGTTTAGCCAACTGTTTTAAGATGTAAGGAAGGTGGAGCGCATGCCCGGCACACTGCGTGTGGGCGATTCAAGCGCGCGCGTGGCTGAAGTGCGCTCCGCACTCGCCCGCATCGGCTTGATTAAGGGCTACGAGGGTGAGTTGGGTGACTGGAACACCCGGCAGTTCTCGAAGCAGGAGATGCTTTTCGACGAAGCGTTGGCCGAAACGCTTCGCGCATTCCAACAGTCGCGCGGCATCGTTCCGAGCGGAACAATCGACGATGTCACCCTGCGCGAGCTGCGTGAAGCCTCGTACACCCTCGGAGCGCGGGTGCTGAGCTACCAGCCGAACCAGATCCTCGTGGGCGACGACGTGGGCCAGCTACAGAACCAGCTGCACGAGCTCGGGTTCTACCAACACCGCGTCGACGGCCGGTTCGGCCAGCTCACGCACGAAGCCGTGGCGAACTTCCAGCTCGACACCGGTCTCGACGACGACGGTGTGTGCGGCCCTGACACCCTGCGCGCGCTGAGCCTCCTGGGCCGGCGCATCACCGGTGGCTCCGCTCACGCCATCCGCGAGCGCGAGCACGTGCGCCAAGCGGGCCCGCACCTCTCGGGCAAGCGCGTTGTGATCGACCCCGCACTCGGCGGCGCCGACCAGGGCACGACGGTCCAGGGCCTGTACGGCGAGATCGCAGAGGAAGCGATCCTGTGGGATTTGGCCCAGCGCATCGAGGGCCGCATGGTGGCTGCGGGCATGGAGACCATCCTCTCGCGCACCCGCGGTGACAACCCGTCGACCAAGGCGCGCGCCGACTTGGCCAACGGCTTCGGCGCCGACGTGGTCATTTCGCTGAAACTCGACCGGTACCCAAACGAGAAGGCGAACGGGTCCGCCGCGTTCTACTTTGGATCGGAGCACGGCAGCTCGTCCATGACGGGGGAGACCTTGTCCGATTTCATCCAGCGCGAGATCGCCGCCCGCACTGATCTGCGCAACTGCCGCAACCACGGCCGCACCTGGGACATGCTGCGCATGACGCAGATGCCCACGGTGGAAGTGGTGCCAGGCTACCTTTCCAACCCGGGCGACGTTGCCGTGCTGACTAACCCCAAACAGCGCGACGCGATTGCGGAGGCAATCGTCGTGGCCGTGAAGCGTCTTTACCTTATGGAGATGGACGACCAGCCCACAGGCACCTACACCTTCTCCGACCTGCTGCGCGCCGAGCACGCCTAACTGTCGGGTTAAGGCAGGTAGCGGGTCGTCCTGGTCTCTCCGGTGCGCCGGATTAGACCCCGGTTAACCAGCTTGCGCAGCGCGCGGTACGCCTGCTGCGAGCTCAGACCCGCGGCCCGGGCGATGTCGCTGCTCGACGCGCCGTCGCCGTCTACTTCCCGCACCGCCAGCAGCACCTTTGCCTCGTTACCCCCGAGCTCGCTGGCCTCGGCCGAGGCCCAGCTGACGCTGGCGGTGACGCCCTGGTCGTGGCTGCCATCGAAGGACACACCTGTCCCCGCCATTCCAGCGAGCCCAGTGCCTGCGCCTTCGGAGACCGATGTGCGCGCCAGCGCCGTAGAAAGATACAGCGAGCGCGGGGCGTAGCTCGCGTTGCCGGAGGCCGCCTCGGCGAGGTCCACGCCGCGCGGGGCACCGCCTGGGCTGGAGACTTTAGCCCCCTTGTCGTCCAACGCCACGTACACCGGGCCGGGCAGGAAGTAGTCGCGGTGTGTCAGCGCGTTGATGACCAGCGGGAACGCGGGCCCGAAGGTATCTGCGTTGCGCTTGAGGTCCGCCAGCATTGGCGCAAGCGGCGCGGAGCTGCGGATTGTGGCGGGGGAGAGGCGGCCTTCCGTCTTCCTGCGGTCAGCCACCGTGAGCACGTGGTACGGCAGGTAGCGCCGCACTGCGTCGGGTGTGCCGAACAGGGCGATGGCACCTAGCGCGACTGGGTCATCCGAGTCGTCGAGGAAACCGAGGGCGCGGATCAACCCCTCGTTATCAAGCTGGGCCAGTCGAGTATCAGTGAGCAGGCCGCGGTACGCATCCACGGCGCGGGGGCTCACGTCCGCGATTGCCGCTCCGAGGGCGGGAGTTTGCGCCCAGTCCATCCCGTTCGCGTCTCGGTACCGGGTGACCACCGTCGCCGGATCCATGCCCACGCACTCCGGGGTGCCCTGGGCGTTGACGCGGCGCGTGCGGTACACACCCCACGAAGTGGCAACCGGGGACGGCTGCGCCGCGACTGTGACCGCTACAACGGGCAGACCGCCAACCCGCACCTCGCGCACTTCGACGGGCAGCCCCGGGGTCGTGTGGCGGAACACCGCCGAGGAGAGCAGCGCCGGGTCGGTCACGTCGCCGTGGAACGGGTGGCACCCGCTGACCGTCCCATCGCGGTCTACCCCGATCAGCAGCGTGCCGCCACCGGCGTTGGCCATGCAGGCCATCGTTTCAATCACTCGGCGCTCGTTGATGTATGCCGCGGAAGCGCGACGAGCGAAAGCGACGGAAAGTGATTCGCCTTGCGCTATGAGCTGCCGAATGTCTGCTTCAAGCATAGTGGCGATATTACATCAATTTCCATCAATTAATTACATCGATGTAATCGTATTTCGGCGATAGATAACCCCTGCGGTGCGATACCGCAGGGGGTGCACCCTACTTGCCTGAGCCGATGAGATCCATGATGCGCTCAAAGTCGTCCCGGTCGCCGAACTCGACGACGATCTTGCCTTTGCGCTTGCCCATGGTGACAGACACCTTGGTGTCCCACTCGTCCGCGAGACGCTCTGCCGCGGCGGTCAAGTACTCCGGCTGGGGGATTGGCTCGCGCTTCGGCTTGTCGGGGACAGTGCCGTTCTTATTTAGTAACGTGACGGCTTCTTCGGTGGCACGGACGGACATACCCTCGGCCACGATCCGGTCGGCGAGCTGACCCTGTGCCTCCGCATTTTTCTCGTCGTCGCCGAGCTTGATGCCCAGCAGTGCCCTGGCGTGGCCCGCCGAGAGCACACCGGCAGCCACGCGGCGCTGCACCGCCACCGGCAGGTTCAACA
Organism: Corynebacterium sp. Marseille-Q4381; assembly: GCF_036881695.1. Classification (NCBI taxonomy): domain Bacteria; kingdom Bacillati; phylum Actinomycetota; class Actinomycetes; order Mycobacteriales; family Corynebacteriaceae; genus Corynebacterium; species Corynebacterium sp. Marseille-Q4381. The sequence continues at coordinate 9,409 of NZ_JBAJNR010000012.1, read as the reverse complement.
GACGGATAGCGTTGGTGATGGCCGGGCGCGAGCGGCCGAGCTTGTCAGCCAGCTGCTCCTGGGTGACCCCGAACTCCTCCAGCAGCTGCTGGTACGCGGCCGCCTCCTCGAGGGGGTTCAACTGGACGCGGTGGATGTTCTCCAACAACGCGTCGCGGAGCATGTCCTCATCGGAGGTCTCGCGCACGATCGCCGGGATGTGCTTGAGGCCAGCCTTGGACGCGGCGCGCCAGCGGCGCTCGCCCATGATGAGCTCAAACCCGTCGGGGGTGTCGCGGACCACAATCGGCTGTAGCAGCCCGAACTCCCGGATGGAGTGGACCAGCTCAGCGAGTTCGTCCTCGTCGAAGACCTGACGGGGCTGCTTCGGGTTCGGGATGATCGAACCGAGCGGGATCTCTTGGTAACGCGCGCCGCCGACCGGCACCGGCTGCATTACCGCGTCCGTGCTGGCGGTAACCGTGGGCGCGCCGGCGACCGGGCGGGGCGCGCCGCTAAGTTGCGGGGCCCCCTTCGTCTGCTTCGCGCCCTTCGGGGCATCGCCGCCCTTGGACGGCTTCGGCTTCTTCGCGGGCGGGTTCTTCTGACCGAGCCCGCCGTCGGGCTTGCCAAAGATGATGTCGGAAGCGCCGCCTCCAATCCCGCCGGTCTTGCCGGAGGTGTCCATCTGCAGCGGCGTCGACGGGATCAGCGCCGCAAGGCCCCGGCCGAGTCCACCCTTGCGTTCCTGTGCCATGGTTTACTCCTCGCTTGTCTCGTCGCTGTAATCGGTCATATCCGCGCCCGCCTCATCCAGCTGGGCGTACACCTCGGGGCTGACGCCGATCGGTCCAGTGGCCGGGTGCGGCGCGTAGTCTCCGCGGCGGTGGAGTTCCTTGGCGGCGTCGAGGTAGGCGAGCGCACCGCGCGAAGACGCGTCGTAGTCCACCACGGTCAGCCCGTAACCCGGCGCCTCGGAAACCTTCACGGAGCGCGGGATAACGTTGCGGAGCACCACCTCGCCGAACTGGCCGCGCACCTCGTCCGCCACATCGGAGGCGAGCTTCGTGCGCCCGTCGTACATGGTCAGCAGCACAGCGGAGATGTGCAGGTTTTCGTTGAGGTGCTCCCTGATCATCGTGATGTTGCCCAGCAGCTGCCCCACGCCCTCGAGTGCGTAGTACTCGCACTGGATCGGGATCATCACCTCGTCCACCGCGGTCATGGCGTTGATGGTGAGCAGTCCGAGCGACGGCGGGCAGTCAATGAACACGTAGTCGAAGCCGTTCTCATTCAAGAAACCGCGCCGGATCGCGTCGTGCAGCCGATACTCGCGACGCACCATGCTCACCAACTCGATCTCAGCTCCGGCCAAGTCAATCGTCGCCGGGATGCAAAACAGGTTGTCGTTCTCCGGGTTGGGCTGCATCGCCTCGGTGGGACCAGCCTCGCCGATGAGGATCTCGTAGCTCGACGTCGTGCCCGAGGTGTGCTCGGCGCCGAGCGCCGTCGACGCGTTACCCTGCGGGTCGAGGTCGATCACGAGGACCTTCTTGCCCTGCTTCGCCAGGGCCGCGGCCATGTTGACGCTCGTGGTCGTCTTGCCCACGCCACCCTTCTGGTTGGCAACGGTGATCACGCGAGTCACGGGCTACCTCCTCACAATCCGGATCAGCGTCGTCGGCTGCGGAAGCACCGCGCCGACCGTGAAAATTTCAGCGTCCTCGCCGCCGGCAGCCGCGATCTCCTTCTCATCGCGCTGGAGCTCGTCGCTTACCGACGCCCCCTTCATCGCCACCATCACGCCCCCGTGCTTCACCAGCGGCAACGACCACCCCGCAAGCTTGCCCAGCGGCGCCACCGCGCGCGAGGTCACCGCGTCGAAGTTACCGCGCTGCTGCTCCTCCGCGCGGCCGCGGATCACGGTCACGTTATCCAGGCCCAGCTCCTGGGTCACCTCGCGGAGGTACACCGAGCGCTTCAGTAGCGGCTCAATCAGCGTGACGGACAAATCCGGGCGCGCGATCGCGAGCGGAATGCCCGGCAGGCCCGCGCCTGAGCCGATGTCCGCAACGCTGATGCCCTCGCCGAACGCCTCCCCGATAACCGCGCAGTTGAGGATGTGCCGCTCCCACAAACGGTCGACTTCCTTAGGGCCGATGAAGCCGCGTTCGGCGGCGGTGGTGGCCAGTGAGTCGTGGTACGCCTTGGCCAAATCGAGGCGATCCCCAAACACCTCGCCCGCAATTTCTCCCGAATCCGACATAGCACCCAACTCTAGTAAACGGCCCCAACATGCGAGCAACCCCCGCGGTTGCGGGGGTTGCGGTTGCACGGGGCGTCGATAAGCTACTGCCCCTTCTTGCGCTGCTTCTTGGTGCGCTTGTCCACGGTACGGGCGCCGACCTGCGGTGCGGATGCGCGCTTGGCTTCGCGCTTCTGCTCCTCCTCGACCGCCTCTTCCTTGTCCATCTTGTCGAAGACGATCCGCGTCTGGAAGAAGGTCCAAATGTTGTTCGCCAGCATGTAGGTCAAAAGGCCGACGTGCCAGATCACACCCGAAGCGATGATCATGATGGGGAAGAACCACAGCATCATCTTGTTCATCATGCCCATCTGCGCTTCCATCATCGCGGCGGCCTCGCCTTGCGGGGCGGCAACCTTGCCGGACGCGCGGCGCTCCGCCTGGCGGTTGACCGACATGCGCGCGTTGAGGTGGGTGAACAGCGCACAGACCAGGACCATCGGCAGGCACACCGCGATGATGTGGGCGCGGGTCAGCTCCACACCGGTGAAGGCGGCGAACGCCTCCTCCGGCATCGACATGTAAGCCGATAGCGGCACGCCGAAAAAGTCGGCGTCCAGGAAGGACTGCACATCCGAGGGCGGGAAGGCGTAGTTGGCAATCTCGCGGTTTTCTTCAACGCTCAAGCCCGGCTGGTTCGGCCCGGCGGTGCGGTTGAAGGAGCGCAGCACGTGGAACAGGCCCAAAAAGATCGGCATCTGCACCAACGGCACGATGCAGGAGGCGAGCGGGTTGGTGCCCATCTCCTTGTACAGCTTCTGGGTCTCTTCGGCCATCTTGGCCTGGTCGTTCTTGTACTTCTCGCGGATGGCCTGCATCTGCGGCTGCATTTCCTGCATCTTGCGCGTCGTGCGCATCTGCTTGACCATCGGGCGGACCAGGAAGATACGGACGGTGAACGTGAGCAGCACAATTGCCAGCAGCCACGACACACCGGAATCCTCCGGCAAGACAAAGCCGACCACTTCGTGCCAGAACTTCAGCACCCACGAGATCGGCCAATAAATGAAATTCAGCACGGTTCGGTTTTACTCCTCATCAACGTTCGCCACACTGCCTGGCACGGGGTCGAATCCGCCGGGATGCCAAGGACCGCACTTGCACACCCGAGCAACGGCCATCGCGCCCCCGCGCACAGCACCGTGCCGCGACACGGCTTCCAGCGCATATGCGCTGCATACCGGCATAAAACGACAGGTGCCCCCCATCTTAAGGGGAGAAAGGTATTTTTGGTAACCACGGACCATCCCCACCGCGGCCTTCGCCGCCGGCGATGTCGGCTGGGGAATTTCATCGCCCATGAAGTTGTAGTACTGCATCAGCGCTTGTTCGCTTTGCGGACGGCGCGCTGCAGCGATGAAGCAAACTCCGCCGCCAGCTCAGCGCTGGACGCCTCGGCGGCAGGCGGCAGGGCGCGGATGACCACGTCCCACTGCGCGTCGAGCTCGCCGACAGCGCTATCCATCACGACGGCGCGCAGTTTGCGCGACACCGCGTGCCTGGTCACGGCGTTGCCCACCTGCTTGGACACCACCAGCCCGAAGCGCGGACCTCCTCGGGTGATGAGGTCGTCGCGCTCGCGCACATGGACCACTAACGCAGAAGACCCCGCTCGCGCACCCTTTCGAATCGTCTCCTTGAAATCCGAGGAGGCGGAAAGTTTGTGCGGGCGGGGTAACACGTGCGTGAGGCTTACGCGCTCAGCTTGGCGCGGCCCTTCTTGCGGCGCGCGGACACGATTGCGCGGCCGGAACGGGTGCGCATGCGGGCGCGGAAGCCGTGCTTACGGGAACGGCGGCGGTTGTTCGGCTGGAAAGTCCGCTTAGACACGGAAATGCTCCTAACGTTTGTACGAACGGCTGGCCCGGAGGCCGGCCGTTACGGCGAAGTTTTACTTTGAGATTGCGGATGCGCACGCATCGCCCGATCTCCAGGCGGTGCTCTCAAGCACACCAGACGACACTGATGTGACAGACGCTGTCAGATTACGTCACTTTCGCCCGCGGTTCCAAATCGGCTTTCACGCCTCCCCGCCCAGCTCAGAAGCACCCCCGGAATTACACGAGTGTCCTTTTCGGCGGCGGCACCGACACGCCGGCAAATCCTGCGAAGTCGCTGTGGCGCGGCATCCGGCGCCGGGGCGGCGACGGCGGGCGGAAAGTTATCCACAGGGGTACGCACAGCGAAGTGTTAGACATCGCGCCGTTGAACGCGGTAACAATGATTTCATTAACACAATGTCACACCCTGGGGTGGGGACAGCCTGTGGAATAATGTGAACTAAAGGTTGAGACTTTGCCCCGAAATGCCGCGTAACTGCAGGTAGAAGGGGTGGGGATATTCAACAGAAGTTATCCACAAGTCATCCACCCCCTGTGGATAACAAGGCGCCACCGAGTTATCCACAGGTGTGGACAACATTGTGGAACATGAGGTGAGGGCGGTTACGTCCCAGCCTCCCCGTGTGGAAATCACAGGGGATTGACGGTGAAGAAATTGTCCGAGGTTGAAAGGAGCGCGTGTGGCGGACCAACAGCTCGAGGCGCTGTGGCGCGAAGTTGTGTCGGAATTGCTGCAGCTATCTGAGCGTCCGAACTCTTCCGTCCCCACGCTGACGCACCAGCAACGCGCTTACCTGCAGTTGGTGCGTCCGGAAGTGCTGGTGAACGGTTACGCGATTTTGTCCGCACCGCACGCCGCCGCGAAAACGGTGGTGGAGGACTCCCTTGCCCCCCACATCACCGCCCTTTTGCAATCCCGCACCGGCACGCCGTGCACACTCGCTGTCTCCATTGCGGCGCCTCAAGCTCCTGCCGCGCCGGCTCCGGCCCCGGCGGCCCGGGAAAGCTCGGCTGGCTCGGTGGGCGGGGCGGAAGCAAACTGGGCGTCGTCGCAAACCGCGAACCAGGTCAACGACAACTACGCGCACTTCGTCGGCGCCGGCGAGCAAATTCCCATGGGTCTCGACGAGCTTGCGCAGATGCACGCGCTGCAGGTCACCGAGGCGGAGCAGCGAAATTCCACCGCGCACCCCACGGTGCAGCCGCCGCAGCGCATCCCCCGCGAGAAACCGGCGCACGACCCAGACCGCGAGGCGAGCCTGAACCCGAAGTACACCTTCGAAAACTTCGTCATCGGCTCGTCCAACCGCTTCGCTAACGGCGCGGCGGTGGCGGTCGCGGAAAACCCGGCCCGCGCCTACAACCCGCTGTTTATTTGGGGCGGCTCCGGTCTTGGCAAGACCCACCTCCTGCACGCGGCGGGCAATTACGCCCGCGTGCTGCAGCCGGGCCTGCGCATTAAGTACGTCTCTTCTGAAGAGTTCACAAACGACTACATCAACTCCGTGCGAGACGACCGCCAGGAATCGTTCAAGCGGCGCTACCGCAACTTGGACATTTTGATGGTGGATGACATTCAGTTCCTCGAGGGCAAAGAAGGAACCCAGGAGGAGTTCTTCCACACCTTCAACGCGCTGCACCAGCAGAACAAGCAGATCATCCTGTCTTCCGACCGCCCGCCCAGGCAGCTGACCACGCTGGAAGACCGGCTGCGCACCCGCTTCGAGGGCGGGTTGATCACCGATATTCAGCCGCCGGATTTGGAAACGCGCATCGCCATCTTGATGAAGAAGGCGGCCGCCGACGGCACGCACGTCAGCCACGACGTGCTGGAACTGATTGCTTCGCAGTTCGAGTCCTCGATCCGTGAGCTCGAGGGTGCGCTGATCCGCGTTTCCGCGTATTCGTCGCTGATCAACGAACCGATCACGATGGAAGTTGCGCAGGTCGCGCTGCGCGACATCCTCCCGGACGAAAACGACGTGACAATCACCGCGAGCGCGATCAAGGACGCCGCGGCCGAGTACTTCCAGGTCGGCGTCGACCAACTCACCGGCGCCGGAAAGACGAGGCAGGTCGCCCACGCACGCCAAATCGCGATGTACCTGTGCCGAGAACTGACGGATCTCTCGCTGCCGAAGATCGGCGACGAGTTCGGCGGCAAGGACCACACCACCGTCATGTACGCGGACCGCAAGATCCGCAAGGAGATCTCAGAAAACCGCGACACCTACGACGAGATTCAAGAGCTCACGCAGGTAATCAAGAACCGCGCCCGCACCCGCTAGCCGGCGCCGGCAACACTATCCACAGTGTTGTCCACAGCTGTGTAATTACACCGGTGTAACTTCCGTAAATTCCCCCAAATACCCCCAGTGGACAACAACGCCCCACGTTGTGGATGATCGGTGGAAGAAATCGGGTTCCTTGTGGGATTTTCAAAGAGGGAAAAGTTTATCCACAACCACACGGAGTTATCCACAAGTTATCCACAGGGCAAACCACACCGCGACACGCCGCCGCCACCTCGAAAAAAGTGGGCGCATCCACAGCCTCCACAGGACTTACTGCAGTTACCAACTCTTTAACTTGTAATTCTTCAGAGAGAAACAGGGGATGTGAGCGCCCCGTCGACAAGCAACGTCCCGCTTATGAAATTCCTCCGGCGCTTGGCTAGATTGAAAACCGGTAATTACACGTTTTTGCAACGACGACGAAGGGGGCCGGCGCGCCATGGAAGGAAGCTCCGCGGGCACGAACACGGTGGCATTCCGGGTTCACAAGGACGACCTGTCGGTGGCGGCCGCGTGGGTCGCCCGCAACCTCCCGACCAAAAACACCCAGCCCGTGCTGCGCGCCGTTGTCATCACCGCTGACGACAACGGGTTGGAATTCGCCGGCTTCGACTACGAAGTGTCCACGCGCGTGCGCATCGCCGCAGAGGTGGATGAGCCGGGTCGCGTTGCTGTCGCCGGCAAGTTGCTCTCCGACATCGTGGCCACCATGCCGCCGAAGCCGGTCGAGGTGACAACGAAAGACGGCAAGCTGGAGCTTCGCGGGGGATCCGCGCGGTTCGAGCTGCCGCTGATGAGCCTCGATGACTACCCGCAGCTGCCCACGCTGCCGGAGGTCACCGGCCAGATTGCGCCGGCGGCGCTGAGCGCTGCCGTAACCCAGGTTGCCGCCGCCGCGGGCCGTGACGACACGCTGCCCATGCTTACCGGTATCCACATGGAGATCAACGGCAGCCACGTGAAACTTACCGCGACTGACCGCTTCCGTTTGGCGCTGCGCTCCCTCGAGTGGGAGCCGGCGCAGCCGGACGTGGAGGCGAAGCTGCTGATCCCAGCGAAGACGCTGCTGGATAACGCGCGCACCCTGGACACGCACATCGACGAGCCAGTAAAGATCGCCGTCGGCGGTCCGGGCAACGTCGGCGCGGAGGGTCTGTTCGGTCTGCACACCGGCAACCGGGAGACCACCACGCGCATGCTGGACGCGGATTTCCCGAACGTCGCGCCGCTGTTGCCGAAAGCGCACAGCTCGATCGCGACGGTGGAGATCGCGCCGCTGTTGGAATCGATCCGCCGCGTCTCGCTGGTCGCCGACCGAAACGCGCAGATCCGCCTGCACTTCCGCGATGGCGAGCTGTCGCTCTACGCGTCCGGCGCGGATTCCGGCGAGGCGTCGGAGACCATCCCGGCTGCGTTCACCGGCGCGGAAGACCTGCTCATCGCGTTCAACGCGGGCTACCTGCGCGACGGTCTGTCCGTGATTGGCACCGACCGCGTCATGTTCGGCTTCACCGAAGCGTCGCGTCCCGCGATCATGATCCCGGAGCCCGAGGATTTGCCGGAGGCGGACGCGGACGGCACGTTCCCAACGCCGGAGACCCACTTCACGTACCTGTTGATGCCGGTGCGTCTGCCGGGTTAAACGGTGTACGTCTCCGAGCTCGACCTGCGCGATTTCCGCTCTTGGCCGGAGCTGCGCTTGGAGCTCGCGCCCGGTGCGACAGTGTTCGCCGGCCGCAACGGGCACGGTAAAACCAACATCGTGGAGGCGGTGTATTACACCGCCCACCTGCGCAGTCACAGAGTGAGCAGCGACGGCCCGCTGATTTTGAGCGGCGCAGATAACGCCCGCGTCTCCGCCACCACGGTCAACGAGGGCCGTGCGCTGACCACGCACCTGCTGCTGAAGGCCTCCGGCGCGAACCAGGCGCAGATAAACCGCACGCGTTTGAAGTCGCCCCGCGAGTTGCTCGGCGTGCTGCGCTGCGTGATGTTTTCGCCGGAGGACTTGAGGCTTGTCGTCGGCGAGCCGGCTGAGCGCCGCCGTTTCTTGGACGATTTGATGTCGCTTCGCACCCCGCGCTTGAACGGCGTGCGCATGGATTACGAACGCGTGCTGCGGCAGCGCAACGCCCTGCTCAGGTCGTCGAACATGGCGCTTCGCCGCGGCTACCAGGATGAATCGGGCGCGGCGGCCCTTGCCACGCTCGACGTGTGGGATGCCCAGCTCGCGGCGCACGGTGCGCAGCTGATCGCGGGGCGGTTGCAGCTTGTCGACGCCCTGGCCCCACTCATCACCTCCGCGTACGCCTCCGTCGCGCCCGAATCCCGCCCGGCGTCTGTGCACTACAAGACCACGATCGGTGACATCGGCACTGACTCAACAACCGACGCACCCCGCGACTCCGCGTTGTTCGAAGCCGCCATGCTCGCCGAGCTGGGCCGCCGCCGCCGCGAGGAAATCGACCGCGGCACCACCGTGACCGGCCCGCACCGCGACGACCTCGTCCTGATGCTCGGCGACAACCCCGCCAAGGGCTACGCGTCCCACGGCGAGACCTGGTCGTATGCGCTCGCGCTCCACCTCGCCGAGTACCAGCTGCTTGCCAGCGAGGGGACGGACCCGGTGCTGATCCTGGACGACGTTTTCGCGGAGCTCGACGCGAAACGCCGCGAGCGCCTCGTCGCCGTCGCCGAGTCGGCGGAGCAGGTGCTCATCACCGCAGCGGTCGGCGACGACCTGCCTTCGAACCTCGACGACGCCGTGACCGCCCGCTACGCTGTGACGATGGAGGAGGGGGTGAGCACGATTGAGCGATCTGATCCATGACACCTTCGTGCGTTGGCGCGACGCCGCACGCCGCAACGGCACGCTGCCCAACCTCGCGCGCCAGGGCCGGCCGGTGGTCCCGCGCCGCTCCATCGCTGCGCGTCCTGCGGCCCAGGTTCCAGGGCTTTCGCTTATCGACGCCCCCACAAACCCCACACCC
>NZ_JBAJNR010000011.1:0-61905 GCF_036881695.1 Corynebacterium sp. Marseille-Q4381 | reverse complement strand
TGGTCATGTATCCGACGAGGAAAAACCACAACCAACAAAAAATAGTGAAACCATCACACGTCCCACCGTCCAACAGCACCACCCAAAGAAAAAGCAGCACTGCCACCGGCACACACCACAACAAAAAAATCATGGCGCACACGCACAACAATCACACCAAACAAAAAAGTATTGGCACACTATCGAGTTCTCAAACAACACACGCACACCCCACAACCAACCAAACACAGCCAGTTGCGTAAGCAGCAGTAAAAAATTTTCGCCAAACGATCGTTTTCTTATCGCCACACCACAAGAAGTTTCACACTCTCTCGCGGGGCGCTGTCGGTCTCGCTGACTCGAACTAAGTTACACACCACACCAACACAACACAAACCCCCAGCACAGAAGCGGTTTTCTGATGCACAACAATCGTCGTTACGCGCGCTGATTCACACCGGAGAAGCTTTCGCTGCGGCGCGAAACGTTCACGCGCCCCGCCACGTAGAGCGCCATCACGACCAGACCCGCAACCACAGCGATCGCGCCGAGTACCGCGGTCGCGATCAGTGCGTCGCGGTCGGCGGGGACGAGCGGGTCGAGCATCATGCGCGTCGGGAAGAAGAACAGGACTGGCAGGGCGAAGGCAACAAACTCCGTCGTCGGCATCAGCGCGTGGGACGCGAAAACCACGGCGGCGCTTATTGCGGTGGTGGTGGCGAGGGGGGTTAAGGGGGCGTCGATAAGCATCCAAATGCTCCCGGCGGCGGCGAGGAACACAAGGTTGACCCCGATGGCCACGGCGAAGCAGCGCGATGCCCACGCCTTTCGCGTCATGCCGAGGCTGCGGACGGTGGCGGGTTGCAGGCCCGGCGCGCCAAGCAACGCGAACCACATGACGATGACGGGGAAGGCGATGAGCACCTGGCGGATCGTCTCGTGGCCAATGCCGCGACCGATCCACGCGGCAAGGCCCACGGCCAGCCCGGAACCCAGGCCCCACGCGAGCGGGAGGCGCCAGAACAGCGGGAATTCCAGCGACGAGCCTTTGAACCGCGCTCCCTCGCCTCCAATCCGACGCTTCGGCTCACCGTTGGGCAGCGAAGTGCCCACCATCGCCGCGGTGACCAGCCACGCGAGCGCCGCGCCGAGAACGCCTCCCGCGTCGAGCCTGGTCAGCGCCGGCACCGAGGCGAGGAGCCCGGCTGGTACCGCACCAAAGGCGAAGACGCGGCGCGCCTGCGCGCGGGTCAGGCCGTAGCTCTGCGCGAAGGCGGTATCGGGAAGGAAGACCAAGAACCACAAGGTAGCGGCGATCGCGGGCGTGAGCATCGCCAGAAGGGGGCTCGCGAAAATCGGCGCAAGCGACATAAACGCGGCGAACAAGCCGACGGCGACAAATCGCCACCAGGGCCCCGCTTTGAACTGGTGCCAGAAGATTGGCCACGTCATTTACGACACCTCCAGGTAGGACTCGATGAGATCGTCGAAGCCGGCGGTGCGGGCGCGGGAGCCTGCGGGCACTTGCTCCCCTAGCGGCACCAGGCGCTTCGACTCGCCGCCCAGGACCACCTGGTAGCCGTCCGCGTCCCCGGGCCGAAGGTGCGCGGCGATGCGGCCGTCGCGCCCGAGAATCAGGGCGGACTCCAGGATCCGCGCCGCGTCCTCGATGTGGTGCGTGGCCATCACGATGGTCCGCCCCGAGCCAGCCTGATCAAGCAGGTGGCGGTAAAACACCTGCGTGTTGTGCGTGTCGAGGCCGACGTACGGCTCATCAAGAAGCAGCAGCTCCGCCCCAGACGCGAGCCCGACCACAATGCCGGTCATCGCGCGCTGACCGCGCGAGAGATTGCCGTAGATCTCAGCCAAAGCCGCATCGAGGCCAAAGTCGGCAACCAGCTGGTCGGCGAGCGCGCTGTCCCAACGCGGGTAGCGCAGCGCGGCCGCGCCGAGGATGTCGCGAAGGCTCCAAGGCGAAGGGTAGGTGACATCGACGCCGGTCAGCGCCGTGCGGTTCATTGTTTCCGGGTTGTCAAAGGGCTTTTGCTTATCGACGCCCACCTCACCCCCACTCTCCCTCAACTGCCCCGCAACCACCGACAACAGGGTGGACTTGCCCACGCCGTTCCTGCCGAGAAGGCCGTGGATTCCTGGCCCGAGGTCAAAGTCAACCCCGTCCAGCACCTGCTTCTTGCCAAATGCACGGGTGAGCGCGCGCGCGGTGACGTGTGTCATTGGTACATTCCTCTACTTTCGGCGACTCGGTCGATGAGATTGTGGAGGTCGGCGCGTGTGTGGCCGAGGCGCACCGCTTCGTCGATAAGCGGTGCGATGAACTCGCCGGCGAAGGCGTCGCGGCGGTTCTCCACGATGCGCTCGCGGGCCCCCGGGGTGACGAACATGCCGAGGCCGCGGCGTTTTTCGATTACGTGGGCGTCGGCAAGCAATGAAAGCCCCTTACGTGCGGTGGCCGGGTTGATTTCGTGGAACTCCGCAAGCTGGTTCATCGACGGCGCCTGGTCGCCCGGGGCGAGTGCGCCGTCGACAATCAGGTCCTCCACGAAGCGCGCAACCTGCACAAAGAGCGGCTCTGCGTCCGGATTCACGCGCTCCCCCCTTCCAAAGTGTTGTTGTTTGGTTAGTTACTGCAGTAACTAACTGTTTAACAACGTTGTGAGCAAAACGCAATGGTAAGTGCGGAAGGTTTCGGGCAGACTGGTTCGAGAAACCCAATTTAGTAACGAAAAAGAATCGGAATTTAGGAGCCATGATTGAACGCACCCTTGTGTTCGTCGACACGTCGTACCTGCTCGCGAGCTTTTACAACTCGTGGGAGATCGGCGCCCGCGCACAGTTAGAAATCGACCTTCCCGAGGTGGTGGCGGAACTCGGGACCATGATCACCCACCAGCTCAACCAACCTGTCCACCGCCAGTACTGGTACGACGGCATCCCGGATTCGGGCCCGCACCGCTACCAGCGCAGCCTCCGCTCCTGTGCGGGCGTGCAGCTGCGCACGGGCCAGCTCATCGAGTGGGGTGAGCGCCGCACGCAGAAGGGCGTGGACACCCGCCTCGTGGCGGACCTTGTCGTCAACGCCACGCGCCAGCAGTTCAGCGACTTCGTGTTGGTCTCCGGCGACGCGGACATGATCCCCGGCGTGCAGGAAGCCGCCGACATGGGCGTGCGCGTGCACCTGTACGGCTTCGGGTGGGACTCCATGTCGTCTGCCCTGCGCCACGCCTGCGACTCCACCACGATCATCGATCCGCGCGAGGACTTCGCCGACGCCATGCAGCTGCAGGTGCTCGAGGGTCCCCTGCCTCCGACCATCCGCGAGCGCCCGCTGAACGACGCGGAACCGGTGGGCCAAGACGAAGGTCCGTCTGCGGTGCCCGGGCTCGGCCCCGACCCGCTGCGCGCGCCGGAGGAGACGGAGGCACCCGGGGTGCCTGAGCAGGCAGAACAGCCAGAGTCTCCCGAGCTGGAAGCCCCGGCGGAGCCGGCAGCGCCGCAGCCGACCCCGGCGATGGTCGCCGAGGCCGCGCAGCGGCACGATATCGAAAGCGCTGGAGCAGACGCTGACACGGCCGCAGAAACGACGCCAACGACCGGCACCGCGCCGGAGTTCCAGCGCACCCACCCGCCGGCAGACCCAGAGCACGACGAGCCGAGCGAGGCCCAGGTCGAGGCGAACACCGAGTCCAACCTGCCAGGCAACCACGCGCTGACGAACCCGGAGACAGCGGACCGCCCGAAGCCGGCACCGAAGCCGTCGATGATGGCGCCGCGCCGCAAGCTGCGCTCGCGCTACGTGCCGCTGCCGGAGGAAGTGTGGTCGTCTGCAGGCTTCCAGACGCCGTACGACGTCGGCCAGCAGTACGCGGCTTGGTGGTACGAAAACGCCGCAACCTTGGAACAGCGCGACAAAGCGCACATGCTCTCGGGTGGCGGCCTGCCGCCGGAGATTGACCGCCCGCTGCTGCAGTTCGCCTGCGAGACGCTGCACGAGTACACGCTCAGCGAGACGCAGCGCGTGAACCTGCGCGACGGGTTCCACTCCGGCATCCGCGGTGTGCTGATCAACATCCACCGCGGGTAACCGCTAGCGGTTTTCGCTAGCGGTTCTCGTTGTCCTCGTCCGCGACTGGGCTCTCGGAGAGGTACGCCTCCGCGTCCTCGACGCCGCCGGCCTCCAGCTCGCGCTCGGCCTGCGGCACGGGTGCCGACTCCAGTTCGCCCGCCATCGACGCGCGGATCTCATCCAAGCGGTTCGACGCGGCGATGTCGGTGCCGGTGGCTTGAATTTCCGCCATGCGGTCGGTCATGGAGCTTTTAGAGATCTCCTGCTGGCCCAGCGCGTCCGCGTAGCGGCGCTCGATCTTGTCGCGCACGCCGTCTAAGGTGGGGACACTGTCGTCGGTGTTGAACTGCTGCATGGAGTCCATCGTCTTGGCGGTCTGCTCCTGCATCTTCGCCTGGTTCAGCTGCGACTCCAGCTGGGACACTTGCGCCAGCTGCTCCTGTAGGCGCGCCTCAGACTGCTGCTGCTGCGCCTGCGCCTCGCGCGCCGCCTGCTCGGCAGACTCGTAAGCCTGCTTGGTCTGGGCCAGCTCCTGCTCCACAGAGACGAGCTGGGAGGCGAGCACCTCGGCGGTGGAGTTGAACTGCTGCGCCTTCTCGGTGTCGCCGGCGCCTGCCGCCTTGTCGGCAGCCTGCAGCGCGGTGCGGGTCTTCGCCTGCAGGTCCTCCTGGGACTTGATCAGGCGGTCGAGCTTCATCTGAAGCTGGTTGCGGTTGCCGATGATCGAGGCCGCCTGCTGCGAGATTTCCTGGTGATTCTTCTTTGCCTGGGCGACTGCCTGCTGAATCTGCACGCGCGGATCCGCGTTCTGATCAATCTTGGAGTCGAAGGACTGCATCATGTACTTCCAGCCCTTGGAGAATGGGTTCGCCATGGGTGCCACCTTTCGTCGATAAGCAATTGCCCCTCAGTGTACGAAAAAAGCCCCGCCGAAGCGGGGCTGGAACCAGCGGCTTAGTCCTCGTTGTCGATGTCCTCGGCGTCCTCGGGGGCCTGCGCCTGCTGCTGTTCAACTTGGCGGCGGACCTCATCCATGTCAAGGGCCTTCACCTGGTCGACCAGATCACTAAACGCAGCCTCCGGCAGGGCGCCGGCGTTGCGGAAGACCATGATGCCGTCGCGGAAAGCCATGAGCGTCGGAATTGCCTGGATCTCGAGCGCGGACGCGAGGCCCTGGTGCGCCTCGGTGTCGAGCTTGGCAAACGTCGCGTCTGGGTGCTGCTCCGAAACCTTTTCGTAGACCGGCGCGAACTGGCGGCAGGGGCCGCACCACGACGCCCACGCGTCGACGAAAACAATGCCGTCGGCGGTAACAGTCTGCTCGAATGTGTCCTCGGTTACATCGATAGTGCTCATTACGTACTCCGTTTCAACTATTTGTTATCGTGCCAGATACTTCAACCGTACCAGCGCGCGAGTATTCCCCCGCCGACCTGCGAAGAGCGCCAAGCGGGGAATGCATTGAGGAGGAAGCACATCCGATGACGAAGAATTACCGCATCTCGGGCCCGTCCACCGAGGCCGCCGTCGACTCGCTGATTGATGAGGTGCAGCTGGTCGAGGGCATCCACACCGTCGATGTGAACGTCGATGAGGCGACCATGATGGTCTCCGGTGAGGACTTCTCCGCGGAGGACGTGAACCAGGCCGCGGCGAACGCAGGGTTCGAGCTTTCGGCGTAGTTCGTACTTTCGGCGTAGGTTGGAAGCCATGGCTACGAAGAACTACAAAGTTGAAGGCATGACCTGCGGCCACTGCGAGCTGAGCGTGCAGGAGGAGATCTCCGAGATCGCGGGCGTGACCGCGGTCAACGCAAACCACACCACCGGCGACGTTGAGGTCACCGGCGAGGGCTTCTCCGACGACGCTGTCGCAGCGGCCGTGAAGGAAGCAGGCTACACGCTGGCGTAAGCCCGCACCCTCCCTCGGTTCTGTTCTTAGCCCCGCAGGCATACAGTGGGGCTTATGGAAACAGCCCTGCAACACATCGAGCTCGGCGTCACGGGCATGACGTGCGCCTCATGCTCCTCGCGCATCCAGCGCAAGCTGAACAAGCTCGACGGGGTGGACGCCTCGGTGAACTACTCCACCGAGACCGCCACCGTCGACTACGACCCGCAGGTGGTCGACACCGACCAACTCATCGCCACGGTGCGCGCGGCTGGGTACGACGCGTTCGCCGTGGAAGAGCCGGGCGCCTCCAGCGCGGACTCGAACGCGGACGACGCCAGCCAACAAGCTCCCGCAGGCGGCGGTATGGACGCCCGCGACACAGCGCGCCTCGAAGAGGCCGAGCAGCTGAAGCGCACCACGATCTGGGCGGCGATCGTCTCGCTGCCCGTCACGCTGGTCTCCATGATCCCGGCGCTGCAGTTCATGCACTGGCAGTGGGCGGCACTCGCGGCCACCACGCTGGTGTACTTCGCAGCAGGCCGCGTGTTCCACCGCGCCACCCTGCTCAACCTGCGCCACGGCAGCTTCACCATGGACACGCTCATTACCTTGGGCACGACTGCCGCCTACGGCTGGTCGATCTACGCGCTCTTCTTTGGCAACGCGGGCGAGCCGGGCATGACCATGGAAATGAGCATCAACCCGGCGCACGCGTCGATGGATGAGATCTACCTCGAATCCGTCTGCGTGGTCATCACCTTCCTGCTGCTCGGTCGCTGGTTCGAGGTCAAGGCCAAGGGCCAATCCTCCGAGGCCCTGCGCAACCTTCTCGACATGGGTGCGAAAGACGCTGCGGTGATTCGCGACGGCCGCGAGACCCGCGTCCCCATCGCCCAGGTAGCAGTCGGCGACCAGTTCGTCGTGCGCCCGGGCGAAAAGATTGCCACGGACGGAAAAGTCGTCTCCGGCCACTCCGCCGTCGACGCCTCCATGCTCACCGGCGAATCCGTTCCCGTCGAGGTCAGCGAGGGCGACCTCGTCACCGGCGCCACCCTGAACACCTCCGGCCGCCTCATCGTGGAGGCAACCCGCGTCGGCGCCGAAACCACACTGGCCCAGATGGGCAAGCTGGTGCGCGACGCGCAGTCCGGCCAGGCCCCAGTGCAGCGATTAGTGGACAAGATCTCGCAGATTTTCGTCCCCGTGGTCATCGGCATCTCTATCCTCGCGCTCGTGGTGCACCTCGCTATGGGCCACGGCACCGCCCACGCGTTCACCGCCGCGGTCGCCGTCCTCATCATCGCGTGCCCGTGCGCCCTCGGCCTGGCTACGCCGACCGCGATCCTCGTCGGCACGGGCCGCGGCGCCCAGCTCGGGCTACTGATCAAGGGCCCGGAGGTCCTCGAATCCACTCGCGAGGTGGACACGATCGTGCTGGACAAGACCGGTACCGTCACCTCCGGCCAGATGCAGGTCACCTCCGTGACCCCGGCTAGCGGCTGGACCGCCGAGGAGGTCCACCGCCTCGCCGCGGGTGTGGAGGCGCAGAGCGAGCACCCGATCGCCCGCGCCATCGCCGCAGGCATTGACGCGCCCGAGGGGACGGAGTTTGTCAACGAGCCAGGTAGCGGAGCTTCTTCGCTTATCGACGCCCACCGCATCTACACCGGCCGCCCCACCAGCAACCTGGGGGCCTTGCAGCAGGCGTTCGACGATGCCGAGACCGACGGTGCGACCGCCATCGCGGTCGAGCGCGACGGCGAGCCGATCGGCGTCATCGCGGTGCGCGACACCGTGAAGGAGGACTCCGCGCGCGCCATCGCGGAGCTGAAGGCGATGGGTCTGACCCCGCACTTACTCACCGGCGACAACGCTGGTGCCGCCCAGGCAGCAGCTCGCGAGGTGGGCATCGACCCCGCCAACGTCACGGCCGGCGTCCTGCCCGAGCAGAAGGTCGAGGTGGTCCGCCAGCTGCAGTCTGAGGGCCGCAACGTGGCGATGGTCGGCGACGGCGTGAACGACGCCGCAGCGCTGGCCGCCGCAGACCTCGGCATGGCGATGGGCGCGGGCTCGGACGTGGCGATCGAGGCCTCCGACATCACGCTCATGCACGATTCGCTCGGGTCCGCGGTGGACGGCATCCGCCTGTCGCGGCGTACCCTGAAGACGATCAAGGGCAACCTGTTCTGGGCCTTCGCCTACAACGTCATCCTCATCCCGGTCGCCGCGTTCGGCTGGCTCAACCCGATGCTCGCCGGCATCGCGATGGCGTTCTCGTCGGTGTTCGTTGTATCTAATTCGCTGCGGCTGCGCGGTTTTGAGGCAAAATTCGATGGGTGACAAACCCTGCTGAACTCACCCGCACCCAGCTCACCCGCACCGAGCGCCTAGACCGACTGCCGGTCACTGGAAAGCACAAACGCCTCCTCATCGGCTCCGGCATCGGCTGGGCCCTCGACGCGATGGACATCGGACTCGTCTCCTTCATCATCGCCGCGCTCGCGGTCCACTGGGACTTGGACAAATCGACCACCTCGTGGATCGCGTCCGTCGGGTTCATCGGCATGGCCATCGGCGCCTCCGTCGCCGGCCTTCTAGCGGACAAGATCGGCCGCCGCCAAGTTTTCGCCGTCACCCTGCTGATCTACGGCCTTGCCACCGGCGCCTCCGCGCTTGCTACCTCCGTCGGCGCACTCATGGTGTTCCGCTTCATCGTGGGCCTGGGTCTCGGCGGCGAGCTTCCCGTCGCCTCCACGCTTGTCAGCGAGTTTTCGCCGCGGCGGGTCCGCGGGCGCATGGTGGTCATCCTCGAAGCGTTCTGGGCCGTGGGCTGGATCCTTGCTGCGGTCATCGGCACCTTCGTCGTCGCGCAGAGCGAGACCGGCTGGCGCTGGGGCTTGGCGCTCGGCGCCGTGCCGGCCCTCTACGCGCTCTACGTGCGCATGGGTCTGCCGGAGTCCGTGCGGTTTTTGGAGTCGCAGGGCCGCCACGAGGAGGCCGAGGAAATCGTGCGCTCCTTCGAGGCCGAGGCGGATCCAGCCGACTACGACGAGGCAGTCCGCGCTGAAGAGCACCCGGTGCGCGGCGGCATCTGGGGACCGGACCTGAGGGCGCGCACCGCCGCGTTCTGGATCGTGTGGTTCTGCGTGTCGCTCGCCTACTACGGCGCGTTTATCTGGATCCCGTCGCTGCTCGTCGCCCAAGGCTTCACGCTGGTGAAGTCGTTTTCCTTCACGCTCATCATCACGCTGGCGCAGCTTCCCGGTTACGCGGCAGCCGCGTGGCTGATTGAGGTCTGGGGCCGCCGCACCACCCTTGCCGCCTTCCTCGGCGGCTCCGCGGTCTCGGCGCTGCTCTACGGGCTCGCCGGTGCGGAGTGGCAGATCATCGCCGCAGGCTGCTTGCTGTCGTTTTTCAACCTTGGTGCGTGGGGCGCGCTGTACGCGATCGGCCCCGAGCTCTACCCCACCGCCATCCGCGCCACCGGCACAGGCGCGGGCGCGTCCTTCGGCCGTGTCGGCTCAATCCTTGCGCCGCTGATCGTCCCGCCGGTGCTCGCGTTCGGCGGCAACATCGCTGTGTTCGGTATCTTCGCGGCGGCGTTCGCTATCGCGTGCATCGCCGCGTTCACCCTCCCGGAGCAGAAAGGCGTCGCGCTGAACTAGTCGCGCTGGCTGGAGTTACTTCCAGAGGCGGGCGATAAAGCCGCGCTGCTTGCCGGCGTCGGCGCGGCCCGTCGCCTTGTCCAGCTCGTCGATGCTGCGCGGCAGGTTGAGCAGCATCGTGGACTTCTCGGTGTGGGCGATCGTGATGCCCGGCTCGAGCTGCGCCACCGTGCTCGCGCAAGCGGCCGGCGCGTGAATGGAACGCACGGTCATGGCTTTCTCCTCTGGTGTGGCCTGTGGTGTGGTCGGTATCTACCGAGCGATAATAAACACCGTTGACCTGCTTGTCACCGTTGGAAAGCCACTCCTAACTTCAGTTAGTCTTGCCAACCTTTGCTTGAAACTTACCCGTGCGCCATGTTCACAAAGCGCGAGTAGTGCAGTTGGTGCGCGACCGGGATCGTGTCGATCGGGCCGCCGCGGTGCTTGGCCACAATGATGTCGGCCTCGCCGGCGCGTTCGTCGTCGCGGTCCTGGGAGTCGGGGCGGTACAGCAAGAACACCATGTCGGCGTCCTGCTCCAGGGAACCGGACTCACGTAGGTCAGCCAGCTGCGGGCGCTTGTCGGTGCGGGCTTCGGGACCGCGGTTGAGCTGCGAGATAGCGATTACGGGAACTTTGAGCTCCTTGGCCAATAGCTTTAGGTGGCGGGAGAACTCCGAGACCTCCTGCTGGCGCGACTCGACCTTTTTGCCGGAGCTCATCAGCTGCAGGTAGTCGAGGACGATGAGATCGAGGCCGTGCTGGCGCTGCAACGCGCGCGCCTTGGAGCGGATCTCCATCATGGTGAGGTTCGGTGAATCGTCGATAAACAGCGGCGCCTCCTGGATCTCTGTGAGGCGCTTGGTCAGCTTCTCCCAGTCGCGCTCCTCCATCTGGCCGGAGCGCATCGAGGACAGCTTGATCTCCGTCTCCGCAGACAGCAGGCGCATGATGATCTCGGAGGCGCTCATCTCCAGCGAGAAAATCACCGAGGTCTTGTTGTTGTGGATCGAGCACGAGCGCATGAAGTCCAGCGCGAGCGTGGACTTACCCACGCCGGGGCGGGCCGCGACGATGATCATCTGGCCCGCGTGCAGGCCGTTGGTCAGGTTGTCCAGGTCAATGAACCCGGTCGGCACGCCGGCCTCGAGCGCGCCGCCGGCGGCGATCTGCGTCAGCTCGTCAATCGTCGGCTTCAAAAGCTCCGAGAGCGAGCGGTAGTCCTGGCCGCGGTCGTTCCTGGCGATGGCGAAGACTTCCTGCTGGGCGCGGTCGACGAGCGCTTCGACCTCCATGCCCTCCTCGCCCTCGTAGCCGAGCTGAGCAACGTGAGTGCCGGCGTTGACCAGCTGGCGGAGCAGCGACTTCTCCTCCACGATGTTCGCGTAGTACTGCGCGTTCGCCGCTGTCGGCACCTCGGAGATCAGCGTGTGCAGGTACGGCGCGCCGCCCACGCGCTCCAGCTGGTTGAAGCGGTCGAGCCGGCCGGCGACGATGAGCACGTCGATCTCGCTGGCCTCCGAGTAAAGGTCAATGATCGAGCTGTAAATCAGCTGGTTCGCCGGGAAATAGAAATCCTCCGCTCGCAGGCGGTCAACGATGTCCGCGATCACGTCCTGGTTCAAAAGCATCGCGCCGAGGACGGAACGTTCCGCGCGCTCGTCGTGCGGCGGGGTGCGGTACTCCGCGTCGGTGCCGCGCTCGCGGTCGTAGCGCGTGGAGCCGCCCCTCCCCCCGCGACGGTCGGATCCGCGGCGCGGCGGCGTCGAACCAGAAGAGGGAGCGAACGCCGATTCGGAGAACTCCGGCGGTGCGTCGTCGCTGGGCTCCGGCGGCGGCACATAATCGTCGTCGAAACTGTCGTGTAAACCCATATGCTCCCCTTTCAATGTGGGTATGAGATTACCCCGCAACGCAAACTGCACAATACGTTATCCACAGGCCTTGTGGGAAACTCCCCATCGCACGCCAGAGTTATCCACAGCGCGCCCGGTCGGCCTGTGGAAATCGTGTGGATGAGGCCGGCAAAATGCCAGCGGAAATCCCAGATACCGCACTTCAGCGGCATTTTATGCAACTGGCCTCTCAAAGCCCGGAACGGGGGATAACCCCGCCACCACGGTGTTTGACAACACCGAAAATCACGCCACTTCAGGCTCGTTTTCGCCAAAAACGCCGGTGTGCTGCGGTTATTTCTCCACAGCTATTCACACCACCGATTGGGTGCGTTAGATCTCCGACTCCGCCCACTCGGCCATGTATTCGGCGATTTCCTCCGGCTCGGCGAGGAAGTCGCGCATGGCCCGGAACGCGAGCGTCTCCTCTACCCCAATACCGCGCCGTGCCCCGTGCTCGTCGAACTCGATAATCTCCGCCCCCGGAATCGACAGCACGATTGGTGAGTGGGTCACCGCGATGATCTGCGCGCGCCGCTGACCCAGTTCGTGCAGCTGCGCCACCAGCGCCATCTGGGAGACGGCGGACAGACCCGACTCCGGCTCGTCCAAGAGGTACAGCGCGTCCGGAATGAGCCGGGACACCAGCTCCATCACGGATTCGCCGTGGGAGCGGCCGCCGAACTCGGTGACGCGCGTGTGCGTCTCGCCGCGCAGGAAGTAGCCCGCCTTAGCGCGCGGCCCGGTGTGCAAGCCAACGGCACCGTAGAGCGCATCGCGGGCACCAGCCTTGCCGACGCCCCACGTTCCTCCCTCCGCGTTAAACCCCCACCCGCGCGCTATCCCCTCGAGCAGCGTTGACTTCCCCACCCCGTTGCCGCCGGTGATTAGCGTGATCGGGTGCGTGAAGGCGAGATCGAACTGGGCGACGTAGTCGATGACGCTCGCCTCGAGCGCCCACTGCGGCGCAGCCGCAGCATCAACAGTGACGCGGTTGATAAACATCACGGCCCCCCTAGAGGCTCCACCAGGTACGCGGCGGTTCCTGCGGGGTCGCGGATAAATTCGCGGGTCGCGGTGACGGGTTCGGCGGCACTATAGTGCACCTGCTCCAGTGAGGGAACTTCGACAATGCGCGCGCCCGGCACAGCGACCAGGACCGGCGAATGCGTAGCCATGATGACCTGCGCGCCGCGGCACGACAGCACCGTGAGCAGGCCGAGCAGCTCGAGCTGGGAGAAGACCGAGAGGCCGTCCTCCGGCTCGTCGAGCACGATCAGCGAGTTTGCGCCGAAGCGGGTACGCGCGAGCTCCATGATGCCCTGGCCGTGGCTGCGTCGAGTCAAGTGCGACAGCGGGTCTTCGGTGAGGCCGGCGTGGTACTCGCTGAGCGCGATGTAGGTTTCCCCGCGCAGAAAGTAGACGTCCGGGAAGTTCGCGGTGCGGCGCAGCGTCAGCGACTCGTGGAGTGCGGAGTGGTCGGCGGCGGTGAAGCGGGCGTTGCGCGACCCTCCCCCGGCGTTCGCCCCCGCGGCCGCAGCGATTGCCTCCACGAGCGTCGACTTCCCCGCCCCGTTGTCGCCGGTGAAGATAGTGACCGGGGCAATGTCTAGAGGGCGCTCCGAAAGCGCGCGCACGACGGCGAGCCCGGCCGCGTACCCGGCAACCGGGGCGTCGATGCGCACCTGCGTAATGGCCACACCACACGATAAGGCGCGGGCCCCACTCCTCACAAGTGGAACCCGCGCCTTATCAAAAATGCTGTTGTCGTTGGATTGCGGGGTTAGGGTGCCACGCAATCGTCGTCAAGCAAAATGCTCTTAAGCGCTGACGACCTCGAAGTTAATCTTGCCTTCCACGTCATCGTGGAGGTTGACCTTCACCTGGTAGCCGCCGGTCTTCTTCACAAGACCCTTCGGCACGGTGATGCGGCGCTTGTCCAGCGAGGGGCCGCCGGCAGCCTTCACGGCATCCGCGATCTCAGCGGCGGTGACGGAGCCGAAGAGCTTGCCGCTCTCGGAGGTGCGTACGGGCACCTTCACATCGCTCAGCTGGTCGAGCTGGTCGCGCAGCTCCTTCGCGTGGTCCAAGTCGCGCACCTGGCGGTCTGCCTGAGCGCGCTTGATGTCTGCAATCTGCTTCTCCGCGCCGCGGGTAGCCGGAATAGCCAGTCCGCGCGGCAGCAGGAGGTTGCGGCCGTATCCGTCCTTGACCTCGACGACGTCGCCGGGCTCTCCAAGGTTCTCAACGGCAGCGGTGAGGATCAGTTTCATAAATCCTAACCTTCCTTCTGGTTGAAAAGTGTGTGGGGAATTGTCTGTTTAGAACGGAGGCTCGTCGTCCATCCCACCGAAGGAATCGGAGGACGGAGCGGAATTCCACGGATCGTTGGCCGGCTGGTTGGCGTTCTGGTTGCCCTGGGACTGGTTGCCCTGCCCCTGGCCGCCTTGGCCGAAGCCACCCTGCGGCGCCCCGCCGAACGACCCGGCAGCAGCGCCGCCGCCAAATCCGCCCTGGCCGCCCTGCTCGGAGCCGCCCTGCCGCCCGCCGCCGTAGTTGCCGGACCCGCCCTCACGCGTGGTCCGAGAAATGTTGGCGGTGGCGTACTTGAGCGACGGGCCGACTTCGTCGACCTCGATCTCGAACACGGTGCGGTTTTCGCCCTCGCGGGTCTGGTAGGAGCGCTGCTTGAGGCGGCCGGTGACGATCACGCGCATGCCCTTCGTCAGGGTTTCAGCGACGTTCTCCGCCATCTGGCGCCAGCAGTTGCAGGTCAGGAACAAGGCTTCGCCGTCTTCCCACTGGTTCGTCTCCCGGTTGAACGTGCGCGGGGTGGACGCGATGCGGAAGTTCGCAACGGCCGCGCCGCTGGGGATGAAACGCAGTTCGGGGTCAGCAACGAGGTTGCCTACCACGGTGATTTGTGTGTCGCCTTGTGCCATGATCTGTCCCTACCTTTTATTTGCGGTTGATCTGTGGACGAGCCTAGCTGTTCTTACTTGTCGGTACGCAGCACCTTGGTGCGCAGGACCGATTCGTTCAGGTTCAGGACGCGGTCGAGCTCGGCGACGGTGTCAGACTCGCAAACGAGGTTGACAACGGCGTAGTAGCCCTCGTCCTTCTTGTTGATCGGGTAAGCAAGGCGCTGCTTGCCCCACACATCAACCTTTTCCACCGTGCCGCCATCCTTGCGGACGTTCTCGAGGAACTTATCCAGGGACGGGGCGATGGTGCGCTCATCCTGTTGCGGATCGAGAATGATCATTACTTCGTAGTGACGCACGGACCTCATCACCTCCTATGGTCTTTGGTTTATCGGCCGCCGCCCTTGTGGCGGTGGCAGGAGGGTCGCTTGGCGTCAAGCAACCTTGGTAGCGTACCGCACGCCCGTCACCGCACCAAAAGGAGCTTTTTGCTTATCGACGCCTACCTATCCGCATCCCTCACCAACCCCTGAGGGTCAACGTCAATCTCGATATCGCGGAACTCAATTTCGAAGTAGCCGTCGTCGTCCCACTCGACATCGGCGTTGCCGTCGAGCGCGGCTTGCAGCACGCCTTCAACGTCGGCTTCTGCGAGCCCGTCGTCCGCCATCTCTTCGCGGGCCTCGTCGGTGTAGCCGGTGACGGCGGTGGGCAGGTCGCGGTCGGCTGCCGGCGACGCCGCCTGCACAGGCGCTGCGGTCTCGGGTACAGCCTCGTCGGAGGTTCCGCAGGCGGTGAGTGCCGGCACAGCGAGGGCCGCGGCTACAAGGACAGAAACTCGAAGTCGGTGTCGCATGCCGCCCACCGTAGCTTTCATGCGAGCTTTTATCCGCCGGGGTTCGCCGCCGCGCCGAAGACGGCGAGAGTGACCGGGATCAGCGTCATGAAGAGAAACGCCGCGATGCCGAAGGCGACCGCGAGCTTGGTGCGTTTCTTCGTGGTGAAGTAAAACGCTGCCATGAACAGCGCGAACGCCACCAGGATCGAAACAATCCCGGCGATGGTGGTGGCGTTAAGCATGTGCGGGCTCATCCCAGTCGGCGGGGCGGGTGAGCAGGGGGTCGTGCCCGTTGTGCGCGTCGGCGACCTTGTCGGCGCGCTTGGCAAACATTTGTTGAACCACCACCACCATGAGCGCGACGATGAACGCGTCACGGCAGATGATCACGATGTCGAGCGCCGCACCCGGCAGGCCTAAGTTGTCGGCGCCCATCATGTGCCACATGAGGATCGGCCACACCATCATGTCGACGGTCATCCAGCTCAACAGCAAGCGCCAGTACGGGGCAGCGAGCACCGCCGGGACGATCAGCCACAGGGAGTACTGGGGACTCCACACTTTGTTGAACAGGAGGAAGAAGCAGACGATCAGGGTGAGCAACTCCGCCAAGCGCGGCTCCTTCGGGCACTTCAGGCCCATGATCAGCACGGCCAAGCAGCCGCCGGCGAACAGCAGGAACGTCACCGTGTTCAGGATGACCGGCGCGCCCTCGCCGTGGTCGAAGCCGGTCCAGCCGAACGCGCGGGAAGCAACCGCGTAGATGGTGGTCCACTCCCAGCCGCGGTCGGTGTTGAGGCGGTTGAACTCGCCCCACGCGTCCGGGTTGCGCAGGTACACCGGCACGTTGATCGCCAGCCAGGTGATGACGGTGGCCGCGAGCATCTTGAAAAACGGGGCGAAGGTGCGCTTGCGGATTGCGATGGTCAGGTACGCGCCGAGCACGAACAGCGGCCACAGCTTGAACGACGTGCCCGCGCCGACGAGGATGCCCGCGAGCCACCAGCGCTCGTTGCGAGCCGCCAGCATCGCGGCGACGAGGAAGAAGATCGACGGGATGTCCCAGTTGGTGAACGCGTGCATGATCAGCAGGGGAGAGCCGACCACCAGCAGCGTGTCCCAGATCCGGTTGCCGGCCAGCTCCGCCACCATCCGCGCGGTGCACACCCAGATGATGGAGAGGAACAGCGCGGTGAGCCAGAAGTACCAGCCCACGTCGGGGAGCATGTTGTCGACGAGGAAGTACGTGTTGCGGGCGATGAACGCAGTGAACTGCTGGAACAGGCCGGCGAGCACCGGGTACTCCATGTAGCGGGTCAGCCCGTCCTCGACCCACGAGTAGTCGTAGACGAAGCCCGGCTGGTCCAGCCCGCGCGCGCCGTAGAGCGGGACGATGTCGTTGTAGCAAAACGAGGTGTACTGGCGGTTGCCGTCCCAGTTCAGGCGCAACACTCCAGATTCGTCGGCGCGGCCGAGCGAACAGTTCGCCTTCGACAACCCGCCGAGCGTGAGCATGGTGTAGGCCAGCGCCAAAATGGCGCGCAGGGGAGTCCAGAACCTCGCGCGCCCGATCGGGGCGAAGCGGCCCATCGGCCCGCCGAGAAAGTTCACCCACCCCTTAGCAGTCGGTTCGGTTTTTCCCGGCTGTACGCGGTAGGCGGGATCTGCCCACGTCGTCGTCATGTTCTACCTCGTGCTGCTACTGGAGGATGGTGCCCAGGCTATCCAGGGCGTCGCTAATCGCGTCTTGGATTGGCGCCGGAGCCGGCGGGACGGGTGCGGGCGCGGGTGCCGGAGCCGGTGCCGGGGCTGGCGCCGGGGCAGGCGCAGGCTCGGGGCCAGGTTCCGGTGCGGGGTCAGCCGCCGAGGACGGCGCTTGATCTGCGCCAGTGCCAGCGCCGGTGCCCGTGCCGGTGCCGTAGCCATAGGTCGGCGTGTTGTAGTAGCCCGAGGAGTAGCCGCCCAGGTTGGTGCCGCCCGAGTAGGGATCCACGCCCCAGTAGACCGGGCTCGCGGTCGGGAACTGCAGCATCTCCTGGCCGTCGAGCGCTTCATCGAGGACCTGCTTCCAAATCTTCGCCGGGGTGCCGGAGCCGAACATGTTGCCGCCCCACTCGTTGAAGATCGGGGAGGTGTTGTCGGCGGTGCCCACCCACACGGCGACGGACAGCTGCGGCGTGCCGCCGACCATCCAGGCGTCCTTGTTGTTGCCCGTGTCGCCCAGCTGGGCGGTACCGGTCTTCGCTGCCGCTGGGCGGCCGCCGGCCAGGGTGGCGTTGGAGTAGCCGACCACGGTCTGCATTGCTTCGACCACGTTGTCCGCGACCTGCTCCGCCAAGCGGCGCTCCGCGTAGTCCTGGTCCACCTCGTAGAGCACCTCGCCCGAGGCGTCGGTGATCCGCTCGACGAAGTGCGCCGGGTGGTAGACACCGCGGTCCAGGATGGTGGAAACTGCGGCCGCCATGTCGAGCACGCGGGACTGGTACTGGCCGAGCACGATGCCCTCGTACGGCTGGCCGCCGTTTTCGCGCAGCGTCACCGGGATGCCCGGGATCGAGCGCGCCACGCCGAGCGCGTGGGCCATGTCGGCGGTGTCCTGGGTGCCGTCGTCCAGATCGTCCTGGATGCGCAGGAACGCCGTGTTGGAGGAGGTGCGCACCGCGTCTTTCACGGTGAGCATGCCGCCGCCGCCACCGTCCCAGTTCGTCACCACGTTATCGCCCGGCAGCTTCACCGGGGAAGAGTCGAACGTCGCGGTCAGCGGGATGCCCTGCTGCAGCGCGGCGGCGAGGGCGAAGATCTTGAACGTGGAGCCGGTCTGCAGACCCGCGTTGGCGTAGTCCCAGCCCGAGGGGTCGTCGCCGCCGTAGTAGGCGAGCACGGCACCCGAGTTCGGGTCGACCGCGACGACGCCGGAGCGGGCGTCGTCCTGCAGGTTGGCCAGCTGGTCGCGGGCGATGCGCTCGACCGTCTCCTGGGTCTGGCGGTTGATCGTCGTGGTGATCTGCAGACCGCGCTTGGTCAGGTCGTCCTCCGTGATGCCGAGCGCCTCCAGCTCGGTGATGACCTGGTTCTTGATCAGGCCGTTCGGACCCGTGGCCTCGGTGTAGGCGGAGTAGGAGGCCGGGTCGCGCGTCTCGGGGTACTCCAGGCCAGCGCGCTGATCGGGGGAAAGCGCGCCCATCTCCACCATGCCGTCCATGACGTAGTTCCAGCGGCTGGTGGCGCCCTCCGGGTTGGTCCAAGGATCCAGCTGCGACGGCAGCTGGATCGAGGCGGCGAGCACACCGCCTTCTTCCAGCGTCAGCTCGCTCGCCGGCTTGCCGAAGAAGGCGTGCGCGGCGGCCTCGATGCCGTATGCGTTGCGGCCGAAGTAGACGGTGTTGAGGTAGGCGGTGAGGATGTCCTGCTTGCTCCACTCGTTGGTCATCTTCACGGAGTAGACCAGCTCACGCGCCTTGCGCTCGTAGGAGTGCTCGTTGCCCACCAGCGCGTTTTTGACGTACTGCTGGGTGATGGTGGAGCCGCCGCCGGCGCCCGGGTTGCCAGTGATCTGGCCAATTGCGGCGCGGGCGAAGCCGGTGAAGGAGAAGCCGGAGTTGTCCCAGAAGTCGCGGTCCTCGGCGGCGAGCACGGCGTTCTGCACGTGCTCGGGCACCGCGTCCAGCGGGATCTGCTGGCGGTTGCCGTCCGGCGGGACGACGCGCGCGAGCTCCGTCTCCGCGTCGTTGAAGTAGATGTTCGAGACCTGGGCGGTCTCGATCTCGTTGGGCTGCGGGATGTGCGCTTCGCGGTAGTTGAGCCAGAACCACGTCAACGGAATCGCAGCAAGCAAAAGCAACAGGAGAAGCAGGGCGAGGAGCCACTGGCCCCAGCGCACCTTGCGTTTCTTCTTAACAGCAGTGGACCCGCCCTTCTTAGCGGAAGGCTTTTGCTCGTTCTCTACCACAAGGGGACACACTACCTTGGCTCATGAGCAGTAACTTCTTTCAGCAAGAAATTCCAGTGGCAGTGCGGGCACACCTCTACAAAGTGCACGGTGATGGGGCCAACCTCAGCAACAAGGCGCGCAATTTCGTCGTCCCGGCGCGCGGTGCCGCTTCGGCGGCCGAGTTTCTCGCTGTAGACCCAGGCGACCTCGCGGAGATCCGGCGAGGCGCACACGGGGCAGGCCCGGTCGGTGTCGCGCCCGTGGTGTTCGGCGGCTGCCAACAAGAGGTGGTCGGCGTGGAACCGGTGGGCGTCGGCAAGCGGAAGCCCCTTGAGCACCGTCCTGCGGCGCCACTCGTGCGAAACTTCGTGCGCGTAAGTGACGCGCGGGACGTGGTTGCTATTGTTTTTATCTGTCAACATCCAAATGTTCAATAAAGAAAAGAGCATTGATGGCCGTGAGTGATGGACCCGATCCCGTAGAGCTCGCCCGCCGGATCCGCCCGGCGTTGACCAGGCTTTACGTCAGCTACTTCCGCACCGCGGAGCACTCCGAGCTGACCGGGCCGCAGCTTTCCATTATGCACCGACTGCAGGAGACGGGACCGTGCCGCATCCGACAGCTCGCCGAGGCGGAAGGCGTGCGAATGCCCACCGCGTCCAACTCCGTGAACCTTCTGGAGAGCCGCGGGCTGGTGCAGCGCACTCGCTTCGCCGAGGACCGGCGCGGTGTCACCGTCGAGCTCACCGAACTCGGCCGGCAAGTGCTCGAGCGGGTGGGAGAGGAGCGCACGCAGTCGCTCGCCGCGATGCTTGCCACCCTGGACCCGCAGGAGCTCGCCAGCCTCGCCACCTCGGTAGACGCGATCAACGCGCTGGCGCGCAGCTACAACGCGGCCGAGCTTGCGGCCAAGCGCGGTCAGATTGGTCACATCTAGGCGGTAATTCGCAGCTGGGGACCAGCGCCAAGTAATGTGCTCGGCAATGGTTTCCCGCGCATTTACCACCGATTTAGCAGAGTCGCACGCTAACCAGCGCCCTCTGCAGATTGTCGTCGGCTGGGATGCGCAAAACACCGAGGCCATCGAGTTCGCCGCGTGGCTCGGGCGCTCCCTGCCGGTGAAGGTGCAGGTGGTTTCCGCGATCTCCGCTGTCGACGGCGCGTGGAAGAAGCCGCTCACCGGCAAGAAGTACAAGCGCTGGTTCCGCGACCGCTCGCAGGAGTTCGAGCTCCAGGCCCGGCGCGTGCTGAAGGCGCACCTGCCGCGCTCGCAGTGGGCGAAGACCGCAGCCCAGCTCGCGGAACGCTCCGACATCACCGGTTGCCTCTGCGAGACGGTCAAGGACACCCACGCCGACATGATCCTTCTGGGCTCGCGCGCGAAGACGGCAAAAAGCCGGTTTCGGCCCTCCTCGGTGGCGGACGAGCTGATGCACTCCTCGCCGGTGCCGCTCGGGCTCGCCCCGAAAGGCGTGAACTTATCGCGCAAGGGCGTCACCCGCGTCACCTACGCGCTGATCGAGCCGTCAAAAGCCGACGATATCGAGGACACCACCACGTTCTCCGGCCTGCCGTACGCGGCCACGATGGCCTGCGTTTTGGGCGTGCCGCTGCGCATCGTCGCGTTTTCGCCCAAGCCGCAGTCCATCAGCCTCTCCGAGGCCGCAGCCGAGTGGAACGAGGCGGTGCTCGGCCAGCTGGACCGCGCCCGCGACCAGGCGTTCGCGGTGGCCACGGAGCTCGACCCGGCGTTCGCCGACACCTTCGACGTGCACACCACGGTGGCCACGGGCAAAGGGTGGAAGCGCGCAACCGATGCGGTGAAGTGGAAGAAGGGCGACGTGATGTGCCTCGGCTCCCAGCCGTCTGGCCAGCTCATGCGCGTGTTCGTCGGCTCGAGGGAGAGCGAGTTCATCCGCTTCGCGCCGGTGCCGGTGATCATCTACCCGCGCGGCGCTGAATAACCGGGGGAGTAGCGTAGGGCACATGGCGCACACCCCGAGCGAGCACCCCGAAAACGACCTCACGGGCGCGCAGGACCGCTTCTCCCGGCCGCGCCCCGAGCCGAAGACTTTCGACGATCTGGCCGACGAGCCGGATCCGCTGGCGGTCGCCGAGCGCAACCAGCACTCCACGCGTCAGGCAGTGGGCTACGGCTTAGCGACGATCGCCTCCACCCTCCTCTTCGCCCTCATCTTGGCCACCATCTCGCGTGTGCAGGGCGGCGAGCTGTGCGACGCCGGCGAGGCGACGTGGTTGTGCACGGACACGTGGCGCACCTGGTGGGCGGTGCTCACCTCGATCCCGCCGTTCGCCATGCTCATCGGCTGCGCGGTGATCATGGTGCGCAAGCTCAACCGCTACGAGCGCTGGGCGCCCTGGATGGGCGTGTTCTGGCTGCCGCTAGTGCCGTTCACCATGGTCTGGTTGATCATCACCGTCGGCATGCTGGCCGCGCAGTCGGCGCAGTAGGGCAGCTTCTCGCGGCACGCTTCGCACGACAGGTACTGGTGCCGGCACTCCGGCTCGTTGGCGCAGTTGTAGAAATCATTCGTCGCCTCGCCGCAGTGCACGCAGTGGCCGAGTTGGACATACGCCGGGTCGTCCGGCGCGCCGAACTCGGTGTGCATGCGCTTGTCGAAGACGTACAGCGAGCCCTCCCACAGCCCCTGGTTGCCGAACTTCTCGCCGTAGCGGACGATGCCGCCGTCGATCTGGTAGACCTCCTCGAACCCGCGGTTTTTCATCAGCGGGGTGAGCACTTCGCAGCGGATGCCGCCGGTGCAGTACGCGATCACCGGCTTGTCCTTCATCCAGTCGTACTTGCCGCTTTCCAGCTCGGCGATGAAGTCGTGCGTGGTCTCCACGTCCGGCACGACGGCGTTTTTGAACTTGCCGATCTCGGCCTCGCGGGCGTTCCTGCCGTCGAAGAACACCACGTC
The DNA here is from genome assembly GCF_036881695.1 of Corynebacterium sp. Marseille-Q4381. Classification (NCBI taxonomy): domain Bacteria; kingdom Bacillati; phylum Actinomycetota; class Actinomycetes; order Mycobacteriales; family Corynebacteriaceae; genus Corynebacterium; species Corynebacterium sp. Marseille-Q4381. The sequence goes on along the minus strand of NZ_JBAJNR010000011.1, from coordinate 39,772 downwards.
GGGGTTGTTGGCCACCAGCTCGTTGACCTGCTCCGGGGACAAGTGGGTACCGCCGCCGACCACGCCGCACTCGTCCACCTCCAGCTCGCCCGGCGCACCGAACGCCACGATCTCGTCGCGCACCTTCACGCTCAGCTTGGGGAAGTCCTCCGCACCACCTTCGGACCACTTGTACTCAATGCCGCGGAAATACTCCTTGGTCTTACGTGCGTACGCCTTGCACGCGTCGATGTCGCCGCCGACGGTGCCGTTGATGCCGTGCTTGGAAATCAAGATCCGGCCGGTAAGCCCCAGCCCCTCGCACAGGTCGCGCTGCCACAGGCGCACGGCGTCCGGGTCCGCGATGGGCTGGAACTTGTAGTACAGGAGGATCTTTCCGGTCATAACCGGCCAGTTTAGAGCTGGTAGCGCTTGAACAAAATTGCCAAGTCGCAGCCGAGCGCCTCGCCGCCCTGCTTGGCTGCGCCGCCGACCAGCTCCGCGCCGGAGGGGTGATCCGGCAGCGCCTTGAAGTACGCCTCGTGCGCGTCCAGGGACGCCGCGCCGGCGTCGACGTGGCGCTTGGACACCTCCACGCCGCAGTCCGGGTCATTGTGCCCGGTCACCAGCAGCTGGCTTACCTGGTGCTTCCCGCCTGCCTCCGGGAAGACGAACTCGTTTCCCGCGTCGCGCGCGGCGTCTGCCGCGGCTAGGCCGGCCACGCGGTGGTCAGCCTGGTTCAGCCCCCACGGCGCGACATCCGCCCAGTTTTGGGTGAGCACCACAGTTGGACGGAACTCCCGGATGCGTTTCGTGATCGCCTTGCGCAGCTCCAGGCCGTAGGTCAGCGTGCCGTCGGGGAAGTCGAGCAGGTCAAGCTCGCCCGCGCCGACGATGTCGCAGGCGGCGCGCTGCTCTTTCTCTCGCACGCCGCGCGTGGTCGCGGGGTCCATGCCAGCGATCCCGCGCTCGCCGCGGGTAAGGAGGAGGTAGGCGACGTCGATGCCCGCCTCCGCCCACTTCGCCACGGCGCAGGACGCGCCGTACTCCATGTCATCCGGGTGGGCGACAACCGCCAGCACCCGATCTTCGCTGGTCAACGCTAAGCGTTCCATGCGGCCCACCCTAGCCAAGCAGCCCTAACGCTTGTGGTACAGCGCCTTCTTCCAGTACTGCGGCTCGGAGGTGACCAAAACGCCGAGGGAGCGGAAGATGCCCTCGTCCACGGAGCCCAGGATCGTGGTGGTGTGCGCGTCGCAGCCGCGCAGTTTCTTCAGCTGCTCCAGCGCGGCCGCCGCCTGCGGGTTGGTCGAAGCCGACACCGACAGGGCAATCAGCACCTCGTCGGTGTGCAGGCGCGGGTTCACCGACCCCAGGTGGCGCGTCTTGAGCGACTGAATCGGCTCGATCGAGTCGGGGGAGAGCAGGTGCACCTCGTCCGGGATTCCGGCCAGCGCTTTCAGCGCGTTGAGCAGCACGGCTGCCGACGGCCCGAGCAAGTCCGACGTCTTGCCGGTGACAATCTGCCCGCTCGGCAGCTCGAGCGCGACGCCGGGGCTGCCCGTAAGTTTTGCCACCTCAAGCGCCGGCGCCACCACCGCGCGGTCGGCGGTGGTGACGTTCGCCTTGCGCATCACGTTCATCACCCGGTCCGAGGTCACCGACGCCAGATCCAGCCGGCGCTCTTCCACTAGCGCGTGGTAGTAGCGGCGGATGATCTCCTGCTCGGCGGCGTGGCGGCACGCGGCGTCGTCGCTGATGCAGTACCCCGCCATGTTCACGCCCATGTCCGTGGGCGACTTGTACGGCTGGGTGCCCGTCGCCTCCTTCAGCAGGGTGCGCAGCAGGGGAAACACCTCGATGTCGCGGTTGTAGCTGGTGGCCTGCTCGCCGTACGCGTCGAGGTGGTACTGGTCGATGACGTTGATGTCGTCCAGATCAGCCGTCGCCGCCTCGTATGCCAAGTTCACCGGGTGCGACAGCGGCAGGTTCCAGATGGGGAAGGTCTCGAACTTGGCGTAACCGGCGGGGATACCCCGCTTGTGCTCGTGGAAGACCTGCGAGAGGCAGGTGGCCAGCTTGCCTGAGCCCGGGCCCGGCGCCGTCATCACGATCAGGTCGCGGGAGGTTTCCACGTACTCGTTGCGCCCGAAGCCGTCGTCAGAGACCACCACGTCGGTGTTCTGCGGGTAGCCGGGGATGAGGTAGTGGCGCGACACCTTCAGGCCTAAGCGGCGCAGCCGCTCCAAGAACGCCTCAACGGTGGCGTTGTGGCCCTCCAACTGGGTCACCACCACATTCTCGGCGAGGAACCCGCGGTCGCGGAACACGTCGATAAGCCGAAGCACCTCGTCTTCGTAGGTGATGCCGAGGTCGGCGCGGACCTTTTGCCGCACCACGTCGCCCGCGTTGAAGCAGACCACGATCTCCACTTCGTCCTTGATGCGGTCCAGCATCGCGATCTTGTTGTCCGGCGTGAACCCGGGCAGGACGCGGGAGGCGTGGTGGTCGTCGAAAAGCTTGCCGCCCATCTCCAGGTAGAGTTTGCCGCCTACCTCGGCGCGCCGGGCCGAGATGTGCTCCGACTGCATTTGGATGTATTGCTCGCGGTCAAAACCGACGTTGTACGGCATGGGCGCAATAGTACCGCCGCGGTTACGCTGGGTCGGCATGAACGACATGACCTGGACCGTCGACCAGATCCGCCGCGCCGAGGCCGTGCTGCTTGAGCGCGAGGCCTTCCCGGACGAGTTGATGCAGTCCGCTGCCGAAGCCGTTGCGAACGTGGCGCACGCCATGATGACGGAGCTGCCGGCGGGCAGCGAGGGCGCGCGCTCGCGCATCGTCATCCTCGCCGGCCCGGGCGGTAACGGCGGCGACGGGCTGTACGCCGGCGCGCGCTTGGCGATGGACGGCCACGACGTCGCGGTGCACCTCACCGCGGGCAGCGCCCACACCCGCGCGCTGCAGGCCTTCCGCAAAGCCGGCGGCAAAGTGCTCGACAGCGCCCCGGATATGATCTGGGAGTACGACCTGGCCATCGACGCGATCACCGGCATCGGCGGCACCGCCGGCCTGCGCGAGGAGTACGCGGAGCTGGTAGAGGACTTAACCTTCCCCGATCTGCGCGTGCTCTCGGTGGACGTGCCGTCCGGAATCGACGCCGACACCGGCGAGGGCGGCGACCTCCACGTCACCGCGGACGCGACCGTCACTTTCGGTGGGTGGCGCCGCGCGCACGTGCTCAACCCGGCCTGCGGCGACCAGCTGCGCGTGGACATCTCCGCAGGCGGCACCACGCTGGAGCAGGTGCTCGCGGACATGTCCGACGAGGGCGAGCTCGGCGACACCCTCATGGTGCTGGCCAGCCGCGCGGTGAACGGCGACTTCGCCTCCACCGCCTACGCCCACCCGCTGCCCACGATGATGGCGGATCCGATCGAGCCGGGCCCGGGAGACGACAAGTACAGCGGCGGAGTGGTCGGCATCCGCGCAGGCAGCGACGCGTATCCCGGGGCGCCGATTTTGTGCACCACCGCCGCGGTCAACGCCACGCCCGCCATGGTGCGCTACGCCGGCCCGCAGGCGCTCGAGGTGGTGCGCGCCAACCCCGAAGTGGTGGCGACGGACACGCTTCAAGATGCCGGCCGCGTCCAGGCCTGGGTGTTCGGCCCCGGCGCAGGCACGGGCGACAAGGCCGCGGCGGAGTTGCGGTGGTTGCTGGAACAGAAGGAGCCGCTGCTTATCGACGCCGACGGCATCTCCCTCCTCGCCTCCCACCCCGACCTGCGCGAGGTTATCCAGCAGCGCCCCCACCCGACCGTGCTCACCCCGCACGACGGCGAGTTCGCCCGCCTCTACGACGCCGCCGGTCTCGCGTCTGCGGGCACGGCGGACACCGCCCGCCTGGACCAAACACTTCGCCTCGCCTCTGAGCTGCGCTGCTTCATCGTGCGCAAGGGGCGCGTCACCCTCATCTGCACGCCCGACGCCGACGATTACTGCTTCGCCGTCGACGCCGGCCATTCCTGGGCAGCGACGCCTGGCTCCGGCGACGTGCTTTCCGGCCTCATCGGCGCCCGCCTCGCCCGCGCCGCCGACCCGGACGAGTCCCCTGAGGAGATCGCGGACATCCTCGCCCAGTCAGTCACCATCCACGCGGTGGCCGCCAAGCTCGCCTCGATGACCCCCTTCGGGTCGGCCGCGGCCCCCGCCAGCCGGATCGCGGAGTTCATCCGCCCCGCCACCGCCGACCTGACGTAGGCTCCCCTCCTGTAGCTCCCAAGGATTTGTCTACACACCCCACCTGCGGAAACAGGTGGCAGAAACCACCCTCTTAGCGCTGGGAGCTACAGGCTGTAGCTCCCAAGGAATCTGAGAGAATAATTAGCGCTCTGACCAGTGCCTTTCCGGAGCCGGATCAAGCCAAAATCCTTGGGAGCTACAGCGCGCAGCAACCCGTCTGGCGAAACCGCCCCACAGGGCATACCCTGCACCGGTGACCAACACCAGCGCCCATCAAGAGCCTCAGTACACAACGCTTCAGCGCGTACCAATCGCGGCGATGGGTTTTGCGGCGTTCGTGTACGTCACGTTTGAGATGTTTTCGGTCGGCCTCATCACACCGATGGCTGCGGACCTGGGGGTGAGCGAGGGCCGCATCGGCCTGCTCATGACTATCTACGCCGGCCTTGTCGCCGTGGTGACGATCCCGCTCGTGCACGCCACCCGGCATCTCGATCGCAGGCCAGTGTTCTTAGCGACGCTCGCGTTCCTCCTCACCGGCATCGTCCTACAGGCACTGGCCACGAACTACTGGGTCTTGGTGGCCGGGCGCGTCACCGCGGCGCTGACCCACGGCCTGTTCTGGTCGTTGGTCAACCCGATGGCGGGGCGACTCGCGCCCCCGGGCCAGACCGGCAAGGCGGTTGCGGCGGTGGGGCTCGGCTCCACCATGTCCACCGTGATCGGCGCGCCGCTGTCCACGGCGATCGGCCACGCGATCGGGTGGCGGGGCGCGACATGGATCTTAGGCATCGCGGTCATCGTCGCCTTTCTCCTGATCATCCGCACCTTGCCCAGCATGCCGGCGCGTCCGGCTGAGCAGCTGGCGGACGCGGCGCGCACGAAGTCTGCGATCCCGCCGCTGGTGTTCTACCTCGCCTTCGCGGTGACGTCCCTATTCGCCGCGTTCACGTACCTCGCTCTGTTTATTGAGACCACCACCAGCCCCGCGTGGGTGCCGGTGGGCCTGTCCATGTACGGCATCTTCGGTTTGGTGGGCGTGGTGGCCACCGGTCGCCGGGTGGACCGCCGCATGATCCGCATCAACGGTCTCGACACGCTGCTGCTGATGGCCGCGGCGATGACCGGCCTCATCGCGCTGCAGCTGGATTCCGGCGTGATTATGTTCATCATGGTCGCTGTGCTCGGCCTCGCGGCGGGTGCGCTGCCCACCGCCGGCACCACGATCTTCCTGCACGCCGGCAAGCGCAACCAGGACCTGGCGAGCTCGATCTACGTGGTGACGTTCCAGGTCGGCATCGCGTCCGGCTCCGCGCTCGGCGCGGCAAGCGTCGACGCAGGGTTCCTTTCCGGCACCCTTTTGATCACGCTCGTGCTCGGCGCGGCAGCACTCGTGGCGCTGGCGGGGTTCTCCCGCCCCCGCCTGCGCTAAAACACAGCCCCGCTACGCAGCCCCAACCGCAGCGCGGGCGCGCTCAACCTGACCGTCGTGCACCTCGTACACTGCGTCGCCCTGCTCGATCAGTGAGCGGTCGTGGGTGACAAAGCCGCACGCCACGTTGTTTTCCTCCACAAGCTCGCGGAGCAGCGTGGCAATCTCTACCGAGCGCTCGGAGTCAAGCGCGGCGGTGGGTTCGTCGGCAAGAACGAGCGACGGCTCGCCCATCAGCGCACGGGCGATGCCCACACGCTGACGCTGACCGCCGGAGAGCTGCTGCATCCTGCGCGAACCGAGCCCCTCCAGGCCAACCTTGGCCAACAACGAGTCGGCGCGGTCGGCGCGCGGCTTCACGCCTCGCATGTGGTCGGTGATCAAGAGCTGGTCGCGCACGTTCAGCGCGCCGATCAGGTTGGCCTGCTGGAAGATCATGCCGATCTTGTTCAACCGCACGTCGTCTGAAACCGCGACGTCGTCAAGCTGCACCGAGCCCGAATCGGGGGTGATCAGCCCCGCGGCCGCGGAGAGCAGCGTGGACTTGCCGGAGCCGGACTCGCCGATGATGAAGGTGAGCTGGCCCGGACGCGCTTCGAAATTCGCGGAGTCGAGGGCGGTGATGCGGTCTTGGCCGTCTTGGAACGTGACGGTGACGTTTTCCATGGTGAGCATTTACGCGATACCTCCGAGTGCGAGCTGCGGTTCAACTTTGGTGATGGAGCGGGTAGCGATCAGCGCGCCGATCATGCCGAGCGCGAAGATCAGAAGGGGTGGGACGATGCCGGTGAGCACGGTCAGCGTGAACGGCACGGTGCCTGCTGCCAAGGCGCCGAGGCCGAGGGCGACAGCCGTGCCCAGGATGACGCCGATGGCGAGGATGACGGCGGACTGGCCGAGCGCGTCGCGTCGTAAATAGCTGTTCGGCGCGCCGATCGCCTTCAAGATGGCCAGGTCGCGGGTGCGCTGCATGGTCCACACTGTCAGGAACGCAACGATGACCAGCGCCGCGATGGCGTACAGGAAGCCCTGGATCATCTTCAGCGAGCCCTGCTCGGAGCTGTACGCCGGCAGGCCCTGGAAGGAATCCTTCAGGCTCAGCCCGGAGTCGTCGCTCGCCAGCAGGACGGTGCCGTCGGCGTCGGTGTGCATGGTCTGCTGCCAGGTTGCGGTCGGCACCCACAGCACAGGGGTGTGGGAAAACTCGAGGTTGGAGCTTTGCTTGTCGACGCCCACCTCAACGCCCCCAACCGTCACCGTCTCACCCTCGCGCAGGCCGAGTGATTCGGACGCGACTGCGCCGGCGCCCAGCACCTCGCCGCCGGGCAGCTCGGTGCCCTCCGGAAGCGCCATGATGGCGACGGCTTCCTCGGTGCCGTCGTCACGCGAGAGCAGGCTCTGGCCGGTGCCGAGCGGGGTCGTGCCCTCGCGCGCGTCGACGCGGGAGGTGGTGAACGACGGATCGTCGTTGTCTTGGAAGATGACCGACTGCGGGTCGAGCGCCTCGAGCGCGGACGTGTTTTGCTTGCCCAGGCCGTTGGTGAGCCCGGTGAGCATGACCACGAGCAAGGTGATCAGCGCGACGGTGCCGGCGATCAGGCCGAAACGGCCGCGCGCCGATGTGATTTCACGGAGTGCTAAGAACATGCCCTTAATATTGGCCGTGAGCTGGGGGTTTACACATCGGGAGGGCGGTTGAAACCGGAATCAACCGATCGGTTGATTGCCCGTACTAGCCTTGGTCGATGTGAAACACACCAACCGGATCCTGACCCTTTTGGGAGTGAGCCTTCACGTGCTGGTCGCGGTGCTACTTGCCGTGGGTCTCGTGGGGGCGAACCAGGCGGGCGAGCTGGATGGAATCACCCTCGGCCTCGCCGTAGCGTTCGCCGCGGTGTATCTGGCGGGCACGGTCTGGTTCAACCGCGGCAAGCCGATTCCCGCCAACGGGGAGCAGGCCTGGCTGGGGATCGTCATCGTTGTCTGGGCCCAGCTCGCGGTGCGCTCGTCTGCGTTCGTGTGGCTGGAGTTCCCCCTGGTCATGCTGGCGTGCTTCCTGCTCGCCACGCCGTTCGGCCTGCTCATCTCCGCGTTGCTGCTCGCCGGCACGCTGTTCACCACAGTCCCGGAATCGGGCTGGGGCGGGTTCATCGGGCCGACGATCGGCACCGCGCTCGCGGTGTTCATCGTCTACGCATACAAGGCGCTGCGGGACGAAACCGAGCACTACAAGGTCCTCGAGCACGCCGCGGGCGTGGCGGAGGAGCGCGCGCGGCTCTCTCGCGAGGTGCACGACACCATGGCGCAGGGCTTAAGCTCCATCGTGCTGCTGGGCCGGGCGCTGGACAAGCAGCTCGGCGACAACGAGGCAGCGCGGGCGACGCTGAACACGATCCGCGCCACCGCCGCCGACAACCTGGCGGAAGCGCGCCGTTTCGTCTCCGACAACGCCAGCGACGCGAACCGCACAGAAGCACCGCTGCCGCAGCGTCTCAAAGAGCTGGCCCAGGCCGCTGAGCAGCGCCAGCGCGCCCTCGGCCGCGAGCTTCAGGTGACCGTGAACGCCGACGGGGCGTACGCGGTGCCGGCCGCCGCCGCGGCGGTGATCGAGCGCGTCGCGCGCGAGGGTATCAGCAACATCGAGCGCCACTCGAGCGCTAACCGGGCCGTGGTCACGGCGGATATGCTGGGGGGCACCGCCACGGTGGATGTCTACGACAACGGCCCGGGCATCGGCGAGAACGAGGGCTACGGGCTCAAAGGTTTGCGCGCCCGCGTCGAGGAAGCCGGCGGCGAACTGACCATCGACGGCAGCGTGCTCGCGGCCAGCGTTCCAGTGGAGGGGAAATGATACGCATCATGCTTATTGACGATCACCCGGTCGTCCGCGCCGGCCTCCACGCCGTCCTGAACTCGTTCGGGGACGTCGAGGTGGTCGCTGAGGCCGCGGACGGCGGCGCGGAGGTGCCCGAGGGTGTCGACGTGGTGGTCACGGACATCCAGATGCCGCAGGTGAGCGGGATCGAGCTCACTCGGCTCCTCACCGCGGCCGGCGGCCCGCCGGTACTCATCCTCACCACGTACGACACGCAGTCCGACGTGATCGCCGCGATGGAGGCCGGCGCGATGGGCTACCTGCTCAAAGACGCCCCGGAGGACGAGCTCCACGCCGCGGTGCTGAAAGCCGCGAACCGGCAGCGCGTGCTCTCGCCCCAGGCGGCAGGGGCGCTCGCGGAGCGGGTCAGCCGACCCGACGAGGCGCTCTCCGCCCGCGAGATCGAGATCCTGCAGGCGCTGAAGACGGGCGCGTCGAACAGGGAGATCGCGAACCAGCTCTTCATCTCGCAGGCGACGGTGAAGACGCACCTGATCCACATCTACGGCAAGCTCGGCGTGGACAACCGCACGGCGGCGGTGCAGCGCGCGCAGGAGCGCAAGATTATTTAAGCGTGCGCAGCGCGACGAGTGCGGCGCACGCGCAGGCGAGGGAGACCGCGCCCATCACCAGGGCGTGGTTGGTACCCAGACCCGCGGCGGGGGAGACAAGCGCGGCAACCGCGAACTGCAGAAAACCCATGGCGCCGGTGCCCGCGCCCGCGCCGATGTCGCGGATCTCCTCGACAGCCAGCGCCGTGGCGTTGGCGCCGATGAACCCGCCCATTACCGGCAGCCCCGCGACCAGCGGGACGATGAAGATGGAGGGCTCGCCCAGTGAGATGAGGAGGATGGTGAGGGCTAGGAGGGCGTCGATAAGCAATGCCCCGGTGAGCAACCGCTGCGGGGGCACGCGCTTGACCAGCCGCATGTTCACGGCGTTGGCGAGCGGGATGAGCAGGGAGATACCGCCGAACGTGAACGCGAAGGCGGTGGGGCTGAAGCCGAGCTGGCGCTGGAGCACGAGCGGGGAGGCGGCGATGTAGGCGAACAGCGCGCCGAAGCCGAGCGCGCCGGCGAGCATGTAGCCGACGAACGCGGGGCGGCGCAGGCATTGGCCGATGCGGAGGAACAGCCCTGCCAGCGCGTTCGGTTTGCGCGCGGCGGGCGGCAGCGACTCCGGCAGCCAGAGCGCAAGGCCGACCTGGATGAGGTTGACCGCGGCGATGAACCAGAACACGCCGCGCCAACCGATCAGCGGCAGGAGCAACCCGCCGAGCGCTGGCGCGATTGCGGGCATGAAGCCCGTGAGCGCCATGAGCGCCGAGAACCCGCGCGCGGCCGCGGCTCCGGTGACCAGGTCGGGGATCACCGCGCGGGAGACCACCACCACGCAGCCGCCGGCGACACCCTGGACGAAGCGAGCGGCAATCAGCGCGCCGATGGTGGGCGCCATGGCGCAGGCGACGGCGGTGAGAAACAGGATCACCGAGCCGATGACGATCGGTCGCTTGCGGCCGGTGGCGTCCGAGATCGGGCCGAAGACGAGGTTGCCGGTGGCCATGCCCAGCATGAAGCCGGAGATGGTGGCCTGTGCGGCGGAGGCGGAGGTGGCAAACTCGTCTTGCAGTGCGGGAATGCCGGCCAGGTACATGTCGATGGACAGCGGCGCGGCCGCGGCGAAAAACGCAAGCGCCAGTATCAAGCCAGCCGAAAGTTTCTGCACCCAGGTACCATAACGCACATGGGTTACCAGCAGGGCAGCGCAAAAAACGGGGCCGCCGGGGGTCTGATCGGCCCCTTCGATTTCGCCGGCGAGTTCAGTGGCGTTACGCACGCCGCGCCCGGCCACCAGAGCTTCATCTGGGTCGCCGGCGGCCGGGCGCAGCTGCGCGGCGGCGAGGTCGCCGACACGGTTGAGGTCGGCGAGGCCGTTATCGCGCCGGGGAGCACGTCGGTGCAGGTCGAGGCAGCCAGCGGCGCACGGTGCGTGCGCTTAGATGCCAGGCTGCTTGCCAGCGCCACCGCAGACGCCACCACCCTGGAAATCTTCGCCCCGGAGCCCTTTGCCCTGCGGAGTGTGACCACCCGGGTCTCCGGCGAGGCGCGCGTCTTCGCCGGCGAGATGTTCGGCCAAACCTCGCCGGTAGCGACCGGCAGCGACATTGTGGCCGCGGAGATCCGCGTCGCGCCGGGTGCTGAGATCGCGTTCACGCTGAACCCCGACTTCGAGCACGGCTTTCTGGCGCTGAGCGAGGGCCTCAGCCTGCAAAACGTCGAGGTACCGCGCGGCGAGGTCGCCTCCACCGAGGCGGGCACGACCACGTGGGGTGTGAAGAACGCCTCCGAGGCGTGGGCGTACGCCGTCATCTTCGGTGGCGCGCCGCAATGATTGTCACCCTGCTGATGACGCTGGAGGGGTCCAACCCCGAGGTCTCCCGCTGCGTCAACGTCGACGACAGCCTTGACCTGACCCAGCTCGCCGAGGTGATCGACGCCGCCTTCGGCTTCTCCGGCGCCGCGAGCCACCTCTTCATCACCGGCTCGGGGAAATTCCGGCAGGTGTTCTCGGAGTCGCCGGGCGCGGGCGAGGCCGACGAGAGCGAAGTGTTCGTCTCGAAGTTCACCGACATCACCTACATCTACGACCCCACGGCGAATTGGAACATCCGGGTTGAGGCACTCGGCCCCAGTGAGCTGGGTGGCCCGACGCCGCTGCTTGTCGACGCAGCCGGTCCCGACATCATCGAATCCGCCAACGGACCCGAGTTGATGACGAAGTTCCGCCACGAGGCGCGCCGCATCGCCGCAGGCCTGCCGCCGAACATGGAGGTCACCCCGCTCCTGCTCAGCTTCCTGCCGGTCATGAGCCCGGAGCGGATGTTAGACCGCCTCACCATCGCGGACCCGGTGACCGTGGCCACGCGGGTGAGCTACATCGCCGAGGAACTCTTTTACGACCCGGTCGACCAGCCGCCGCGCCCGCACGCGCCGACGCTTGCGGACGAGTTCGGCCAGTTTTTGGATTCCCGCCCCGACCTCCAGGCGATTCTTGAAGACGACCCGTACCCCGACCAGAACCCGACCTTGCTTGCGGCGGTTTCGGACTTCTTCGACCAGCGCCCGGGCCCGCACCCCTCCGGTCTCGTGCCCCCGGGCGGCCGCGACCACCGCGACGACGGAGACCTTGACGACAACGTCATTTTGTTCCCCGGCGCGGTGGAGGATAATGAGCCCGACTTCGTGGATCGGTTCCCGATCACGCTGCGCGCACTCATCGGGCTCTTCCTCGAGCCGGTGCAGCTGACCAAGACCGGCAAGATGCCGGTGGCCACGATCCGGGAGATGATGGAGCTCCTGCACATCAACTCACGGCTTCGGCAGCCGCGCGAGAACACTTTCCCCTCCGTGTACGACGTGCGGCTGCTGCTGGTGGGCGGCGGGTTTGTGGAGGAGCGCGAGGGCGCACTGGTGGCCAGCGAGCTCGGCCGCATGGCGTACGAGTTCTTCGACACCGGGCTCAACATCGCCGAGTGGGCGGCCGGCTTCGAGCACGCCTTCGGCGAGGAGGAGTGGAAGGCGGTGCTGTGGGCGCTCGCGGACTGGTACAGCATCGGCGGCGACTACGGGATCACCCCGCCGCCATTTGAATCAGTGCCGGAGAAGACCGACCTGGTGTTTCGCTTCCTCGTCGACCTCGGCGCGATCGAGGTCGCGCCCCAAGGCTCTACGCTGACGGGGTCGGCGTACCGGATGCTGCAGCGGATTCTCTCGCTGTACGTGCACGGGCACTAGCGCGGGTCTTCTCACGGGCCTTCTCTCGGGCCTTCGCGCCGAGGAAGGCGCCGAGGGAGTTGAAGAGGACGTCGTCAAGATCGCTGTAGCCTGCGGCCAGCACGAATTGGAGAACCTCGATGCCGCAGCTGAACGCGACCCCGGCGAGTAGCGCCTTGCGCACTGAACCGGTCCAGGCGTGGGCTAGCCACCCCACGGGGAAAAATAGCGCGATGTTGCCGAAGAAGTTCAGCCACGGGCCCCACCACACGCGGTAGTGGACGAATGTTTCGAAGGGGACGAGGCGGATTTGGCGCACTTGGTGCGCCTCGGCGGACCACAGGCCCGGCACAGAGAAGTACGCCTTGCCCACAGTAAGAACGAGCACCACTGCCGCAATCAGCAGGGTGCTCGTGATGAGGAGACGCTTACGCGGTTGTCTCATGGGGAACCGGCCCGCCGGAAACCTGGCGGTAGGCATGGGCGCCGATGATGAAGCGAAGCGGCGAGATCACGACGGTGAGCAGGAACGCCAGCAGGATGGAGAACCACGCGTTCATGCCCATCGTGACGGTGAGCAGCGACGGCACCGCGGTGAGCATGGTCAGCGCGCCGAGGATCACCACCAGCAGCAGGGTCTGGCCGTAGTTGCGGCCGCCCGCCTTGATGCCCTGGCCGAGCGCGTTGCCGAAGGTGCCGGCGTTATCCGCGGCGTAGAAGATCGGGTAGACCGCGAACGGCAGGACCAGCAGCACCAGCAGGCCGCCGATGATGAAGCCCGGCGCGATCTGGCCGAGGACCTCGGCGACAGCGGCCGGGTCCTGCACCGCGGTCGGGTCCTCAAAAAGAGCCGGGTCCAAGTTCATGAACGGGATCGCGATGAGGAAACCGATGAGGAAGACGATGCCGGAGATGAAGCCAAAGAGGAGCGAGACCACGATCAGCATGCCCAGCGTCTTGCCGTAGGCCGGGGTCTTGATCCCCTTGAAGTTCTTGGTCAGGGTCTGTTGCAGGCCAGCGCTGACAAACAGCGGCTCGAGGAAAATCCCGACGAGGCTAACCAAGGGGCCGACCGCTGCGAGGGCGGGGAGGTCGCTGACCAGGCCAATCGCCGCCAGAACGAGGCCCACGATGAGCCAGATGCCCGGGTTCGCCTGGTACGCGTTGAAGCCCCAGCCCACAGCTTGGCCGACCTTGAGCTTGCCGGTGCCCTTGGTGTGGGTCCAGCCGTTGGCGGTCGGGTCATTAATCGGGTGCGGGGTGGCGCCGTCGCCGTAGTAGCCGTCCACGAACTGGGTGCCGTGGAAGCGCTGCGCGTCCGCGCCCGAGAGCGCCTCGGCGGAGTTCACCTCGAACTGGGAGTACTCGCTGTAGCCATTGTTACCGCTGTAGTCGTTGTACCCGTTGTAACCGGGGTTGTCCCCGCCCTGCGGGTCCCCTCCGTAGGACGGGTAGTTGCCGTAGCCCTGGTTCGTCACCGGCGCTCTCCTTACCTAAAAACTTGTGAAGTCTTACGCCAGTGCGAGTGTACCGTCCGGCGCCTACTTCACCACGAGGTTGACCATGCGGCCAGGAACCACGATGGTCTTCACAACGTTCTTGCCAGCCGTGAGTTCGCCGACCTTCGGGTCGCCCAGGGCGAGCTTTTCGATCTCGTCCTTGGAGGCGTCCGTCGGCACGTCGATGCGCGCCTTGACTTTGCCGTTGATTTGGATGGGGAGTTCGACGGTGGCGTCGACAAGCAAGTGCTCCTCGAACGCCGGGAACGGCACGAAGGTGATGGTGCCGTCGTAACCGAGCCGCGACCACAGCTCTTCGGCGATGTGCGGAGCGAGCGGGGAGACCATCTGCACCAGCGGCTCGACGGCGGCGCGCGGGGCACTGTCCGGGTAGGTCTTGGTCAGGTAGTTGACGTACTCGATGAGCTTGGCCACCACGGTGTTGTCGCGCAGGTGCTCGTAATCGTCGCGCACGCCGGCGATGGTGCGGTGGAGCTGCTTTTCGTCCTCGGCGGTCAGCTCGGCGCCGCTGACCGCGAGCTCACCAGTGTCCTCGTTGACCACCAGGCGCCACAGGCGCTGTAGGAAGCGGTGCGCGCCGACGACATCCTTCGTCGCCCACGGGCGGGAGGTGTCCAAGGGACCCATGGACATCTCGTAGACGCGCAGGGTGTCCGCGCCGAAATCGCGGGCGATGTCGTCCGGGGCAACGGCGTTCTTCAGGCTCTTGCCCATCTTGCCGTACTCGCGGTTGACCTCTTCGCCGTTGAAGTAGTACTTGCCGTCCTTCTCCTCAACCTCGACAGCAGGGACGTACACGCCGCGGGCGTCCGTGTAGGCGTACGCCTGGATGTAGCCCTGGTTGAACAGGCGGCGGTACGGCTCCTTCGAGGTAACAAAGCCCAAGTCGTAGAGGACCTTGTGCCAGAAGCGGGCGTAGAGCAGGTGCAGCACGGCGTGCTCCACACCGCCGACGTAGAGGTCCACGCCGCCCGGGTCGTTCTCGCCGTGAACGTCCGGCTGCGGGCCGGTCCAGTACTGCTCGTTTTCGAGGTTCACGAACTGCTCATCGTTCGTCGGGTCGATGTAGCGCAGTTGGTACCAGCTCGAGCCCGCCCACTGCGGCATGACGTTCGTGTCGCGCTTGTACTGCTTCGGGCCGTCGCCCAGATCCATCGTGACGTTGACCCAGTCCGTGGCCTTCGCCAGCGGGGGAGAGGGCTCCGAGTCGCGGTCGTCCGGGTCGAAGGACACCGGCTTGTAGTCTTCGACCTCGGGCAGCTCCACCGGCAGCTGGTCCTCCGGGATGCCGTGGGCTTGGCCGTTCTCGTCGTAGACGATCGGGAACGGCTCGCCCCAGTAGCGCTGGCGGGCAAACAGCCAGTCGCGCAGCTTGTACTGGATCTTTTCCTCGCCGGCTTCGCGCTCGGTGAGCCAGTCGATGGCGCGGTTGATCGCCTCGTCCTTGCCCAGGCCGTTGAGGTCGAGGCCGTTGTCGTTTGCGGAGTTGATGTGAGTGGCGTCGCCGGTGAACGCCTCCTCAGAGACGTCGCCGTCGAGCACCGCCGTGATCGGCAGGTTGAAGACGTTGGCGAACTCGTAGTCTCGCTCGTCGTGCGCCGGCACCGCCATGATCGCGCCGGTGCCGTAGCCGGTGAGCACGTAGTCCGCGATGAAGATCGGGACCTTGTCGCCGCTGACCGGGTTAACCGCGTAGGAACCGAGGAAGACACCGGTCTTCTCCTTGTTCTCCTGGCGCTCCACGTCCGACTTCGCGGCGATGGTGTTCAGGTAGCTCTCCACGGCCTCGGCCGGGGTGGCCTCGCCGTTGGTCCAGCGCTCGTCGGTGCCCTCCGGGTAGGCCTCGGCAGTGAGCTCCTCCACCAGCTCGTGCTCTGGGGCCAACACAACGTAGCTCGCGCCGAAGAGCGTGTCCGGGCGGGTGGTGAACACCTCGATCGCGCCTGCGGGGGACTCGAACGCAACCTGCGCGCCGCGGGAGCGGCCGATCCAGTTGCGCTGCATGGACTTGACCTTCTCCGGCCAATCCAGAAGATCCAGGTCATCCAGCAGGCGGTCCGAGTATGCGGTGATGCGCATCATCCACTGGCGCAGCCGCTTGCGGTACACGGGGAAGTTGCCGCGCTCGGACTTGCCGTCCGCGGTGACCTCCTCATTAGCCAGCACCGTGCCAAGACCCGGGCACCAGTTGACCATGGAGTCGGAGAGGTAGACCAAGCGGAACTCATCCAGCGCCGCGTACTTCTCCTCTGTGTTCAAGTCCTTGAAGTCGCGGCCGTCCTTGGTCTGGCGCACACCTGTCATCAGGTCGCGCACCAGGTCCTCGATCGGGCGGGCCTTTTGCAACTCCTCGTCGAACCAGGAGTTGTAGATCTGCAGGAAGATCCACTGCGTCCAGCGGTAGAACTCCGGATCCGTGGTGGCGACTGCGCGACGCTTGTCGTGGCCCAGGCCCAGCTGGTTGAGCTGGCGGGTCATGTTCTCAATGTTCGCCTCGGTAGTGGTGCGCGGGTGGGTGCCGGTTTGGATGGCGTACTGCTCAGCCGGCAGACCGAACGCGTCGTAGCCGAGGGTGTGCAGGACGTTCTTGCCCAGCATGCGGTTGTAGCGCGCAAATACGTCCGTTGCGATGTAACCCAGCGGGTGGCCGACGTGCAGGCCAGCACCGGATGGGTACGGGAACATGTCCTGGATGTTCAGCTTTTCTGTCGGCAGCGGGTCACCGGTGGCGAGGTCGCCGGTGGGGTTCGGCGCGTTGAACGTGCCGTTGTCGCGCCAAAAGGCCTGCCACTTCTGCTCGATGTCGCCGGCCAACTCCGCGGTGTAGCGGTGGGCGGGGCCGTGGTCGCTCGCGTTAGTCATGGTTAGCCAGTGTAATAGGTGCCCACTACACGGCAGGCGTAGGCGGATCGCGAAAGATACCGGAAAGATATAGCGAAGATATAGCGCCCCCAAACCGAAGTTTTTGACCTGTTTATGCAGGTCAGCTAATTGTTCCGATATCTTTCGATATCTTTCTGCGCGCCTATTGCGCCCCAACCCACTCCACAATCGGGTCCAGCCGGGACACATCCACCCGGTCGACGTCTTTGCCGTACGTGTCGATCATGTTGCGCTCGTTGGCGCTCTTGCCCGGCTTCATCCGCAACGCGGTGATCAGGCCCTTCATGACCGTCTTGTGCTGAGTGGAAAGCTCGGAATAGTTCATGCGGCCGGGCAGGTAGAAACGCTCAACGTGTGCCGCAAGCGGGCCGAGGAGCTGACCGGCGGCGTCTGCCTTGGCCACTTCACTATCAAGCGTCATTCCCACCGTGACCAGCGCGACGGGCGTGTGTTGGACAGTAGCGGCGTCGAGGCCCTTCAGGTACTTCACCCCGTCATGCATCGGGCCGTGCGCTGGCGCGAGGATGACGGTCGGGCCGCTTAGCGGAACGCCTTGCTCGAGCTGCTTCGCTGTGGTGCCCAGGCGCGCCGCTAAGGCTTCCGCGTACTGCTGGGTTGAGCCGTAAAAGGAGGAGTACAAAACTGTGCAGGCCATGACTCCATTGTGCCGTGGTTTAGGGCCTGCTTTTGCTTGCATGCGCCAACGCCCCCGCCACAGCCAGGTCCTCCCACGGCATGCCGACAGTTTTGAACACGACGCGACGGTCCGGGTCGAGGGTGACGTCACCGCGCACCACATCACGCATCGGAAGCACGTCGTCCCAGGACAGCGCCCCCTTTTCGACAGCGATCACGACGTCCCCCGCCTCGCGCTTGGCGGCCCCGAGGTCTTCCACTACGACTTGGGCACCGACGAGCACGTCCTCGTGCAGTTCGCGGGTAGTGGTGGTGTGGGCGCCGACGGAAATGACGGTGGCGTCGGTTAGCAAATGCTCCGCGTCGAGGATCGGCTCGAGCGAAGAGGTAGCGGTGACCACGAGCTCTGCCTTTGAAACTGCGGGAGCCACGGGGTCGTGCCGGGAGATGAAAGTGCAGCGCACCTCGCGGATACCGCGAAGGGTGTCGGTGAGGGTCTCGGCGTGGGCGCGGGCCTGGGCACCTGTGCCGAAAATGGCCACCTCGAGGACGTCCGTGGAGGCGCGGAGCCGCTCTAGGACCCCTGCGACGGAGACGGCGGGCGTGCGGAGGGTGGTGAGGGCGGCGGCGTCGATAAGCATCTCTGGCGTGAGCGTGCGACCATCCATAAGCACATACGAGCCTTGGACAAGCGGCACCTGCTCGGTGGAGCCCGGCGGCTGGATGCCGAGCACTTTGACGCCCACCGCGCCGTCGAGTGCCGAGGGGAGCAGATGCATCTCACCGTGGGGGAGGGCCACTTTCTGCCGGTGCGGATCGGTTGCCGGGTCGAAACCTGCGAGCAGGGGTCGGCGGATCGCCTCGACCGCCTCCGCGGGCTTAAGCGTTGCGATTGCCTCGTTGAAATCCACGACACGCATGCGGCCAGTGTAGGAGTTAGCCTGGGGCCATGAGCAACCGTTTCGAAGGACGCGTCGCCCTCGTCACCGGCGGCGCCTCCGGCATTGGCAAAGCAACCGCAACCAAGCTTGCTGCTGAGGGCGCCAGCGTCGTCATCGCTGACCTCGACCTCGACGCCGCCAAGGCAGCGGGCGACGAGCTCACCGCGAGCGGCGCACAGGCCGCCGCGTTCGAGCTCGACGCCTCGAGCCGCGAGGGCAACGAGAACGCGGTGAAGTTCGCGGTCGACACCTTCGGCGCACTCCACCTCGCGTTCAACAACGCGGGCCGGGGCGACAACCGCGCTCCCCTCGCGGAGAAGGATCTGGATGACTGGGATTCCCTGGTCAACTTGAACCTCCACGGCGTGGCGTACGGGTGCCACTACCAACTCAAGCAATTCCTCGCCCAAGGCGACGACACCCCGCGGGCGATCGTGAACATGTCCTCCATCCACGGCACCGTGGCGCGCAAGGGCGGCCTGGATGCGTATACCGCCGCCAAGCACGGCGTCATCGGGCTGACCAAGGCACTCGGTGCCGACTACGCCGAACACAACATTCGGGTCAACTCGGTCGGCCCCGGCTACATCAAAACCCACATGTTCGAGCGCTACTCCGCCGAGCAGCAGCAGAAACTTGCAGACCTGCACCCGATTGGTCGCCTCGGCCGGCCGGAGGATGTTGCCAACTTGGTTGCATTTTTGCTTTCCGACGACGCCAGCTTCATCACCGGCTCCCACCACCTCGTCGACGGCGGCTACACCGCGGTCTAGCGTCTAGGGTTTGCGTCGCGCGCGCCACAGGGCGATAGTGCAAAATCAGACCCATGAAGCAGAAACTCGCAAGCACCATTACCGCAGGCGCCTTGGCCCTGACCACCGTCGCCGTTGCTCCCGAAGCTAGCGCCGCGCCGGCACCGACCACCCAGCACGTCACCACGCTCGCTACGAACACGGATACCTCGAACTCCAGCAGCGAAGCCGGCGAGGTCATCGCCGTCCTAGTGCTCCTGGTGGCATTCATGGGCATCTACGGCTGGTTCAGCCCGTACAACCCGAACGGCGCTTGGGCGAACGCGGCGAAGTAGGCTGCCTTAGCGGACGCCACCCGCGCAACCTCATCGCGTTGGTAGGAGAGTTCCCTGTTAGGAACTTCTCCCCCCCTCGCTACTTCAGATCCCACTCTTTAGCCAGTAGCTCTACTAGAGTGTTCTGCCTCCTAGCGATGGTCTCCGGTGTCCACTCCCGCTCACCTAACACCTGGGTAGTGAGTGCGAAAACCGCAACGCCGTCGCCTGACGCGAAGTACTTATCTTTTTTAACGCCGAAGTCGTAGTTCTGAGCTCGGGAGTTGGAGCGCCTATTCAGCAGAAGAAGATTGCCCAAGCGATGGGTCCAACGTTCCATCTGCTCCGGAGAAAATGTGCGCGCCCACTCGCTGTCAGCCGGCGGCTGCTGTGGAAGAACATGCTCCACTGTGATGATTCGGTGGTCGTAGGACGCTCCTGGGTCATTAGCTAGAACCGAATCCAATCGGAGCAAGACGTACTTCCGAACCCTGGTAAGCAGGTAGAGATCGCCGTCGATCTGCTTCAGTGTTTCGGACCGTTCCCAATCCGAAAGTTGGAACGCTGGGGAATCCAACCCGTCGCCGTCAGTCAGCTGTTTTAACAACTCCATGTACCGCTGCTGGCGCGGTGTGGCGTACACCCTTCGCAATAACATGCTCGCGGCGAGGCGCTCCAGTTTCTCGAAAAAAGCGATCAGGAACGCTACATCGTCACCGTGCTCCTTGAGTGCCCACAGAGCGGGAGGACGCCAATCGTCGTTGTCGAGCTGGCTCAACCGCTTCAACCAGCCATTCAGTTCCTGCCAGCGGGGGTCCTCACCGTGGAAATCTTGGGCTAAAAGGCGGATGTCGGCACGTGCATAGGGCTCCAGCACTTCTTCAATGAAGCGGATGCCGTTATCCGGAAGGTAAGCATTTAATACCTGATCCGGAAACTCTTGGAGCAGACCCTTGACTGCGCGCGTACGAGACTTGATCGCGCGAATGTAGAGGAACAGGTCCCCAAACTCATCGCGGCCAAGATTCTCCTCAAGCGATTCCCAGACGTTTGCGTAGGCGTCCTTTTGTCCTTCGGGAGTGGCGCCGATTACCTGCGATTTAAAGATGTCCTGGGGGGACAGAGGCAGGCCGCGGGCGTTCATGACAGAAAAGATCCGATAAGCGCTGTTGAGATCGGGGGTTGCCACCGTAACCAAAAACGCCCGTTGCGCCACGAGAACGAAGAGCGCTTGAAGCTGGCCCTCGTCCCACGTTTCCAACTCTTTCCGAAGCGCGATCGCGTTATCGCGAATACCTCGCTGAGGATCAGTATCGAGTGAGTTCTCGCTGAGACTTACCAGCTTCTCGGTTCCGCCAGCAGTTTGGATGTGCGTTGCGAAAAACTTCTGGTCCCGCGGCCGGATGCGCAACCTTGGGCTCGCCGCTTCGCTCGCCCACACAACCGCAGGCTTCTCAATGAGCTGATGGATGGATGCCTGAAGCTCCTCATCCTTCACCAAATCTCTCATTACCGCGAGAAGGATGGTCAGTGTGGTGAGGCGTTGCTGCCCGTCAATGACCTCGGAGCGCGGAGATCCGGGCTCTTTAACTAGGACAATCGATCCAAGGAAGTAGGGCTCATCTGTGTCCCGGTCTAGCGCACCGACAAGATCAGACAGCAGCTGTAAAGTTTCCTCAACTCCCCAGGCGTATGGCCTCTGGTACTCAGGGATGACGAACTCGTAGTCGCCGCTGGCGAGCAACCTTCCTACGTTGATTTCTTTTGCGTCGATCTGATTGCCCTGCAGCGCCACTGATGACCCCTTCTTCCCGTTGCTTTCCGATGCACATTTCACATCCTATGAGGGATTACCACCGAGATCCTACGATGCCCAGCAGCGTCAATTTCGTCTAACTGAACATCGCGCTCTACTGGATCATAGAGAGGCAGGGATGTGGGTTTCGGTGGCGTCAACTGTGCTTTCAACCTGCATTTGAGTCTCCTGTGGCATGCAAGGAACAGCGCGAGCGTCACACCCGACGTCCGCTCATTTCAGCGAATTCGTCCAGCACTTCGAGAACGTCGGGGGAGCGCCACGCGCGCTGGCGTTTGTCCAGCTGCGCAGACACTACGATCCCGTCCTGCTCCAATCGTTCAAGCGCATTGCGGGCTGTCTCCGCCGAAACGCCAAACTCGGTAGAGACAGCGTTTGTGGTCAATACCGGCCGTTGCTGTAGGAGGTCGAGGACGCGCCAAGCGAGCGCGTCTGCACGGGCGGTGAGGATGCCGTCCCATTCAATGCGCAGCGCCTCCAGCTCCTTCGCCAACCGCGCGCCTCTCTCGGACGCCTCAATAGCGGCACGGGCGAACAGCTGCACGATTTGCTCCACGTCGCCGTCGCGATACGCGTCAAGTGCCGCAAAATACCCGGCGGAATCGGTGAGGAGACCGGCTGAGATGGGGAGGGCGGAGCTCCTTGTTAAGCAGCGTTCCTTCAACATCACATGGACTAGTGCACGCCCAGTTCGGCCATTGCCGTCCGCGAACGGGTGGATCGTTTCGAACTGCGCGTGCGCCACGGCCGCGTGCGCGAGCGCGGGAATGTCCGTGCGCTGCATGAATCGCCCCAGATCCGCCATAAGCTTCTCCACGCTCGCAGCCCCTGGCGGTACGAACACCGCCCCCGCGGGAGAAAAGTCGCTGCCGCCGATCCAGACCTGCTGTTTCCGCAGCTTGCCCGCGATGTCCGGCGCCGATTCCGCGAGAAGAATGCGATGCATGTCGACAATGCCGTCCACACTTGCGCGGGCCCGTTCGACGGCTTGCTCCATTTGGCGAGTGTTGGCAGCGATCAGCGCAGCGTTACCTTTACCCTTTCCGGTTACCTCTGCCTCGAGCACTTTCCGCGCGGACGATGTGAGCTGCTCAATCCGGCTCGACGCGGCGGATTCGCTGCGCAGCAGTAGCGGCGTAAACGGGATGAGACGATGGGCGTCGGTGGCATCGAAACGCACTATCTCCACTGTCGCTTGCTCGACGAGTGCACGAGTTTCATCCGCGAGCTCCAGCGACTCATCGGCGATGAAGGGCACAACTGAGGCCTGGTACTCCCGCGGGGCATTGCGCGCAGCCCGCCGGGAGACCATCTCGGGAGCAGGGGACCAAGGGAGGGTCTCCACGCCAGCTTTCGGCCACGTCATATTCCTGAGACTACCAAACTTATGCTTCTAACTTTGTCTGTCTGTTCGGAAAGCAAAAGATCGCTTACTCCTGAGCCGCGAGGAATCCTTCGAGCCGCTGTGACGGAGCGCCACCTTCTGCCTTAACCCCACGCCCTTCTCCGACTCGCCAGAACCCTCCTGAGATCGCGTGCACGGCGCGGGTCGAAGTCTGCCGCTGCGATGATTCGTTCAGCTGCTCCCTCCGTCAATTGCAGAACTTGCCCCATCACACGCTCGGCCACGCGCTCGCCCAATCCGATTTCGCCACAAAAAGCCCGAAACGCCTTGCCGCTAATATTGTCTTTCCATCCTTGCACCGATAGCGCCATCGTGGAGTCGCCGTAAGGCACCGTCGAGGGTATGTCGTATATCGGCGCCATCTCCACGCCGCCATTGCGCCAGATCAACGACATGTTTTTAGCGTGCAGGTCACCGTTCCCAGTCAGCCAGGCGAGAGCGACTTGGAACGCGATTGATCGTGCGGTCAAGCTTTGTGACGAGCTCACGCCCATCAACGCTCCGGCCACATCCTCCATCGCCGGGTCGTACTTTGCACTGGGGTACAAGCCCATAACCTGCGCCGCATCTTCAACGTGGAGGCGTTTGCCGCCCACTCGATCGAAGCGTGTGATGAGGAGTCCGGGGCGCCCAAAGGCGTCGGTTAGCAACTGCGTTTCTGTGAGCGGGAACTTTGCGGCACCGGCAATGCTGAAGCATTCGGCTTCATTTTCGACGAGCTTAGGGTACTCGGGTGGGGAAACTTTGAGGATGTACTCCGCGTTACGGTTGCGAACCGGAGCCGCGATCGTGCGGGCAGAAGCCTTGTCTTGGACGCCGGGAACAGCGATCGGGTCTGCGATACCTGCGGCGTTAAGAGCTGCCGAGAAATCCAATGCGCCGGACAAATCAATTGAGGCCATGGGGTGCTTCGGCCTCTGACCGTGCGGTACGACGCTGACATCGCCAACCGTGCTGGAGCCTACGGCGAGCAAAAGTGCAAGCTCGTCATCAAGGGAGGCCTTTACAGTGCGCTTCAATGTGGAAAGACGCCTACCCTCCGGCAGGAGGTTGGTAAAGAACGGTGGGAGTGCACCGGCCGCAGTGGTGTAAGGAGCTCCGCTAAGCGGCAACGTCGTGGCCACTGGGGTGGTGACACCGTCAAGGTAATCGAACTCGGTGAGCCCATCCACACGTTTGTAGAAGTGACCGACGAGCTCGTCTCCTACGTATACGTCAGCGGCAATACCCTGCGAGGTCATAGCGGGTCACTCCTATGCACGACAGGTTCGAGGTCAAAGCCAAGAACAGCCAGTACATCGATCACCTTGCCAATCTCCGCCGATGGCTTTCCGTGCTCCAATTCCCTCAGGAACCGGTCCGACACATCTGCAAGCTCCGCGACTTCAAGCTGGGTCAGTCTGCGCTCTTTGCGCTTGGCGCGCACGAAAGCCCCGATCTCCTCGACTTTCATGAGCCACTCCTCTCTACAGCTGGCGCCCTAGGCACCGGAGCGATCGCACCGAATATCCGGTAAGTAGAGAGGACCTTACCGCATTACCGCCCAATTCGGTGCGTTCAATCCGTTTTAGCAAAAACGCGGCGATGGGAGCAGCGAAAATCTAGCGAATCGGTGCGTACGATCCGCCCAGCTCTGTTACCCCTCCGGCAGGAGCTCTGAGCGCTCACCAACCGTGGTGATCACCAACGCGTCGCGGGCGCGCGCTGCGGCGACGCAGAGCAGCGAGCGCTCCCGCTAGCACGGCTCCGCACTTGAGTCTCGTGGGTGGGGAAGTCATGCGCGATTGAGCCAATGGCCGAATAAGGTACTTGAAATGTAGGGTTGTTGGCATGCGTCAACCCGAAGCTGAAGCAGGGGCGGAAGTAGGCCACTTGAAGCGATTAAGGTAGGTTGTCGGATGAGCGAATCCTGGGATGACACAGCAATTAAGTCAAGCGAAGAGGATAAGTACGGTTACGCGGCTTATGCACGGCGCATAGGCCATGCAATAAAAAAAATACCGAAAGACGCGGAAAGTACGGTTTTTGCGATCACTGGCGCTTGGGGTGTTGGCAAGACGTCAGTGGCCCAGCTGCTTGTTCGAGAATTGCACAGCAAAGACAGTTATCCGTGGTCCGTAGTTACTTTTACACCTTGGGCGACCAGCAGCTCCGACGCTATGTTAGTTGAGTTCTCCCAAACAATTATCGGTGCAATACCTCGGACACAAGACGGACACATAAAGCAATTACTAAGTGAGTGGCTGGTAAAGACCACTAGCTACACTTCGTTAATACCCGGCGCGGTGGGGGATCTCTCGTCCGGTGTCTCCGACCTCATGAGTAAGCGAGTAGAGAGCCGCAACTGGGAAAATTTACTGTCCGACATACAGACAGAAATTCAAAAGCACCACACGCAGATACTCGTAATCATCGATGACTTGGATCGCTTACCGGGCCCAGATCTCGTAAACGTCCTGAAGGTGGCCCGGCTGCTTGGAAGGATCCGTGATGTTCACTACCTTTTGGTATTCGATCCAGGGGTTATCAGAAACACATTGAATGCAACTTTAGACAGCCAGCGAACGAGCCAAGCCGAAGCGTATTTGGAAAAATTCGTTCAGGTTTCGTTTCCGATTCCGCCGCTAAACGAGTACCAGGTCGAACGTTCTCTAGCAGAGTGGCTCTCTCATCACCAGGCCTTCGATACGGATGACCTTCGAACGAACCTACAACTAACACAGGGAGCTGTAGTTCACCTGCTTCGCACACCAAGGCGCCTGAAACGATTTAAGAGTCGGTTATCAATTCATTCCGATCTGATTCCTTTGGACGAAGTTTTGGCCGGTGACCTTTTTCTGCTCACCGTCATCCAAACGGTATCCCCAGATCTCTACGACCGCCTGTGGGGTCTCAAGATGCAACTGATCTCTGGCGATTCGAACTATCGGACGAGGTTAACCTCAAGTTATTCGAGGGATACGTTATCCGCTGCCAGCGTGGCAGAAGGAGTTGATGAGCAAGACAAGGTGGAAGTCCAAAAGATCCTCGTAGCATTGTTCCCTTCAATCTCCTTTTCAGACCGCAGGGGATTTCACGGATCGAGCGCTCCACGTCGCTCTATCGCCCACGTCGACTACTTTGACCGCTACTTCGTCGGTCATGTACCGCAGGGAGATGTTCCGGATGAGAAGGTGCGGGCGGCCCTGCGGCAATCAGCGGGCGGTGAATCACAAGGCCTGATGCAGCTACTATTCGAGAATCAGAGGGTGGCTAGCTTAGCGATTACGAAGGGCAGGGAAACCCCCGACCTCACCCCGGTAGAATGTTTCAATGTGGCGAAGACCCTGATAGCAGCTTTGCCGCAGCTTCAGGCGTCGGGTGATGGGATATTCGATCCGTACTTCAAACTGTTGGATTGGATTGCAGACCTCCTCCTGCATGTCCCAGCAGAAGCCCACTTTGAAGACCGTATCGCTGACGCTTTGGACGCCGTACCCGAGCCCTCAGTCCGCGAATTACGATCCTTCATCTCGATGGCCGTGGACCGAGGAGCAGGCGGTGACAGTTGGGCTAAGTTCTTCGGACGCCGCACGTTTCGATCTATCAGCGAGTTTCTTACCTCAAAGGATGAGAGTGAAACAATACAAGCTTATCCCGACATCATATTTGTAATGCGCTACAATTTAACCGCTGAGCTGGTTGAACACCTCTGCGAGAGGGATTTCTATCCAACTGATTTGGCAAGTCGCCTCCCAGCATTATTCCTGTATTACGATTTTGCTCCAGAGGTACCCCAACATCGCGAAGTGGCGCAGTTTGACCGCGCTTCGTACGCAGGACTTATTAGGGAGCTGCCCGATTCATTCACAACCAAGCACCAAATTCGTAATCTCGATACGTTTCCGAATGGCTATCTTCACCAATCAAATTTTGACCATTCTATCCGAGAGCGCATGGAGCTATCTCTATTGTTGCCAGATGCGCCTTCCCCCGACACCCAGAACTCGAGTGAAGTGTCGTAATAACCAGTTACTTGCTGCGTAAGGGAAGCAGGGGGTTCGACCGGAGCCCTGCTTCTCGGACAGCTATGGCAAGGTAAACGGGGTGAACAACTACGGCGCTCACCTCACCCCGCACCAAGCGAAGTTCTTCGCCAACGAACTCGAACGCTCCCACGCCAATGACCATGTGGGGAAGCTGGCGGGCTTACTGTTCGACGCACAGGTTGAGCCCAAGCCACACCAAATTGACGCAGCACTTTTCGCGTTGAACTCACCTTTTCAGAAGGGCGTCATCTTGGCAGATGAGGTCGGGCTCGGCAAGACCATCGAAGCGGGCATCGTCATATCCCAGTACTGGTCGCAGCGACGCCGCAGCATATTGATCATTGCCCCTGCCAGCCTTCGCCAGCAATGGAAGCAAGAGCTGTGGGAAAAGTTCATGATCCCCGCAGAACTGCTTGATTCCAAGACAGCAGATGCGTTCATCGGCGCCCCAAACCAAAAGCAGACTGTGCTGATCTGCTCGTACGAGTTCGCGGCCCGGAACGAAGCTCGCCTTGAGCGCAGCTGGGACCTGCTGGTAGCTGATGAAGCTCACCGGCTGCGTAACTACTGGAAAGGGGGCAAAGTCCCAACTGCCATCTCGAAGATTGCAAATAGGTCCTCTAAAATGCTGATGCTGACCGCGACCCCCTTGCAAAACCGCCTCGAAGAACTCTACGGGCTAGTTTCAATCTTCGATGACGAGTACTTCCACTCGCTCGACGCCTTCAAAGAACGCTACGTGAAAGGGAGCACCGAGGATCTCCCGGATCGAGTAGCCCCAATCGCGAAGCGCACGCTGCGCCGCAATGCAGAAAAGTACGTTCGTTTCACGCAACGCATGCCGATCACCGTGGAGTTCGACCCGTCACCGGAGGAGTTGGAGCTTCATTCGCTTATCGACGCCTACCTGCAACGCGATAAGATCTACGCCTTCAATAAGTCCCAAATGCACCTATCGGCGATGATTCTTCGCAAGCGCCTCGGTTCTTCGACATACGCAATCGCGAGCACGCTCGAGTCGGTGGCAGATCGCCTGCAAGATGAACTCACCACAGGAATGCGCCGAGGCAGAGGCGGTTTTGTGCTCGCGCCGGAAGCCGATGCGGATTTCACCAGCGACGAGCTGGAACGCATGGAAAGCGACACATTTGATGATGACCGGCTTAACTACGCCGATCCCGTCGTTAGTAGCAAGATCGAGGCGGAGATCCGAGATCTCCGCAACTTCGCAGCTCTCGCCCGCTCTATCAAAGTGAACCAGAAGGCCGTCCATCTCAACGAGGCTCTTGAACGCGGTTTCGCAACCCTTCGGGAAATTGGAGCACCGGAGAAAGCCATCATTTTCACGGACTCCACAGTCACGCAGGAGTACCTCGCCCAGCACCTCCGAGACACGGGGTGGGGAGACGGCCTCGTCTTGTTCAACGGGACGAATACATCCCCAGAAGCCTCCGCTATCTACAAAGCCTGGCTAGAGAAGAACGAAGGCGGTGATGCTGTAACCGGCATCGCAGCCGCCGACCGACGCAAGGCCCTAGTGGATTACTTCCGCGATGAAGGAACCATCATGATTGCCACCGAAGCCGCAGCAGAAGGCGTGAACCTTCAGTTCTGCTCGATGTTGATCAACTACGACCTGCCTTGGAACCCGCAACGAGTAGAGCAGCGCATCGGCCGCGTCCACCGCTTCGGCCAAAAATTCAACGTGGTTGTGGCCAACTTTTCGAACAAGGGAAACACCGCAGAGCGGCGAATCCTTGAATTACTCACCGAAAAGTTTCAGCTGTTTACCTCGGTGTTCGGTGCCAGCGACGAAGTGCTCGGTTCCATTGAAGACGGCGTTGATCTTGAGCAAGAGATCGCACACATCCTGAAGCAGTGCAGAACTGAAGACGAGATCAACGCCGCGTTCGACGAGCTGGAGAAAAAGTTTTCCGCCGAGATTTCGTCGGAAATGAAGAAGGTTCGTTCGAAAGTCTTCGACAATCTTGACCCGCAGGTGCAAGACCGCCTTCGTAGCCACGACGAACAGTCAACGGTAACGCTTAACCAGTTCGAGCGCCTGTTCCTGGCCCTCACTCAATACGAACTGCGTTCGGACGCAGTGTTTGACGATTCTTCGAACACCTTCACGTTGGAACACTCACCGGTGCCCGATGCTCCATCTGGCCGTTACGCCTTCAAGGAGCAGGTGCCTGGCGCCCATCAATATCGTTATGCCGGACCACTGGGCCAATACGTTGTTGGGCAGGCGCTAAGCGAGTACACCCCCACCAAGGAACTCGTTTTCAGCCTTGGTGCTTCTCATCGAGTCGGTGGAGTAGCTGCGGAGCTCGTAGGCCAACATGGCCAACTAGCAGTGCGGAAAGTGACGTTCGAGATGCGGGCAGGGTCTCAAGACGTCACAGAGTCTTATTTGCTCTGCGCTGGGCTCACCAGTCGCCGTAGGAAGCTCAACGCCGAGGACATTGGCAACTTAATGGATCTCACTGTGGTGTCGATTGAAGACTGTGAGCCGGTGGACCTAGGCATCCTGGAAGCCGATCTGGACAAACAGTCGGAATCCCACCACAAGGACGTTCAAGCTCGGAATGCGAAGTTCTACAACGAGCAGGAGGATGCGGTCCAACGCAACCGAGAAGACCGTCAAGCTGAGTTCAACCAGCAGGTCGCCAAGCTTGAAGCTGAACTGAAAGATCTGAGAAAGCGAGCTCGAAACACCGATGATCCGACAGAATCCTTGCGGTTTAAGAAGAAGTCGAACCAAATTCAGCAGAAGATTTACGACGCTGAGGACGACTTCGCGCGCGAACGCCGCACCCTTCATGCCCGATCTGTCGATTACTTGGAAGCCGTAGAGCAGGCTCTCGGTGGCACAGAACACGTGGAGGATTTGTTCTCAGTGCGTTGGCGAGTGGAACCGTAGATGTCGCTCGCCTCAATGTGCGAAAGATAAACCACGCTTGTCGCATGCATGTGGCAACCTCATTTGCATGAGTGATTTCGACTTTGATGAAACCCGAATCGAACCGTGGTCCCCTGACTTTCGCACTGCATTAGCTACCGAGCTGGCAAAGCTCGCCCCCGAGGCAGTTGCTGACGGCAAGATCGATATCGAGACCCTGAAGGAACTGCTGGACGGGGACGCTTCCGACACTTCTGAGCGATTCGGCTTGTTCTGGCCAGGGAAAAAGCGCGCAATGCGAGCCGCTCAGACCCCGACTAGCGCCACTCTCGCACCCGATTTCGAAAACTCCAAAGACTGGGACACAACCCAGAATGTGTTCATCGAGGGCGACAACCTCGAAGTTTTGAAGATCTTGCAGAAGCACTACCACGGCAAGATCAAGATGATCTACATCGATCCGCCTTACAACACAGGCAAAGACTTCGTTTACCCGGACAACTACCGAGAGGGCCTTGAGAACTACCTCTCGTGGTCAAAGCAGGTTAATGAGGAAGGTCAGAAGCTTTCAAGCAACACCGAGACCGGTGGTCGGCTCCACACAAACTGGCTTAACATGATGTTTCCTCGCCTGAAGCTAGCACGCAACCTCCTCTCCGACGATGGGTTTATTGCTATCTCAATCAGCGACGAAGAGCTAGCCAATCTCCGGCTACTCTGCGACAGCGTTTTTGGCGAAGCTAACCTAGTTAATATTTTGACTGTGCGTCGGCAAGACAAAAACCTGAACAATCAGTTCGTGGAACGCGGATTGCGATCGTTGAACGTAGGCGTCGAGTACTGCCTAATCTACGCGAAGCAACTGCATGCATCGCTAAACCCAATTCGAACAGAACTCAAAGACCGCGATAGAGCTGAAAAGGGCTACTGGAAGGGGTTCTGGAATTCACCGGACCGCCCGAGCATGCGCTATGACCTTCTTGGATTCACACCGGAGACTGGGCAGTGGAAGTGGGAGTCCGCTCGCGCCCAGCGAGCGGTTGATAATTATCAGACGTACGAGACTTCCTACGCAGACAAAATGACATTGGAGGAATACTGGGCCACAACTGGCAAGACTTTGGAATTCATCCGCCGCGGCGACAGCCGTAAAGGCAAAAATTCCGGTGTAGAACATTGGATCTCTCCTGCTGCGGATAAGTTGAGGTCTTCCAACTGGACAGATCTACTGGTTATGAAAAAGCCCTCCGGCATGGAGCTACCGTTCGAATCGCCGAAGAATCCGGAATTTCTTATCGAGCTGTGCCGGCTCCTAACTGCACCTGACTCAATAGTCCTCGACTTCTTTTCTGGTTCTGGCTCAACGGCTCAGGCTGTAATGGATCTCAACGCCAGAGATGGCGGCAGTCGCCAGCACATTCAAGTTCAGCTACCCGAACCGACGCCAGAGAATAGCTCAGCCCGTCAGGCGGGTTTTCGTACGATTTCCGATCTTGCTAGGAACAGAATCGCAGTTTCTGGAGAGAGAATTGCGGAATTTTGTGCGGCGAACCCAGCCAATAGAACCACTCCTCTAGACATTGGCTTTCGAGCATATAAACTGGCCGACACGAATTTCGTGAAGTGGGATCTGAGAGCAGATACATCTATTAAGAGTGCCGAGCAACAGATTCTCAATGTTCGGGAATCTACCAAGGACACCGCTAGGCAAGACGCAATACTCACCGAGCTACTTCTGAAGCAGGGCATGTCTCTTACCGAGACACTCTCCGAAATTGAAGCAGCCGGTCTGGGCTGCCATGCAGTTATCAATGACGCTCCGGATGCCGAACTGGAAAACAAATACGTGCTGATTGCGTACGTCAACGAGCACGTAAAGCCATCTCTGGAACAGCTGCGCGCATTAACCGAACTGCGGCCCGGACGTCTGGTGGTTCTCGAAGACGCTTTTGCCGGTGACGACCAGCTCAAAACCAATTTGAAGCAGATGTGCGCCACCCACGACATCGAGCTGAAGACCGCATAAGGGGATGTAGCTGATGAAGTTCAAGTTTGACAGCCGTCAGCAATATCAGCTGGACGCAATTAGTTCCGTTGTCGATCTTTTCGAAGGCCAGCCGAAAGACGTAGGTCAATTTCGAGAAATCCTCCGTGGGTTTCTCAGTTTCGAGACAGATCAACAAAGTCTGGACATCGGTGTAGGCCAGCAGGAGCTGAGTTTGGAAATTGGTGCCGTCGGAAACCATCTGTTCCTTGGTGAGGACACGATTTTGGACAATCTCCAGCGTGTCCAAGAGCAGAACCAACTGATGGTGAGCGATCAACTGGTGGACGGTCTGCAGTTTGACGTTGAAATGGAGACTGGCACCGGTAAGACTTACGTGTACTTACGCACCATTTTCGAGTTGGCGGAGAAGTACGACTTCAAAAAGTTCGTGATCCTGGTGCCCAGCGTCGCCATCCGCGAGGGTGTGAACAAGAGCATCGAGCTTATGCGCGCTCATTTCCGAGAGCTGTACCCGACACAGCCGTTCAGTCACTTTGTATACTCCGGCGACAACCCCGGGCAAGTGCACGGTTTTGCCACCGGCACCTCTATTCAAATCATGATCATGACGGTGGCGGCGATTAAGGGAACGAAAAACAACCGCATTTTCCACCAAAGCCGAGAGGAACTCGGTGGCCTGGCACCAGTCGACTATCTCCGAGCCGTACGACCGTTCGTCATTTTGGATGAGCCGCAGAACATGGAATCAGATCTCTCCGAGGCGTCGATTGGAAAGCTCAACTACTCCGCAATTCTTCGGTATTCCGCTACTCACCGGAAACGCCGCAACCTTGTTTACCAACTCGACCCGGTAGATGCACACAACCTGGAACTGGTGAAGCAAATCGTCGTTGCCGAGGTCGTGCAGGAAGGGGTGGAAGCCACACCGTACATCAAACTCTTGGACGTGAATCCTAAGAATTGGACGGCGAAACTTGAACTAGCTGTCCGCGACAAGAACGGGAACATTGTTAAGAAGGCGGTCAATGTTAAAAAGGACCGCAACTTGGAGCAGGTCACCGATAACCCTGCTTACTCGAACAATTGGTTCGTTACCGGGATGAGCATCGAACCAGCCGCAGTTGAGCTCAGCCATCATCCTCGCCTTCTCGTCGGAGAGGAGATCGGTGGCAACACCGAAGCCATCTACCGGGACATGATCCGCGAAACGATTCGGGAGCACCTTGAGAAAGAAGAGAGTCTTCGCGAATCGGGCATCAAGGTCCTGAGCCTGTTCTTTGTGGACAAGGTTGCTAGTTACATGGGCGATGGCGATTCACTCGCCTCCGCGAACGGTCCATTTGCTCAGTGGTTCGACGAGATCTACCAATCTGAAGTTGAGCGTCAAATGATGCTAAACCCTGATTTCGGTGTGTCTGTGGCAATAGACCCAGACGAGACACGCAGCGCTTACTTCGCCTCGACAAAAAAGGGCGTCACCAAAGATTCCAAGGACGGCAACAGCGACGACGATTCACGCGCATACGACCTAATCATGAAAGATAAAGAGCGCCTGCTTTCTCTGGACGAGCCGGTGCGCTTCATCTTCTCCCACTCAGCACTCCGAGAAGGGTGGGATAACCCCAACGTTTTCCAGATTTGCACCCTGCGTGAGATGGGTGGAGAAACTGAACGGCGTCAGACGCTCGGGCGAGGATTGCGTCTGCCGGTTGACCAACAAGGTAACCGTTACTCCGACCGGTCGATCGCTCAGTTGACGGTGGTTGCGAACGAGAGCTATACCCGCTTTGCCAAGGGTTTACAGGACGAGTACATCCGTGCAGGCGTAGAAATCGGATTTGTTCGACCCCAGGAATTCGCCAAGATCATCGACCCGGCCACAGGTAGCGCCATCGGAGCCGCGGAGTCACAGGGGATCAGGCAGATGCTTCAATCGAGTGGTTTTATTGACGCCGAAGGGTTCATTACATCTCGATTTACTCCCGACGAGGACTTCTTCTCTCTGCACCTCGGTGACTTGGAGCGTCTTGAACCCATGGTTATAGATGCCATGCGCGCGGTATCTGTTGCCGCCCAGGTCAAGCCTCTGCGGAAGCGACGCAAGCGCAAACTGAATAAAGAGGTCTACTTGGATCCCCAGTTCGCGGAAATGTGGGACACAATCTCTCAACGAACCACATACAGCGTTGCTTTCGATAGAAACCAGCTGGTGTCCGAAGCAATCGACGCCATCAAACAAGCACCTACGATCCCTCCTCTGCGCGTTAACGTTACGAAGGCAACCGTCACCGTGAACCGGGGCGGAACAGAAGGGACTCGGACGGATCAACGCTCAACGAACATTGAGGATTCATTCGAACTTCCGGACATCATTGCTCAGCTCCAGGAGTCGACATCGCTGACGCGGCGCACCATTGCCGACATCTTGATCGGTTCGGGCAGGTTAGCCGAGTTCACGAAGAATCCGAACGGATTTATCGCTATGGCAAACGAAGCGATTCAATCCGTGCTCGCCAGGGTGGTCGAAGACGGGCTGCAGTACGAGAAGATTGGTGGCTCCGTGTACTCGCTCCGCGAGCTGCAGGCGGACGGCGTGGAGGAGAAGCAGTTCTTCTTGGACACGCTCTACGAACTGCAGAACAAGCAGAAGTCGGACTTCAACTACGTTGTCACTGACTCGCAAGTGGAGAAGGACTTCGCAAAACTACTGGACAATGACAAAGACGTTCGGTTGTTCACGAAGCTTCCCCCCAAGTTCAAGGTGCCGACGCCTGTCGGTCCTTATAACCCTGACTGGGCGATCATCAAACGAGTCCAAGGCGAGGACAGACTGTACCTGATCCGTGAAACGAAGAGCACCAATTTGGAGCACAAGCTCAGAGAGACCGAAAAAGCGAAGATCCGCGCCGCGCGCAAACACTTCGCCGTGCTCGGCGTCGACTACGGCGTATCCGCGCCCGACGCTTGGAATATTGGGTAGCCGCCCCCTTCATCGTGTTTGAAAGGGGCGGGTGGGCGTCGTCAAGCTAGAGCTTCAGCTTCGCTTGACGACGCCCGCTCGCGGCGCATGCCGCGCAAGTGCTGCACCACCGCGATGACGATCGCAGCGAACAGCATTAGGTAGACGCCGATGGTGATCGGGAAGACGAACAGCGCGCTGACGTCGTCTTCGGACACGGCGAGGGTGCGGCGCAACTCGGTCTCTGCAAGCGGGCCGAGGATGACACCGATCAGCAGCGGCGCGATCGGCACCTCGTAGCGACGCATCAGGAACCCGAGGAAGCCCAGAGCGATTTATGCCGGCAACTTTTTCTACAGCCCGGCGCGCTCCCGCATCTGCGCTGTAAGGTCCGGGTACATCGCCTCAAGCGCAGCGATGGCAGCGACCAATGCTCCGAGCGCGCCAAGGATCACACCGAGAATGGTCGAGCCGGTGCTGGACTGGGACGATCCGCCCTTCTCAACCGGCTGCGCCGTTTCTGTCACCTTCGCCGTTTCTGTCACCTTCGCCGTCTCAGTGACCCTGGCCGTTTCGGTCACGGTCACCGCCGGCACCGGTTCAGTCGTGGTGACCGTCGTGGTCACGGTCGCGGTCTCCGTCACTGTCTCCGTTGCCGTCTCCGTCGCGGTCTCCGTGGCGGTCACCAAGACCGGTTCGGTGACC
The DNA here is from genome assembly GCF_036881695.1 of Corynebacterium sp. Marseille-Q4381. Classification (NCBI taxonomy): domain Bacteria; kingdom Bacillati; phylum Actinomycetota; class Actinomycetes; order Mycobacteriales; family Corynebacteriaceae; genus Corynebacterium; species Corynebacterium sp. Marseille-Q4381. The sequence continues at coordinate 4,596 of NZ_JBAJNR010000011.1, read as the reverse complement.
CGCTCCGTGGCCGTCGCGGTCTCAGTAACGGTTGCGGTCTCAGTCGCGGTGCTCGTCTCCGTCGCGGTCTCAGTAACGGTTGCGGTCTCAGTCGCGGTGACGCGCGCCGTCTCCGTCGCGGTCTCAGTAACGGTTGCGGTCTCAGTCGCGGTGCTCGTCTCAGTGGAGGTCGAGGTCACCGGCACGGTGGTGTGCTTCGTCGCGGTAACCTCAACCGTTGCGGTCACCGGCTCAGTTACGCGCACCGTCTCGGTCGCAGTGGTAGTTTCAGTCGCGGTGGTGGTTTCAGTAACCGTCGTGGTCTCGGTCGCGGTGGTCGTTTCCGCCGGGTCTTCCTTCGGGGCACGCGCAGTCAGCCACTGGTCGGGGCCGATGGGGTGGTCCACCATGCGGATCTCACCGATGGAGCCAAACCACCCTTCCTGTTCGATCTTGGCGGCGGCGGAGGTGCCGAGGATCCATTTGGCACCGTTGCCGGCCATGCCGACGGGGCCGTAGCCATCACGAAGAATCGGCGCGCCGTCGAGGTACATGCGCACGGACTGGTCAGCCGGGTCGTTCACCACTGCGACGTGCACCCACTCGCCCTTCGGCACTTCGTGGGACCAGTTGGAGAAGCCCCGGCCGTTGTCCCCGAGGGAGTACCAGCGCAGCTCACCAAGCGAGGAAACACCCAGCATTTGAATCGGCTCAGGATCAAGGCCCTGGCCGTGCTCAGTGCCAGAGGCATCACGGATCAATGCGTTCGCCCAGCCGTTTTCGTCGCCGTTGAACTCGGGATCCAGCTTGAGGAAGGCCTCAAGCGTGTAGCCGTTGTCGAAGTTAGCCTTGTTGGCCGGTGCGCCAGCCGCGGTTTCAAAGAAGGCGACAGCGAAGTTGGTCCTCGGCTTGGCCCAGCGCAACGCGCCGGTATCGGAGGACAGCGGGTGGGTGTCGGTCTCAAAGGTGATGGCGTCGGCCCCTGCGAATGCGCGGTGGCGGGTGCGCGTCATGTCCGACCCACCCGCCACGTCTGGGATGGTGGAGCCGGAGGGGACTGGAGCGGCGTCGTCAAGCAAAAGTGCCCCCGGGCGCCAATGCGCAACCGTGCCTGCAACCTTGGGGTAGTCCTCGGCGCTGGTCGGGCGCTGCGCCTCTTCAACCTGGTACGGGGTGAATCCGGTGGTCAGCGTGTTGAGCAGGGCTTCGGTGTAGCTCGGGTCGTCCTCGTCGCCGATGGTCCACTCCGGGTTGAAGCCGCGGAAGCGCTCCGCGTAGTTCAGCGGGATGGAAAACGCGTCGTTCTTGCCGGTCAGCAGCAGGTTGTCGAAGTGCGTGAGCTTGGCGGTTTCCTTCTCCTTCACCCACGGCGAATACGCGGTCATCTCGAGCGTGTTATTGCTCAGATCGAACTCGAGTTGGCCCATCAGGCCGTTGCCGCCGAGGTAGGACATTTGGTAATCGTGCAGGATGTTGATGACCTGGTGGCCGGCGTCATTGGTGGTCAGGTGGTAGCCGGCGCCGTGGTGGTGGCCGGCGAGGGTGAGGAAGATCTGGTCGTTTTTCTTGATCAGCTCTTTCCACAGGTACTCGCCGTACTCCTTGGTGTAGTACGTGGATCCGTCGCCGGCGATGCCCGTGATCTCGTGCGCGGTGAGGATGACCGGCAGCGTGGGGTGCGCGTTGATCACGCCCTGGGCCCACTTCAAGGTGTCTTGGTTCGCGCGGAAGCCCAGCGCGAGCACCAAGTACTCCTGACCTTCGGCCTCGAAGATGTGGTACTCACTATCCACCGTCTGGCCGGGGAAGGAGTAGTCCGCAGCGCGGTGCACGCCAGTGGACTGGGTGCGGCCGCGGAACGTCGTGGTGTTCGCGCGAGCTCGGTCTTCGGGGAAGTAGGTGTCGAAGGCGGAGCGGTCGCCGAACATGGCGTAATCGTGGTTGCCCGGCAGCACGGAGTAGTTGATCCGCGCCTGCTCGAGGACCTTCATGGCCGCCGAGCTGATCTCCCAGCTGGCGCGGTCGTTCGGCTGGTCCACCACGTCGCCGAGGTGGGTGACAAACTCTAGGCCCAGCTCGTCCTTGTGCTGAGCGAGGAAGTTCGTCTGGCTAGGAAATGGGTTGGACCCGTAGCGATCGACGAAGATGTTGCCGGCGGCTTCGGTGCCGTAGCGGGCGTAGTACTGAGTGTCGGGCAGAACGGCGAGGGTGAAGCGGGACGCGAGGTCCCCGTTACCAGCGGCGTGGGCGGTCAGCGGCGTGACGGTAGTAGCCGTCAGCGCCAGCACCACGCCAGTGGCAATCCGGCGGCGCATGGGCATGGCTTTCAGGGCTCCTGTGAGAGAAGTGAGGGGTTCATCACAGCACGCTAAACCCGCAGGTTGCCCAGAAGGTGACCTGCGGGTGAAGTTCGGGTGAAACGTTAGCCGTTCGTGCGTGGGAGCACTGCGAGCGGGGAGACGTCGATGGGCGAGGGGGTACCCTCACCGTCAACGCGGAACCACTCACGGATGGCGTTCATAATGTCCTTCATGAGCTACCTCCTTTCTCGGAAACGGGAATTTGTTTACCTCCCGTTCACTTTGTGGACACTGTAGGTTTACGCCAATCGTTTGTCAACACCAACGATTATCCCTTCTCCAGGAATAGCGAAAGCCGGGCCCGAAGGCCCGGCGGTGGTGCTGCTTTGCGCAGCGTATGGGGTGAGCTGGTGGTTAGAGGAAGGGGTACGGGTCCCATCCGGTGAAGTACTCGATGCGCTCGCGTGCGATTAGCAGCAGTGCTGCGACAACGGCAACGAGCACGATGGCCAGGAAAATCCAGCCGATGGCCTTGCGGCCGCCGGAGACGGATCCGTCCTCGCCGGGGGAAAGGAAGTGAATGCTTAGGGAGAACAGCGTTGGCAGCCCGGCGCCGAGCAGCAGGCCCACGCCGGTGACCAGCAGTAGTGATTGAATGAGATCAGCCATGATATTTCCTTTTCGCGAATCTGATCTGGGTTAGCGGCTCGGGTTTTCGGTGACCGCGGTGGAGCCGCCGGTGTGGTGCTGGTGCGTCAGACCCGCGCTGGTGTCGACGAAGTCTGCCGGCTCGCCGTAGACGCGGTTGCTCTTGCGGCCGCCACGCCGCGTGGTGTCGGTGCGGTTGTCGTCCTCATCATCCTGAGAGTCGGCCGTCTTGCCGGTGGTAGCGGCGGAGTTGGACTCGTGGTCCCAGTCGTCGTTGACGTTGTCTTTGTGCACCGGCTTCTGGCGCGCCTTGTGGAACATGTAGCCACCGCCGATGGCGATGATGGCGGCAAGCGCGATACCGCCCCAGAGCGGATCACCACCGAGCTCAGACACGCCGTGCGCAATCCACCAGGTGACGAAGGATACGAAGGCAGCAATTGGCAAGGTGGTGATCCAGGCCAGCGCCATGCGGCCGGCGACCTTCCAGCGCACCTCACCCGCGGGGCCGGTCAGGCCGGAACCGAGGATGGAGCCGGTAGCCACGTGGGTGGTGGACAGCGCCATCCCGAGGTGCGAGGACGTGAGGATGATCGCGGCGGAGGAGGTCTCCGCAGCCATGCCCTGCGGAGGGTGAATCTCAACCAGGCCCTTGCCCAGCGTGCGGATCACGCGGAAGCCGCCGGAGTAGGTGCCGATGGCGATGGCCAGCGCGCAGGCGAGCTGAATCCAGAACGGCATCGGGTGGCTGGCATCGAACTGGCCGGCAGCGACCATGGCAAGGAAGATCACGCCCATGGTCTTCTGCGCGTCGGACGTACCGTGCGCGAGCGCCACCAGGGAGGCGGTGCCGATCTGGCCCCAGCGGAAGTAGTTGTCGCGGTGGGTCTTCTCCGCATTGGCGGTAATCCGGTACACGAGCCAAGTGCCGACGGCCGCGATGAGGCCCGCTACGAACGGGGCGAACACAGCCGGCAGGACGATCTTATCCAGCACGCCGTTCCACACCACGCCGTTCCAACCGATGGAAGCGATCGCGGCGCCGATGAGGCCACCGAACAGCGCGTGGGAGGACGAGGACGGGATGCCGAAGAGCCAGGTGAAGAGGTTCCACATGATGCCACCGGCCAAGCCGGCGAAGACCACGAGGAGGAGGCGCTCGGAGTCGAGCTGGTCGTTGAGGTCGAACACGTCGAGCTTGACGATGCCTTCTGCCACGGTCTTCGCAACCGCGACGGAGAGGAAGGCGCCGACCAAGTTCAGGATGCCGGCCAGGGCAACCGCAACCTTGGGCTTGAGGGCGCCGGTGGCAATGGAGGTGGCCATCGCGTTGGCAGTGTCATGGAAACCGTTAGTGAAGTCGAAGAACAGCGCAACGACGATGATGAGGACGAGGAGGACTGTGATACTCACAGGGCGAAATTATGCGCCTGGGTTAGCACGTTGACACCATGAGAATTGAACAATTCACCAAAAGATAACCGGCAGCTCTCGGCGTTCTTTTCGCGTTCATCAGTTCACTTCGATTTAAGTAGTGTCGACAAAACTAACTGGGAAAACTCTGTTGCCGTTTGGGGTAGACAGCCCACGCGCCTTGGTCTTATACTGCTTCACGTAGGTCCTCTCGCCCACGGTCCACCCCCCCGAGACCGGTTGAGCGCTCACCCAC